>JBBQDH010000195.1:0-11319 GCA_038319515.1 Bryobacterales bacterium
TCGCAATCGCAGTCGTCGGATCACTGCTGAGCCTGCATATTCGGAAGGTGCCGGCAGCCGGTGCCCGCGAACCGTTCCACTGGAATCCGTTCTCAGAAATTGCAGCGGGCAGCCGCGTCATCCTGCAGCAGCGCACGCTCACTCTTTCGGTGATTGGCATCTCCTGGTTCTGGTTCATTGGCGCGCTGTTTCAGCTGGCCCTGATCCTGGCGGGCACGGAAGTCTGGCATGTGTCGGAATCACGTGTAGGTTTTTTGGTGACGGCGCTCTCGGCAGGAATCGGACTGGGCAGCATCGCAGCAGGGACACTCTCCGGCAAGCACATTGAACTGGGTCTGGTGCCGGTCGGCTCATTCATCATGGGTATCTGCGCCATCGCGCTGGGCATCACCGGAAACTACTCGTGGGCGCTCGGCTGGCTGGTCGGCCTGGGCTTTGGCGCGGGCCTGTTTGCAGTGCCCCTCAATGCGTGGCTGCAGGAACGCGCCGGCGCAAAAGAAAAAGGCCGAATCATCGCGACGAACAATTTCGCGAATATGCTGGGCGTCATCGCGGCTTCCGGTCTGCTCTCCCTGCTGCACGATCAACTGCACTGGAACGCCGGCCGAATCATCCTGGTGGTCGGCGTCGTGATGTTCGCCGGTTCTTTCCTGATCGTGGCCGTGATGCCGCTGGCGTGCTTCCGCTTCGTGATGCGCTGCTTCATCAACATCCTCTTTCGCGTGGAGGTGGAAGGCGCACACCACATCCCGCAGCAGGGCCCGGCGCTGCTGGTCGCCAATCACATCACCTATGTGGACTCCCTGTTTGTGGGCCTTGCCACTCCCCGCACGGCCCGTTTCATGATGCGCCGGCTGTTTTACGAGATGCCGGTGGGGCACCCCATTTTTCGTATGCTGCGGGCCATCCCGGTGGAAACCACCACGCCGCGCGCCATTACGCTCGCGCTGCGTGCAGCCAATGAGCACCTTGCAGGCGGCGACATGCTCGCGATCTTCCCGGAGGGCCATATCACGCTGGATGGCGAGGTGAAGGAATTCAAGCGTGGCTATGAACGGATGGTGCGGGGCCTGTCGGTACCCATCGTGCCCATTGGCATTGGCGGGCTCTACGGGCATCCATTGAGCTGCAAAGGTGGCGATTGTTTCCGCAGTTGGGAGAACGTGTGGCGACCGCGCGTGACGGTGCGCGTGGGCCCGCCCGTCACCCATGCGATCACCCCTGAGGATCTGCGTAACAGAGTGGCCGAACTGGCCGGCTACCCCAGAATTTCCTGAACCACATTACCGGCGACATCGGTCAGCCGGAAATCCCTGCCGCTATAGCGGTAAGTCAGCTTCGTATGGTCGAAGCCCATTAAATGCAGGACGGTCGCGTGCAGGTCATGAATGTGCACCGGCTTATCCACGGCTTTGAAGCCGAAATCATCGGTGGCACCGTGCACGTGACCGCGCTTAATCCCGCCGCCTGCCAGCACTGTCGAGAAGCCGTGGCTGTTGTGGTCACGCCCGTTCTGCACCTTCACCAGACCGCTCACTTCCACCACGGGCGTGCGCCCGAACTCACCACTCAGAATCACCAGCGTTTCATCCAGCAGGCCGCGCAACTTCAGGTCTTCCAGTAAGGCGGCAACAGGCCCGTCGGTGTCACGCGCCAGGCGCTTGTGGGACATGATGTCGTCATGGCTGTCCCACGGCTGTGAATTGCCGTGATACACCTGCACCATCCGCACGCCTTTCTCGATCAGCCGGAGCGACATCAGGCAGCCGCGCCCGAAATCACTGTCGCCATAACGCTCACGAACCTTGGGGGATTCCTTTGAGATATCGAAGATATCGGGCGCTTCCGACTGCATGCGGAAGGCAATCTCAGCGGCCTGAATGCTCGCCTCCAGTTCACGATCCTGGCCGGCGCGCCGCAGGTGAATCTCATTGAGACTGGCCAGCAGATCCAGTTGCCGCCGCTGCTCAGTCGCGCTCAGTTCCGGGTTGCGGATGTACTGCACCAGCTTATCCGGCGTCTTCTCATTGTTCGGGATGTAGGTGCCCTGATAGACGGCGGGTAAGAAGGTGGACGCCCAGAGCTGCGGACCAATCACCGGAAAGCCCGGACACAGCACCACAAATCCCGGCAGGTTCTGGTTTTCAGAACCGAGGCCATATGTGAGCCAGGAGCCCAGGGAAGGCCGTCCAACCTGCTTGTCGCCGGTGTTCATGAGCAACAGCGAGGGCTCATGATTCGGCCTGTCAGTGTACATGGACCGGATCACACAGCAGTCATCGATCTTCTCGCCGATCTTAGAGAAAATATCACTGACTTCGATCCCGCTTTGCCCGTACTTCTTAAATCCGAACGGCGATTTCAGCAGGTTCCCGGTCTTGCGCTCCGTCTTCAGATTGCCCGCCGGCATTGGCTTGCCGTCGTACTTATCCAGCATGGGCTTGGGATCGAAGGTATCCACCTGGGAAGGCCCGCCGTTCAGGAACAGAAAGATGACGCGCTTCGCTTTGGCCGGGAAGTGGGGGGCTTTCGGCGTGAGGGGATTCGACGATACAGCCGTCGCGCCGGCCAGTTGCGCAAACGCGGTCATCCCGAAACCGGTTCCGAAGTTCTTAAGACAATCCCGTCTGGTCATCATATCGGTTAATCCAGAAACTGAAATTCGTTCGAAGTCAGCAGCACCTGCGCGTATTCGGCCCAGGCTTTCGCGCCCTGCCCGGCCACAAAGGCGAGGCCAAGTTTCTTTTCCTGCACGGAAGGAAGTCGCTGGTAAAGCAGGCGGTAAGCTTCGTCAATCTTCTTTGCGTCATCACCCTGCAGTCGTCCGTCACCCTGCAAGCGTTCCGCCACGGCTTTGGCCTGCGTGATGACCCAGTCGTTATTCATGAAGTACAAACGCTGCGGCGGGACGTTCGTCGCATTGCGTTGCTCACTGGTGTTATTTGGATTCGGAAAATCAAACAATGCAAAATCGGATTCGAGTTTGCGGCGGCTCACAAAGCTATAGACCGTTCGCCGCATGTCTTCCTTACCCAGATGCACCGCCAAACCACCTTCCTTCAGATCCAGCCTGCCCGACATCAACAGCAATTCATCACGCAGCGATTCGGCGTCCAGCCGCTGCCGGTTGAACCGCCACACCAGACGATTATCCGGATCCACCGCCACGTTCTTCTCCGTCGGTTCGGCACTCGACTGATAAACCGCTGAGAGCATGATCCGCCGATGCAGACTCTTCACGGACCAGCGGTCTTTCACGAAAGAAGCGGCCAGATAATCCAACAGTTCCGGATGGCTGGGGCGGTCCCCCTGCGACCCGAAATTACTCGGCGTCCGCACCAGGCCCTGCCCGAAATGATGCTGCCAGATCCGGTTCACCATCACGCGCGCGGTGAGCGGGTTGGCCGGGTCCGCAATCGCTTCGGCCAGTTCCAGCCGGCCCGCGCCGTTGCCGAAACGCTGCGGGTCCCCGGTGGTCAGCACGCTCACAAAATGGGGCGGAGCAGGGTCCCCGGGGTTATTCCGGTCACCGCGGATCCAGACCTTTTGTTCCGCGAGTTTCGCCTTGTCTTCAATGATCTGCAGGTATGGATACTCGGGTGGCATCGCGGATTTCAGCGCTTTCACTTCCGCATGCAGTTCTGCCGCATGATCCTTCCACTGGCCCGCAAGAAACCGGTCAAGCTTGCCATCGCCAAAGCGCAATACCCCACGCACGCCAAACACGTTGTCCCAAAGAAAGAACCGGTCCCGGTCCATCGACACTAAATTCGCCTGACTCAGATCGTTACGGCTCGGATCGAGACCCAGCGTAATGTGGTTCTTATCTTCCACAACTTTCCGCTCCGCGCTCACCGCCAGCAGCAGTGACTGAAACTCCTCCGCTGCCTTCCGGCGTTCTGCTGAACTCTTCGCGGCAAACCAGGCTTTCAGAAACGGGTGATCTTTTTCGGGCGAGGCCAGATACTTCTTCCACTTGCCGCGCACTTCATCATCGAGTGATGTATCGGGGCTCTCTCCGGCCACATCCAGCATGTAGGCCGCTGTCTTTCGCGACAGAATATCCGCCAGGCCTGCCGACTGAGCGTCGATAAAATTATCCAGCTCTTTCTTCTTATCGTCAGCCTTTTTCTTAGCCGCTTTATAAGTCTCCACCTGATCCTTCGGGGCCAGCGGAGATTCACTCAGCGACGTATTCGCAAACACACCCAGCAGCGAATAGTAATCCGACTGCGGAATGGGATCGAACTTATGATCGTGACACTGCGCACAGGCAACCGTAAGACCCAGGAAGCCGCGCGTGGTCGCATCCACACGGTCATCCTGCATTTCCGGACTGAGAGCATAGAACCCCAGCCCGGCAATATACTTCTGCTTCTCCGGCAGTTGATCGCCCGCAATCTGCGCTTTCACAAACGTGTTGTAGGGCATGTCCGAATTAAACGCCCCGATCACCCAGTCGCGATAGCGAAACGAATTCGTATAAGGCTCATCCTGGGTGGAGTTCAGCTTGTCGTCTGAATAGCGCGCGATATCCAGCCAGTACCGCCCCCATCGTTCGCCGTAGCGCGGTGACGCGAGCAAGGCGTCCACCACTTTGGCAAACGCATCCGGAGACTTATCCAGCAAAAACGCCTCCACCTGAGCTGCCGTTGGAGGCAGGCCCGTCAAATCCAGATACGCCCGCCGAATCAGCGTGCGTCTCTCAGCCGGGCGCGCCGGCGATAAGCCCTTGTCTTCGAGCTTCGCCAGAATGAACCGGTCCACATCGGTGCGCACCCACTTCGCGTCTTTGACTCTCGGGGCGACCGGCTCCACCACGGGCCGGAAAGACCAGAAGGACCGCTGTTCCGATGTGATGACATACTTTGGAGCCTTTGCCGCGCCGGCAGGCCAGACGGCGCCCGCCTTGATCCATGCAGCTACTGCTGCAATCTGCTCATCTTGCAACTTCGCGCCCGGCGGCATTTTCAGGCGGGGATGGGTGTGACGCAGAGCCTGTATCAACAGACTGCCTTCGGGGTCACCCGGCTTGATGGCAGGGCCGGAATTCCCGCCCGCCAGCAGATGCTCCCGCGTGTCCAGCTGCAGGCCGCCTGACTTCGCATCCGTGTGGCAGCTATAGCATTTCGTCGCCAGCAGGGGCCGCACGTTGAGTTCAAAATGCTCCGCCGGAGTGCCCGGTTCGGCAGCCATGGCCAGCCTACTGATGCACAGAATCAGACTCGCGAATCTCATACAGGATGGCCTTTATTCTATCCCTGGTTTACCATCGCAGAAGGTATGACACTTCATCGCTCCACTCTATCGCTGATTTTCCTGGTTGCCGGCCTCACCGCTCAGGTGCCCGAATATGGGCCTGTAAAAGGAACTCTCGTCATCCAGGGCGGCGGATCCGCCGCAGGCACCGGCATCCTGGAAACTTTCATCAACCGCGCAGGCGGCAGGGACGCAAAGATTATCGTGGTCCCCACTGCAGGCGGCAACCGCACGGCAGATGGCAAGCTCCGGGTTTATGAGGAAGACTTTGTGCTGTCCGGTTGGCGCAAACTAGGCCTCACCAACGTCCACATGCTGCACACGGCGGACCCCAAAGTTGCGGATACCGAAGAGTTCGCCGGCGTGTTGCGCGATGCCGCAGGCGTGTGGTTTGACGGTGGCCGCCAATGGAACGTGGTCGATTCCTATGCGGGCACGCTCACATTGAAAGAATTCCGCAAAGTGCTGGAACGCGGCGGCGTCATCGCCGGCAGTTCCGCCGGAGCCACCATTCTGGGCGACTACCTGGTGCGCGGGGCAGTTGCCGGATCGGAAATCATGATGACGCCTGAGCCGGAACACGAACACGGCTTTGCTTTCTTGCGGAAAAGCGCCATCGACCAGCACATCAATACACGCAACCGCTGGGATGATCTGATTCCGGTGATGAAGAAGTACCCCAACCTGCTCGGCATCGGCATTTCGGAGGGCACTGCGATTGTGGTGAACGGCGACCGCTTCGAAGTCATCGGCAAGTGGAAAGTCACCATCCACGACACCACCCATGCTTACCAGCCATGGGAGAAGCCCTACTTCGTGCTCTCCCCCGGCGATGTGTACAACATGAAAACGAGGTCCGTTGAAAAGTACGGCACCGGCGTTCTGGTTCCGGCTACGCTGAAAAAGTAGGCAGGGCATCCACGACAAATCATGATCCTGAAAAAAGCCGAACTCCTCAACGCACTCAAGACCGAACTACACGTCCTGCTGCATCTGGCCTCGAAGATTGACGCGCCGGACTACCGCCCGTCTCCCAAACAGCGCAGCACCGTGGAGCTGATGCGCTACCTCGCCATCATGGGCCCCATCCACCTGCGGGCTGTTTTGAAAGACAGCTTCGTCATGGACGAATGGGTTGCGGCATGGAAGACGGGCATCCCCTCCACCAAAGACATGAGCCTCGAAGCCGCCATCGACGAAATCAAAACGCATGCAGCGCTCTTCACTGCACTCCTCGACATTGTTTCCGACGAGCACCTGTGCGGCGAGATTGCGATGTTCGGCCACAAGAACAGCCGTGCCTCTATGATCCTCAGCCTGGTGGTTAGCCACTACGCCGCCTATCGAATGCAGCTGTTCCTCTACCTGAAAGCCACAGGACACGACGAACTCGGCACCATGAATCTGTGGGCGGGCCGCGACCCGACTTAGCGCCGCGGCCAGGTTCAAAGCGCCGCGGCCGGGTTCAAAGCGCCGCGGCCAAAACCCCGCACAATTCATCCACGGTCAGCGGCAGCGGATTCGATTTCATACTGCCGGACCGCGCGGCCTTTTCTGCTAGCCCCGCCACATCGCCATTCGTTATCCCCCAGGCCCGCAGCCCGGGAATCTGTAGCGCCCGCACCAGATCCCGAACCTTCTGCACGGCGTCTTCCGGAATCGCTTCCGCATCGCCGGTCAGCATCCGCGCCAGTTCCCGAAACTTCATCAGCGAATCGCTCTCCGGAGCACGCTCCCGCAGGGCTTGGATATTCGCCGCCATGCCATGCGGCAGTAACGCTGCGCACACGGCCCCGTGCGGAGCATCAAACGCGCCGCCAATGGGTGCCGCAAACCCGTGCACCACACCCAGCCCGGCATTCGCCAGAGCCAGCCCGCCCAGCAGGCTCGCGTACGACATTCCCACCCGCGCCTCCAGGTCCCGCCCGTTCGCGCATGCACGCGGCAGGCTGCGCCACGCCATGGCGATCCCGTCACGGCAAAGAGCATCCGTCACCGGATTCGCCCGCAAGCAAACGAATGGCTCAATCAATTGCGTCAACGCATCCAGACCCGTACTCGCGGTGATATCGCGCGGCAGCGCCAGCGTCAGTTCCGGATCCACCAGCGCGATCTTCGGCAGCATCAGCGGGCTCCGCAAACTCGCCTTCACCCCATGCACCGGCGACCCCAGCACTGCATTGCGCGTGACCTCAGACCCCGTCCCCGCCGTGGTGGGAACCGCAATGAACGGAATGGGCGCGTTCGGCAGCGGCTTCCCCGCCCCCACCACTTCCAGGTAGTCCATTACATCGCCCGGGTTGGGAGCAATCGCGGCAATTGCCTTCGCGGCATCCATCGCACTACCACCACCAATGGCGATTACCACGCCGGCCCCGGCGGCGCGGAGCAGTTCCGCGCCCTCCCGCACCAGTTCCACGGTCGGTTCGCCCGGCACGCCGAACAGACAGCACGTGAACCCGGCGCCTTCCAGATCCGCCACAATACCGGCGCGGCGGATCTTGTCTTTCCCGGTCACCACGAAGGCGCGTTTGCCGAAGGGCTTCGCCAGCGCAGCCAGATCCGCCACCACGCCCTGCCCGAACACGATCCTCGCCGCCGTGGCGAATTCAAACCGCATTACCAGTTCTCGTCGCCGGGGAAAACGCTCTTGTACCAGCAGCGCGTGCGGGGCTCAACAAGCATGCTCTCCACCGTCGCCGCCCACTTCGCGAAGTGCTCGGTTTGCTTGTGCGCGGGCACGGCGTCTTCCGTTTTATAGACCTCCCACAGGCTGAACCGGTTTGGATCGTCGGCATGCTGCACGAAGTCAAACCGGGCGATGCCAGGCTCCTGCGCGCTGTCGCGGGCGTTCTCAATAGTGGCCGCGATAAAGGCGTCCAGGTGCTCCGGCTTGACGTGGATATTTACGTGGAGTATCAGCATACCCCACCATGATCCTACGCCGCTCCCGTCAGAACGGCGTGCTCTGCGATGAGACTGTCGGAGTCTTGCCCGCGGCACAATCCGCGCTAACGCGAATCTCGCCCAACCCACAGAAACGCGTGATGTCGTGAAGGACTATCGCGGTGACAACCGAATCGTGAAATGCGCGGTTGCGCCTCTTCGGCATCGCACACCGTCTTCCTGTCGGCACTCTACCCGCTGCGCGCCCGCAGCGTGAACACCACGCCCAAAAGCACCAGGGCCGCGCCCGCAATCTGCACCAGCGCCAGCCGCTCCCCGGCCACCACCGCGCCCAACAACACCGCGATCAGGGGATTCACATAAGCATGGCTCGTCACCCGGCTGGCGGGCTCATGCTCAATCAGCCACACGAACGCGAGGAACGCCGCAATCGAAGCCGCGGCAATCAGGTAGACCATGTCGAAAGTCAGGCGCGGAGTCCACACCGCCGCGATGGCGGGCAGGCGACCGAAATCCCCCACCGCCGCCGAAAGCACACAAAGGAATCCGCCCCCGAATGCCATCTGCAAACCGGCGCTCACGTGTCGCGATTTCGGCATTGGCAGTCGCCGGCTCCACAACGTCCCGCCGGCCCAGCACAAGGCCCCCGTCAGCAATGCCACCGCCCCCGGCGTCCATTCGCCGCTGCTCTCCGGCAGCACCAGCAGCGCCACGCCGCTCACCCCCAGCCCCATGCCGGTCAAAGCCATGCCATTTGGCCGAATGGACCGCAGCCACAGCCATTCCCCAGCAAACACCCAAACCGGCACCGTGGATGAAATGATGGCCGCGTACCCGGATGACACGCGCTGTTCCGCCCAGAAAAGGCAGGCATAGTTGACGGCGAACATCGCGAGCCCCAACGCCGCTGTCGACCCTACCTCACGCCTTGAAGGCCGAACCGCGCCGCTTATCAGGCCCCACAGCAACAGCGCCAGGCCTGCCACGGAAAACCGAAACGCCGCAGCGAGAAACGGCGGCACCACCAGCACAATTTCACGCACCGCGAGAAACGATCCGCCCCAAAGTATGAAGACCGCCGCGTAGGCGAGAAAACGCGTGCCGCGATGCCCGATCTTTATCGTGTCCCCCACTTGATCAAACTCGTCACCGGACGCGTCAGCGGGTCGTCATTGTGATTCGGACTCACCCGCACAGCATATCCCAAACGCCCCGTCTGCGACGGCACAATTTCCCTCTCAAATATAGCCGTCTCACCCGAACTTTCCGTGTAAGGCAGCACCAGCACTTCTGTCTCTTCCAGTCCGCCGCTGGCTCCGATCCGGCCCAGCACGCATTCCACCCGCACATCGGTCGGTTGCAGCCCCGCCAAATAGAGCGCGGTCCGCACCAAAATAGGCTTCCCGCTCATGACCGGTCCCGCAGGTGCGGTCCCCGGATCCACGAAATTCACCTGCGACCAGATGCGTTGCACCTGCGCATTCCATCGCGCCCGTTCGCGAGCATCCGCAAACCCGCCCGCAGCGAGCTTCTGCCAGTTCGCGTGCGCCGGATCATACAGCCGCTCTGTATACTCATTCACCATCCGCCGCGCGTCGAAGCGAGGTGTCAGGTTCACCATGCATTCCTTCATGCGGCGGGCCCATTCCGAAGCCACCGCGCCCTCGGCCTGCGCAAAGTACATCGGCACAATCTCGCTCTCCAGCAGGTAGTAAATGTTGCTGGCGTGAATGGCGTCCTGTTCTTCAGAATATTCTTCGCGGTCGCCAATCGCCCAGCCGCCGGAAATTTCGTAAGCCTCGTCAAACCAGCCATCCAGCACCGAGAGGTTCAGCACCCCGTTCATCGCCGCCTTCATGCCGCTGGTGCCGCAGGCCTCTTCCCCGCGCCGTGGAGTGTTCAGCCACAGATCCACCCCCTGCACCAGTTCCCGCGCCACTTTCATGTCGTAATCTTCCACGAACACAATGCGCTTCCAGAGTTCCGGATCCCGCGATAGCTGCACAATCTCACGAATGAAAGCCTTGCCTGGCTGATCCTTCGGGTGCGCCTTGCCTGCAATCACAATCTGCACCGGGCGCTCCCGGTTACACAGGATCTTCTTCAGCCGGTCCACATCGCGGAACAACAGCGTCGCCCGCTTGTACGTGGCAAAACGCCGCGCAAAACCAATCGTCAGCGCATGCGGATCCAGCACCTCCGCCGAATACCGCAGCTCCGCCGCCGCCGCCTTCCTGCGTGATGCCGAAGCCGTTTGCCGATCCCGAATAAACGCAATCAAACGGCGCTTCCGCCGGCGGTGCACTTCCAGCAATTCCTCATCCGGAATGTCTTTGATCAGCTTCCACATCCCCAGGTCGTTCCAGCGATTGCGCCAGTCCGGATCCAGATGCTGGTCATACAAATCCGCCAGATCGCCGTTCACCCAGCTCGGCTTGTGCTCGCCGTTCGTCACTGAATTAATGGGCACTTCACATGTGGGAAGCGTCGGCCAAAGCCCATGCCACATTTCCTGCGATATATCGCGATGCAGCCGGCTCACGCCATTGCGATACGCCGAGCCGTTCAGCGCCAGAATCGCCATCGACAAAGGCTCACCCTTGTCCGCGGGGTTTTTCCGCCCCAGCGCCATGAAGCTGTCGAAATCAATATTGGCGGCCTTACAAAAATCGTTGAAGTAGTGATAAACCATGCCGGGGTCGAACAGATCAATGCCCGCCGGCACCGGCGTGTGGGTGGTGAAGACGTTGTTCACGCGCGTGGCTTCCAGAGCCTCCTCAAACGTCAGCCCCTGCCGTTCAATGAACAACCGAATCCGCTCAATTGCGAGGAACGCCGAATGCCCCTCGTTCATGTGGAACACGGTGGGCTTCATCTCCATCGTGTCCAGCGCCCGCAGCCCGCCGATGCCCAGCACAATTTCCTGCCGGATCCGCGTATCAGTGTCCCCGCCATACAGCTGGCTGGTAATGCTGCGATCTTCGGGCCTTGTATTTTCGGGCGTGTTGGTATCGAGGAACAGCATCTTAATGCGACCCACGTCCATGGTCCAGATGCGAATCGCCACATTGCCCGTCGGCATCTCCACCACAACAGTCCGCTGGTTGCCATCAGCATCGAGAGCCGGCTGAATCGGCAGCGAGTAGAAATCGT
>JBBQDH010000196.1:0-11058 GCA_038319515.1 Bryobacterales bacterium
TGCAGCGAACGGGAGCAGGCGCAATTGCAGCGCATGGCACCTGACGCGCGAATGGCCGTGATTGAAAACGGTGTAGATACCCGTTATTTTGCGGGAAGCGGGGCCGGCGACAACCCCCGGCCCCGGCTTGTGTTTATCGGGGCCATGGATTATTTCCCGAACAGCGATGCAGCGCTCTTTTTTGCGAATGAGATCTGGCCTCACATTCTGCGCCGCCTGGGAAACGCCGAACTGACGATTGTCGGCGCAAATCCCGGCCCTGCGGTGCGTGCCCTGGGCGACTTACCGGGCGTGACGGTGACTGGCACCGTACCGGACGTGCGGCCGTTCTATAATGGCGCTCTGGCTGCGGTGGTTCCGCTCCGCACGGGCGGCGGTACCCGACTTAAAATTCTGGAGGCGATGGCGGCCGGGGTTCCTGTGATCTCCACTCCGTTAGGGGCCGAGGGGCTCGATATAACCAACGGTAAAGATGTGCTTCTCGTGAAGCCGGACGATATCGGTGGCTGGATCGACCGCGTGGCTGGTCTCGCGGCTTCGCCCTCGCTTGGCGCGCAACTGACAGATTCGGCTCTCAGGTTAGTTGAGACTCGCTACGACTGGGACCGGCTGGGGGAGAAACTGCGGAACACTTTCGAGAACTGGCTGATGAATTAAGCAAGCATTCCGCGATAGATGGTAACGAGTCGCTGCATCCTTGCTTCCGGGGCATGACGCGCTGCGATCAACTCCTGGCTTCGCCTGGCTATTCCAATCGCGAGGTCCGGCTCCGTGAGCAGCCGTGTGATCGCGGCTTCCATCTGCCCGGGATCGCCGGGTTGCACGAGTAAGGCGCTTTCCCCGTGCGTGACGATTTCAGGGATTCCTCCCACTTCCGTCGCCACAACCGGGGCACCGCACGCCATGGCTTCCAGCAGCGCGTTCGGTGAACCCTCACTGAGGGACGACAGCACCGCCAGGTCCGCAATCCCATACCAGGGCTGGGCCGAAGCCTGCTGGCCGGTCAGCGTGATGTGAGCCTCCAGCTGCAGTTGCCGTATCTTTTGCTCAATGTTGGGTCGTTCGGGCCCTTCGCCCACAATTACCAGATGCGGTTTCAGGCTGGAGTCCAACCGTCCGACCGCCTCCAGCAGAGTGATGTGATCCTTTTCACGGGACAGACGCCCCACGATCAGGATGACTTTCCGGTCGGAGGGAATACCCGTCTGGTCCCGCAGCGCGGCGGCTTCCATCGGGTGGCGGGCGCTCGTTCCCCAGCCGGAGGGAATAGCGTTGTGGATGATTTCAATCCGGTCGGCGGGTACGCCAAAGGTGGTGAGTTCATCGCGAAACGGACGACTAACCGTCAGGACTTTGTCGGCCGCGGTCAAAGACCAGCGGTCCAGGTTGTTGTACGCCCTCGCCCGAAGGGTCGGCCATGTGTAGCCATGGTGAAACGCCGCCCAGGGTGCCAGCCGGGGCAAACCCGCGATTCGCGCCAGAAAGTGAGATTTCACTGCATGTGTCTGGATTACGTCCGGGCTGACCCGCGCCGCGATTGCATTCAGGGAACGAAATACCCGGGCGTCGAACGGCCCGCGTTCCTCCACGACTTCGAGGGGGATTCCCTGCTGTCTGGCGGTCGTGATAAAGAAATTTTCCGTGCCGCCGCGGGTAAAGGTGACGATCGTCGTTTGGACATTTTCCTCGCGTGCCTGATGAGCGAATTCGAGGAGGTTTTTGGCAGGTCCTGTTATGGAGTAAGCCTCAATGATGGCGAGAAGACGCAGGGGCTTCATAGGGTTCTGCCGGTCTCGATCTCCTCCCCTGCAAGGATAACGCGGAGACGACTGTACCAGCCGGCGAGGTGCGGGCGCGAGGCACTTGCACCGACAGTCATCTGCGACACTTATGCATATGTGTGGTATCGCGGGTGTTGCGTTCGCAACCGCCTCATCCAATGCGGAAGCCGCAGTTCGGTCGATGCTTCCCTCGCTGGCCCGGAGGGGTCCTGATGCCGAGGGACTTTACCTTTGGCCCTGCGTCGCTTTCGGACATCGGCGCTTGGCGATTCTGGACCTCAGCGCAGCTGGTTCCCAGCCAATGCTCTCATCCGATTCTTCCATCGGAGTAGTCTTTAATGGCTGTATTTACAATTTCCTGGAGATCCGCCGTGAACTGGAATCGCGAGGCCACATATTCCGGTCACAGTGCGATACCGAAGTCCTGATTGAGGGTTATCTGGAGTGGGGCGCAGAAAAGCTGCTGCCTCGCCTGCGTGGCATGTTTGCGTTCGCCATCTGGGACGAACCGCGGCGCACCTTGACTTTGGCGCGGGACAGGCTGGGTGTAAAGCCTCTGGTTTATAGTCTTTCCGGCGACCGTATAGCGTTTGCGTCAACGCTCGATGCCTTGCGCGCCGCCGGTTTCACCGGAGAAATCGACCCTCAGTCCGCGCTTGAATTCCTGGACCTTGGCTTTGTAACCGAAGCGCGCAGCATCTTCGCGGGTACTCACAAACTTCCGCCTGCCTCGCTTCTCGAATGGCGCGACGGGCAAGTGGTGGAGCGCACCTGGTGGACTCTTCCAGAGGCGGATGAGGCGTCACCAGTTCATTTTGAGGATGCGGTGGAAGAAACCGAGCGGCTGATCGTCGAAGCGGTGAAACTGCGCCTCATTTCTGACGTTCCGGTTGGCGCGCTCTTGAGCGGCGGCATTGATTCGACACTTATCTGCTGGGCTCTTTCGCAGCTAAAAGCCAATGTGCGGGCATTTACTGTCGGCACTCCGGGCGATCCCGATGACGAAAGCCTGCAGGCACGTGATATAGCGCGGCATCTTGGGGTTCCTCATGAGATCGTCAACCTCCATGACGACGAGCCTTCTCCGCTCGAAGATCTGACCGCAGCCTATAGCGAGCCATTCGCCAGCCCCTCTGCTTTAGGCATGCTGCGCGTGTCGTATGCGGTACAGCCAAAAGCCACCGTGTTGCTGACAGGGGATGGCGGCGACGATGTTTTTCTGGGCTACCCGTTTTTTCACAATGCATGGAAAGCGCAGCGTCTTGCCAGGACATTGCCGACGGGATCCCTGCAACTCTGGAATATCGCAGGGCCGCTCGCGAAACGAGTGCCGGCCTTCCGGCGGGCATCGAATTTCATGGATTATGCGGTTGGCGGTATCGGCGGTTATGGTCGGGTCCGGCTGGGTCTTCCCTACTTTGAAGAACGCGCTCTTTTGGGCGGACTGCTCCGTGGACGCGGAGTGGCATACCGGCAGGTGCCCGCGTCTTTCGCTTCCGCGCGCAACCTGGTGGGAGACGTTCTTAAGTTTCACCGGCGTATGCATTTCACGTCCGAATTTATGACCAAGGTGGACGGGGGCACCATGTACTATTCGCTGGAAGCCCGCGCCCCGCTTCTTGACCATCAAATCTGGGAGTATGCTGCCAAACTACCTCCCACGATCCATTTTCACGGCGGACAAATGAAGGCTGTGCTGCGCGAAATCGTTCGCCGGCGCGTTGGATCTGAAGTCGCATTTCGCCGGAAGCAAGGGTTTACGATACCAGTTGAAAAATGGCTGGCATCGAAGTGGAGCGGTCGCCTGAAAGAACTGAAAGATGAAACGCTTCTGGTACGCGGCGGATGGATGGAGGCAAAAGCTCTCAGGGCTGCGGTCGACGAAGCGCTCTCACAGGGTGAAGTATCGAAACAACTCTGGCATACGCTGGTTTTGGAACAATGGCTGCGGCGAAACGGCGCCATGAAGCGATGACGCAAGCCGGTGCGGGAGACTGGCGTCTACCGAAAAGCTGATCGCAGCCAAGCCTTCACGTGCTTTATGGAGATTCCTTCCAGTTCCATCATAAGAGCCAGGGGTGAGTGGTCTGAACTGACTCCAAAGCGCGGGATGTCAAACAGGGAAGTCCCCTCATTGATAAAGCCTCCGTGGGCGGAGAACAACCCCCGGTAACCGGCTGTCATCACCATCTCCCTGACCTCCTCGCGGATGTTGTCCAGCCTTCCGAACGGGAAGGAGAATAAATCCACAGGACAGGAAGTCAGCTGGGCGAGGCATCTGCCGGATTCCTCCACCTCAATCCTGGCCTGATCAAGGCCGATAGACCCCAGATCGACGTGGTTTACAGTATGGGCGGCCACGCTAACACCAAGCGGGGGCAGTTCACAAAGATCCTGCGCATCCAGATTCGGGAAGCGCTGAGGATACTTTGCGCTGTCGTGACTGAAGACGCGATCTGTACCCACGAAGCCGGACGACACGAATGTCATTGCGGGCAAGCCAGCCGCAGCCAGCAGCGGCGCGGCGCAGGTACGAACGTCCTGGTAGCAGTCGTCGAAATGGATGGCGACTGTAGTGGGCATGAGAGGTGAGCGACTCGCGATACTATCAACGATGTCCTCAGTTTTTGCCGTGCGATAGTAGTGGCGAAGTGTGACCAGGTGCTCCGCGAAACGGCGAGTACTCGCGGTCAGCACATCTTCGGAAATGTCATTCACGCGGTGATACAGGAGAATGGCCCCGCGGCTTTTTCCCGCATGCAGGCGGCGCACCAGCGAAAAGACTCCGCCATGGAAGATCAGCAGCCACACCGCCGTCTTAATCGCCTGACGCAAATCACCCAGCCTCCGCCAATGCGGCAGTCGCCGTGCCAATTCTGTGGTCTGCTCTCTTGTCGGGCGGGTGCGCGCCTTATACGTGGTCTGCGGTTGCGGTTCTCTGGTAGCGGTTCCCAGCGCAATCTGGTCCACCACTTCGGCCATCACGCGCGCGCCCTCTTCATCCAGTTTCCTGCGCAACGATTCCGGGGTTTCTTTCGGATGAATCGGAATGTCCCCGGTTCCGAAGACATCGCCGGTGTCGAGACCATCGTCAACCAGGTGAACCGTTACTCCCGCTGCTTCCTGCCCGTCGAATAACTCCCAGAACCCCGGGGGCATCCCGCGGTACTCGGGCACCTTACCTTTGTGCAGGTTTACGCATCCCTGCGCCGGAACCGAAAAGGCGGCGCGTTTTAGTATCCGTGTCCCCAACACGATTCCCAGGTCAGCCTGAAGCGACCTGAGGTAGTCTATAGCGGGTGCCTCATTCAAATTTCCCGCCTCAAAAACGGGGAAATTATAACGAGAGGCGAGTGCAGTCAGGCCTCTCTCCGGGAAAGCCTTGTGGATCAACTCCTCCACTTGCTGCCGGGGAATAACGCGATCAGCTAATGATTCCAGCTTCTCCCGTAATGCCACCGTCAGCCGGTGCGGAATGTATGCCAGTCCCTCGCGACGGATGTTGCGTTTCAGGTTCCGCCAGCGCCGAGACGGCGGATTGCGGGCAGTGTCCAACAAAATTGCCAAAGGTTCGACATAACGTGACTGGCAAACCCGCGCGATCGTACTCTGCGTGCTCGCATCGTCTTTGCCGATCAGGAAAACAATCTTCAATTTACCGACTGACATGGCTCATTTCTGACAAAACGATAAAGTGGTACCGAATCGGTAACATACAGGAACCAATAACCAGATTACACCACTGTGCCGGGGGCCTGTTTTGCTAAAGGGCTGCCGGAACCGTGGCCTCCGACCCGCGAAGTCCCTTGAAGAAGCGGATGAACCTGATTACGCGACTGCGGAAAAGGCCCCAAAGTACAACGGCATACGCCAGGCCGCCGACGGCTACTTCCGCAGCCAGCCCCGCCCACCCATGCAGCGTCATTTCCGCGCGCAACCCCATGATTGCCAATAACATGGCGGCTGAGCTGACAAGTGCCGGCGCCAGTGCCTGCAGGTACTGAAGGGCGCTGCACCGGAGCGCCCGGAACACTTTGATCTTCAACGGAAGCACAGTCAACGGGGACATGATGACCCATGCGGCGGCAACTGCGCCGACTCCGCGCTTCGATGCAATGTAGAAAGCGATCGGCATCGCGACGAAGGAAAGGAGTGACATCCACATGCCGAAGCGGGTAAAGCGTAGTGTCGTGAGCACCTGAACGGTCAGATACGCCAGTGTCCGGATCGTCATGAAGATTGCCAGCCAGCGAAGGGGGGCCGCAGCGCTCGCCCACTTCGGCCCAAGCAGGAGATCGACAGCTTCCGGCGCTACGATGGCGAGCCCGAAGAGTAATGGAAAGACCGACATCGCCAGCGTCTCACTGAAAATAAGGTAATACCGCAGCATCAGTTCCCGGTCGCCCTGTACCCGTGAAAACAGCGGTCCGGTGACGCGCATGATCAGCGCGCCAATCTTGTCGGCGGGAGTGCCGGCAAGATTCGACGCCAACCTGTATGCCCCCACCGGAACCTGCCCCATCGTGCGTCCGATAACCATACTGTCGGAAAGAATTCCAATACTGCCAATGACGCGCTGCACTGCGATTTCGAGGCCGAAACGAAGGGGCCTGGCTACCTGCTTATAGTGCGGCCAGGCAAATCCAACCGGACGCCAGTATACGGCAAGGCCAATATTACCGGCCCGTCCAATGAGATTTCCCGCAATCAGAGACCAGTAGCCCATACCGGCCCAGGCGCACCCAACAGAGACGACGGCCGTCAGAACGGCCTGCACAGATTCCGTTAGCGAGAGTTTCCGGTAGTCCATATCCCGCTGCAACAGGCCAAGCGGAATCGCTTCCAGCGAAGTCAGAATGAACGACAGGCTGGTCACAACCACCAGATTCTGCAAGGCGGGTGCCCGAAAGAAGATGGCAATCAGAGGGGCAAGAGCAATTGAAATCAGAAATGCCAGAACGCCTGACACGGCGGCGATCGTGTTGAGCTGGGCCACGATGCGCATGTCGAGTTCGCGCATCTGGAGCACCGCCATACCGATCCCAAACTCCGCCATCACGTTCGTGACAATGAAGTAGAATCCGGCCATCTCCACCAGCCCGTAGTCGCCCGGAGACAGAAGGTTTGCGGTAATCAGAACCGACGGCCAGGAAATAATCTGCGACAGCCATTTGGCACCGACTGTCCATGCGACTCCCCCCACGAGCGCCCGGTCCAGTTCTTTGTGTTTGGGCGTGGCTCCGGCTGGCGGGGAAGATCCTTGCGGCGAACTCATCCCTGTTCCGGCGTAAATTTTCGAAGTTCCGGCGTCGGCTTTCGAACGCTCCTGCAGGCAGCGCAACAGCTGACCGCGGGTGGCAAATCACAATGCATGAGTGTCAGATCTCAGTGTAACGGTCCTCAAAGAGCAGCGTTCTCAGAGCGCGGTCGGGTTGGCCCTGTTCCCTCAACTGCGGCCTCAACCATACGCGCGAATTCCCTCACGTAGGCTTTTTCATTGAGATCACCGTGCGCCCGGGCGTAGCCGGCCGCGCCCATCCTGCTGCGGAGGCCGGGGTCCTGCAGCAGTTCCCGGAGGCGTGCGGTGAGAGCCCTGATATCCTCCACCGGAATCAGGAAGCCATTCTCGCCGTCGCGCACCAGGACAGGTATTCCACCAACGTCGGAGCCGATAACCGGGACAGCGGCCGCCATCCCCTCAAGGAGCACCCGGCCCAGCCCTTCGCAGCGGCTTGGCAGGACCAGAACTACGGCACCGCTGATGACCTTCAGTGCCTCCGGATGAGGTCGAGCAGCCAATATTTCCACCTGAGCCGAACCCGCGATAAGAAGGTCCAGTTCCGCCCGATCAGGATAATGGCCCAGAATTTTCAGCTTAACGTCCGGAAACTCGGGGGCCAGGGCCAGAAAGGCTTTGACGAGGACGTCCGCGCCTTTCAGGTACCAGGGGGCACCCACCATCAGTACATATCGCTCGTGCTGTTCCCGCTGGTCGTTGCGGTCGATTGTTGACACCGGAACGAACTCGTGAAAGACTGAAGCGGGCATCCTGCGTAACCGGGGATATGGAACGAACAGGTCGGGATAGAGCAGGTGCGCCCGGTCTGCCGCCATCATCGAAAGGTGAAGGCAGAGGTCGGAATACAGTTTCATGACTCGCTCGCGCAGCCGGGGCCGGGCGCGCTCCGTGATGTAGACCAAATGGGGACTTGTCGCAATTTCAATCACCAGCCTGGCCCCCGTGAGCATCTTCAGCAGTCCGGCCAACAGCCCGGTGGTCATGTGTGAGTACGCGACGATGCAGTCGAATGGCTGCTGTCTGTGCAACTCGAGGCCTTTGCGCAGATAGAACCAGAAAGTTGCGAGTCGCGCTCTCACACCCCTCGACGGGGAGAGGAACCAATGGTACCGAAACCTTCCTACGGTGTGGACAGGCCAGGACCCGGGTCCAAAGACGGACTCCAGCTCTTCAGCCGTCCGAAACCAGACAGGCTGAAGGACATCTCCCTCCAGCACGCTGGAAAGCAGCCAGAAGCGGTCGGTCTGCATGTCGGTCGGGGGCGGCTGAACCGTCGAATGAACGTAGAGAATTCGCATTTCCTCGGGGAGTGTTTGCTTTAGATGGTCTGGACCGCAAGAATACTATATTGCTCGCCCCCGCAAAGGATACGTGTGGGTCCACCCGATAAATTTCTGAGGTTCCGAAGCAAGCCCTGCTGACATCTCCCGTTCAGCAGCAGCCTTGATGGCAATTGCAAGGCCCAGCATCGCCGGCAAATAGAAACGATATGCGTTAGCCAGAAAAACAATGGTAACGATGTAGGCAACCATCGCCAGAAGATAACAAAAGCAGGTATTGGCGATCTCGGTGTAGCCTGCCCGCCTTGCTTTTCGGTATGTCTTGCTTACCGTAGTGAATGCGAAACCGATGCCGAGAATAAAAAAAGTCACGGCGGGCAGCCCCAGTTCGCTCGAAACCTGAGTAAAGCTGTTATGAGTCTCGTTCCACTGGCCTCTGACTCCCTCTGCCTTTGCCGTCTTCCCCACGAAGTTGGAGAATTGCCCTTGTCCGACTCCAAAAACAGGATACTCCATGCTGAAACGGAGGCTCTGCATTAGAAGATAACGGCGCGCCTGCTGCGACTCTCTGGCCTCTTGCTGCAGTTCGGCATTGGACGAGGCGCTTTCCTTGCCAAACAGTGTCGCCAGTCGCTCCAGAGCGTTGCCGCTGATCATGAGCGGTGTCGCGACTGCCAGCACTCCTGCAGCGCCCAGGGCAACGATTCTGTGTTTTGCCGACGCCCGTAACAGAGCGAACACGAATGCAACAGCCATGGCAACGACGGCGCCGCGGGATGCTGTTCCCAAAATAATTTTGATCGCGTAGGCGGCCGGCAACAATAACAGAAAGCGCAGGACGGCGGGTATTCGTTTATTCAGGCCGAGAAAGAGGATAAACGGCAACACGAGGATCAGGTGACTGGCCAGGTCGTTTGAATTCCCGATAGTCAGAGTGGTGTCCGTCATGGTGAGTCGTCCCTCCGCATCGTTTCTTGCAAGCATCGTCGCGGTCCCCACAAAAAATACGCCTGCCGCGCCGATTGTCGCAAAAGTGGCCCGGACATTGCTCCACGTAATGGTCAGGCCACCCACCACGAACAGCAGCGGAAACGAAATCAACGCGTAGCTCTTGACAAACCCCACCGAACCTCCAACCCATGAGCTAAATGGAAGCGCGAGGACCATGCAGACTACAAAGCCTAGCCACATCTTTCCTGCCCGATTTCTGAGGGTTCGCCCTATTCCCCCCGTTACACAGGCTCCCAGGATCGAGGGCGGGCCGACTAGGTACAACAGGTAAGTATTAACGTGCAGCAGGGCCGCCAGCAGTTCGGGCAACCCGGCGAACCTTACAAATAGCATGCCAAGGCCAGCCTTGAAGGCCAGTGTCCGAAAGCCGGTTGTATCGGGTTCGGTAGTGTGGGGCGCTCCACGCAGGAAGGGTACATGGCCCGGGGCCGGCCGCGACGGCCAGCCGTTCGGGATTCGGCGCGGCTGCACTGCATTCGCCGGTTGATTACTCAACGGAGATGACTTACGCGAATTCAACATTCGACCCATCCAGTTCCCTTAAGGTCATGGTACCTCTGGACTGATTTCTGCTCGGCGTCATGATGGCAGGCGGCATCCCGAACGGAGTTAAAAGCCGTGCGGGAAATTCACGGCGTCAACCGGCAGGTCGGGACGGGATCTAAAATACAACTTATGGATCACGGCTTAAATCGCAGGTTTGTCCCCTCTGTGACGGACCCAAAATTCACTGACTACAAACACGTTCATTTCAGGACGTTACCTGGAGTATTGCCCGCTGCGAAGCTTGTGATTTGTGTTTTACCGATCCAACGCCCAATTGCGCGCAGATATCCCGATTTTATTCGGGAGATCTTCACGCGCAGATCCGACAGGAGGGCGCCAGCGATATCGGGTGTGCCACGGTTCCGTTGCCGAAGATGCTTCGTGGCGTGGGGGGGCGGCCCACTGCGGTATCCCGATCCGAACTGGCAGATTGAAATTCTGGCATCTCAGCAGAACAGCTGCGATCTTGTGACCATGACGGAACTGGTGGAACATACTCCTGAGCCGGTGCAGTTTCTAAAAGGTGTCAATCGGATACTGAAGAGGGGAGGGCACGCACTGGTTAACGTTTCCTGACACCAGTTCACCAAAATCGCGCTGTTACAGCTGTTGCAATGGCAAGGGCGCAACTGACCGGTCGCGAATGGGTGTGGGTGAAATGCAGTACACCGCTTCATATTTGGGACTTCACCTACGCGACGGCTCGCCAGACGTTTGAGCGCGGTCGGGTTTCATGATCGTGGGCTTTCGCCGCGTGGAAGTGGATGGAGAACTGGATGGCAGAGCCGCGGTTTTGATGTGGCCTGTCAAGCCCCTCGATTTCGGACCACTGGCCAAGCTCTCGGATCACAGATGGCGTTCGTCATCCAAAAAAACAATGCACTTATGGAAGATTGACGTTGTGCCCTAAAGTCGCCGCAGAACCCGAACAAATTCCTGATGAAAGTGCCGCCCCTATCGCGTAGTGGCCTTGCCTTGCAGGACTATAAGCGCAGCGAACAGCTTGGCTGTTCAGTTGCGCTTATAGTTGTGAGTCATGTTGCCGCACGGGCGAATCCCTGTTGGCCGGTTAGGGCTCGGTTGCTCCTTTGGTACCATCCATTTGTTCGAACGGGGCTGCCTTCGTTGCTGGTCAACCGAT
>JBBQDH010000197.1:0-11008 GCA_038319515.1 Bryobacterales bacterium
CCGCAAGGTCTCAATATTCCCCGCCTGTTTGTAGCCAAAGCGGAAGTCGTCACCCACCATCACCAGCCGCGCGTGAACAGTGCGGGCGAGGATGTCCTCCGCGAACTCTTCGGGGGTGGCTTTCGCAAACTCATGTGAGAACGGAAGCAGCAGGACGGCCTCAATACCCTCCGCCTCAAAGCGCCGCAGCCTCTGGGCAACGGTTGTGATCAGTTTGGGCGCGCGCTCCGGGGCCAGAACCCTTGCCGGATGCGGATCAAATGTCAGCACCGTCGGCGTCAGCCCACGTTCGCGTCCAATGGCCACAAGATGGCGCAGGATGCCCTGATGCCCCACATGAACACCGTCAAAATTGCCGATCGTGACAACCGCAGGCCCGAAATCCCCCGGCAGCTCACTGGCGGAACGGAACACTCTCATGCGTGAATTTCCAGTCCGTCCCAGGCCAAAAAGATCCCCTCGGGCAACGAAGCTTCCGTTTCCGCATGCGGCAGATCGTGGCAAATATGGGTGAAGTAGGTTCGGGCCGGCTTCAGCAACTGCGCGGTCGCGATGGAGGCAGCAACTGTCGAATGTGTGGGATGCGGCTTGTGGCGCAGGGCGTCGAGAAACAGAACGTCCAGGCCCTGCAGCTTTTCCATGGACGAGGCCGGGATCTCACTATGGTCTGTCAGGTAAGCCACGTTGCCGAACCGAAAGCCCAGCACTGTCGCCTTGCCGTGCAACACCGGAATCGGTTCAAAGCGCAGACCGGCCACATCGAACGCTTCATCCCCAATAAAGTTCACGTCCAGTTTCGGCACATGCGAAGTGTGCGGATGGTCATCGAAAGCGTAGTCGAATATCCGCCTGATCGTTTCAAAAGTCGTAGCGGAAGCGTACATCGGAATGCGGCCCTGCCGGAAATTAAAAGGCCGAACGTCATCAAGGCCCAGAATATGATCGGCATGAGCGTGTGTGTAAACCACGGCATCCAGCCGCTCAACCCCGGCCCGCAAAACCTGGGCCCGGAAATCCGGCGTGGTGTCAATTACGATGTTGCGGTCCTGAAAACGCACCAGAATGGAGGGTCTCAGCCGGTTGTCACGCGGATCAGGCGAATGGCACACGGCGCACGTGCAGCCAATGGTGGGAACTCCCGAGCTGGTGCCGGAACCCAGAACGGTAACGGAAATGCCAGTCATGCCTTCGAAGCAGACTGCATGGCCTGCACGAAACGAAAACGCAGTTCGGTGACGGAATTATCCAGCGCCCGCTGTTCTTCAGGAGTCAGATTGCCTTTGGTCTTTTCCTGCAGCATCGCCAGAAGATCGATGTTGTGGCGACCCAATTCAAAATCCGGCTCCTGCTTATCGGCAAACGGCAGAAGCCCCAGGTTCAGTTCTGCCTGGAGTCGCAGCGAGTACACCAGGAAATCGAAATCCGCCGGGGGGAGTTCGGGGCGCGGCCCGTCATTCGCAGAGAACATGTCCGCCATGGCATCCGGCGATTCGTCGGGCGTTTCATCGGGCTTTTCGTCGCTCATCGTTTTCAGTCTACAACCCTCAAAACCGGTTTTTCCCGGATGCTACCATCGAAGAGTTCCCCCCTCTTACCCAGACCATGCAGGATACTCCCATCGCCGCGGGCTCCGCGTTTCAACGCCTGGTTGAAATCATGGCCAGGTTGCGCGCACCCGACGGCTGCCCATGGGACCGCGAGCAGAACTTCGACACCATTAAGAAATACACACTCGAAGAGACTTATGAGGTGCTGGATGCCATTGATCGCCGGGATTTTTCTGACCTTCGGGACGAACTGGGTGATTTCATTCTGCAGGCCGTTTTCTACGCCCAGATGGCCTCAGAAGAGGGGCTCTTCAGCATCGGCGATTCGCTCGAAGCCATCAATGAAAAGCTGATCCGCCGCCACCCGCACATCTTCGCGAATGAAAGCGCACAGACCGGTACGGAAGTCCTGAAACGCTGGAATGAGATCAAGGCGGAAGAACGCAAACTGAAGCCGGAGAAATCGCAGGGACTGCTCGACACAGTGCCGCGCGCGCTGCCCGCTCTGGTGGAAGCCCAACAGATCACTTTGCGCGCCGCAGGCGTGGGTTTCGATTGGGAGAACCCGAGCCAGGTGCTGGAAAAGTTGCACGAAGAAGTAGCAGAATTCGAGGCCGCCCGCGCCGCCGGTTCGCTCGACCAGATGGAGGACGAACTGGGCGATCTGCTGTTCGTCATCGTCAATCTGGCGCGCTTTGTCAAGGTGGATCCCGAACAGGCGCTGCGACGCACCAACGCAAAATTCCGCTCCCGTTTCGCACATATAGAAAGCCGCCTCGAAGAACAGGGCCGCAAGGTCACCGGCACACCGATTGAAGAATTGGAGGCTCTGTGGCAGGAAGCAAAACAGCCGGCAAGCACATAGAACTTGAGAATCTGAAGACGGAGCAGCAGTTCCGGGACGTGGTGGCACTACAGAAAACCATCTGGGGCTTCGATGATATTGAACTGCTGCCGGTTCGTTTTTTCGTGGTCGCGACGAAAGTCGGCGGTCAGGCATTCGGGGCTTATGAAGCCGGTCGTCTGATTGCATTTTGCATGTCGATTCCCGGTCTGAAGCCGGGTGGCAAGACTTATCTGCATAGCCACATGCTGGGTGTGCTGCCGGAGTATCGCGACTTCGGAATCGGTCGCCGGCTGAAGCTCAGGCAGCGTGAAGACGCGATGGCGCGTGGCATTGAGCTCATCGAATGGACTTTCGATCCGCTCGAAATCAAGAACGCTTACTTTAATATCGAACGGCTGGGCGCGGTTGTTCGCCGCTACGTGCAGAACCAGTACGGCACCACCACCAGCCATCTGCATGGGGGATTGCCGACCGATCGCTGCACAGCGGAATGGCTGGTCAGTTCCGAGCGGGTACGCGGGATCATTGCAGGGGAGCCCAACGAGTTTCCGGCCATTCAGGCGCGCATCGCAGTGCCCGCAAATATCGCGGACCTGAGACGGAATGATCCCAAAGCCGCCCGCGAAATCCAGGCTCGGATCGCTGACGAATTTGAAGCCGCCTTTGATCGCGGCCTGACGGTGGTGGGACTCAATCGAACGCCTGACGAAGGCACCTATTTACTTGCGGAGCTGGAAGCGTGAAAATCGACCGGATCATTCTGCGGCAACTGAAAATGCCGCTTGTGCATTTCTTTGAAACCAGCTTTTTCCGAACTTACAGCCGCGACATCATCATCGTGGAAGTGGTGAGTGAAGGGCTTTCCGGCTGGGGTGAAATCACCGCCGGCGAGAACCCTTTCTACAACGAAGAATGGACACAATCCGCATGGATGATTGCGCGTGACTATGTTGCCCCGCGCATCATCGGGCGCGAACTCGCTTCAGCCCACGATGTGGATCCGCTGACCAGCCATATCCGCGGCCACAACATGGCGCGCGGCGGCGTGGAAGCGGCCGTCTGGGATTTGCAGGCCCGCCGGAACGGGAATCCGCTCTGGAAAGAAATCGGCGGCGGTGCGCGCAAGGAAATTCCGTGCGGTGTTTCCATCGGCATTCAGGACACCGTGGAGCAACTGCTCGGCAAGATTGAGCACGAACTGGCCGATGGTTACCAGCGCATCAAGATGAAGATCAAGCCGGGTTGGGACGTGGATGTTATCCGCCAGGTGCGCGCACGGTTCCCCGCTATTCGTCTGATAGCAGACGCGAACTCGGCGTACACACTGGACGACGCGGACCGGCTGAAACAGCTGGACGATTTCTACCTGATGATGATTGAGCAACCACTCGCGCATGACGACATCATCGATCACGCCGTGCTGCAGACGAAACTCGATACCCCAATCTGCCTCGACGAGTGCATTCGGTCCGCGCACCATGCCGAACAGGCTTTGCGCCTGAAGGCCGGACGCATCATCAACATCAAGCTGGGTCGTGTCGGTGGCTTCTCTGAAGCGAAGCGTGTGCATGACGTGTGTGAAGCTGCTGCGATACCGGTCTGGTGTGGCGGCATGCTGGAGGCGGGTATCGGCCGGGCGCACAACATCGCGCTCGCGACGTTGCCCAACTTCACGCTCCCTGGCGATGTTTCGGCCAGTAAACGCTACTGGAAGCAGGACATCATCGTGCCGGCCGTGGAGACCACCCCAAACGGCACCATCATCGTGCGCGACGAGCCAGGCTTCGGGTATGAACCGGACCATGACTTCATCAACCACGTGACCACGCGGACGGAATCGGTGAGTTGAGCCTCAACCTGCCTTTATACGGCCTCATCTGTCTAATGCTGGCCTGCTGGTCCGGCAACTATATCGCGGCCAAAATCGTCTTTCGGGAACTTCCAGCCGAACTGGTCATCTGTCTGCGGACCATGGTCTCCGCAGTGGTGATGATCCCCATTTTCTGGCGGCAATCACGCCGGAATCCCGTACACCTTTCACTGCGCGACTTCGGGCTTTTACTCGCACTCGGTTTCGGCGGCATCACCATGAACCAGGTTTTCTGGACGTTCGGAACCTCCCGCACCACCGTCGTGCACTCCTCCATGATCATGGGGACCACGCCGTTGTGGGTGCTGCTGATCGCTGGTGCCATTGGCCTCGAACGGATCACGGCGACCAAAGTAGCGGGTCTCCTGATCGCGCTTTCAGGCGTTGTGTTGCTGCAGTTCTCACGCGCCAAAGGTGCCGCCGGCGGCCCAACTTTATTGGGTGATTTTCTGATGCTGCTTTGCGCCATGGCGCTGGCAGGAATGACTGCTTACGGTAAACTCCACAAGCCGAAGACCGGCGGCATCGGCGTGAACACCGTGGGCTATGTGGTGGGGTCCATTGCCCTGTTGCCCCTGCTCTGGTGGGCCGGTCGCAACTTCGATTTCTCCCGCGTTTCCGCACGTGCGTGGCTGGGTGTGGTGTACATGGGCGCGATCTCCTCCGTTACCGGCTACCTCATCTATTACTACGCCCTGGCGCGCATTCCGGCCTCGCGCATGGCGGCGTTCCAATACCTGCAGCCGGTCTTCGCAAGCATCCTCGCCGTTCTGATCCTGGGCGAACATTTAAGCGCAGGCGCTCTGGGCGCAGGCGCGATGATCTTCACCGGCGTCGTCGTGACGGAGCGCTTCGGATGAGTTCCTTCACACGCCTGCTTCGCACCAACCGGAACTATCGTTTCCTTTGGTCCGGGCAGATTGTCAGCGAGGTGGGCGACCACTTCAACAACATCGCGGTGATGAGCCTCGCGATGGAGCATTCGAGCCCTGGTCTGGTCGTCACAGGAGTGTTCCTTTCGCGGGCAGTCGCCATGCTGATCGCCGGGCCCATCGCGGGCGTGCTGCTGGACCGGCTGAACCGCAAGCAGGTGATGATCGCGAGCGATGTAGTGCGCGGGATCGTTGCCCTGGGCTTCATCGTGGCCCTGACTTACAAGGACGACTGGATACTGTTCGTACTCAGCGCCCTGCTGATGTTCGCATCCCCGTTCTTCACCAGCGGACGAGCTTCCATTCTGCCCAGCATTGCCACGCCCGCGGAACTGCATTCCGCGAACACCATGACCCAGACCACTTCGTGGGCAAGCCTGACTCTCGGCGCGTTCCTGGGTGCGGTGGGCGTGCAGGCAGGCTATACAGTGGCATTCGGATTTAATGCGTTGTCATTCGTCATTTCTGCGCTCTGCATTTCCCAACTGCGGCGAGCAGAAGGCTTCCGGGCCGTTGGCGCAGAGAACAAGCACAAAAAGACGGGCCTGGTGCAATATCGCGAAGGCCTGCAATACATGCGTTCCACGCCCCTGGTGGCGGGTATTGCGGTCGTCAGCATCGGCTGGGCCAGCGGTGGCGGCGCGGCGCAGATCCTGTTCAGCCTGTTCGGTGAAAAGGTCTTTCACGCCGGACCGGCGGGCATCGGAATCATTTGGGGATGGGCCGGAGTCGGCCTGCTGGTGGGCGGGGCAATCGGGTACCGGCTCGGCAAGCGCCTGACATTCGAACAGTACAAGCGCACCATCGCGGTGGTCTACGTGATCCACGGCGGGGCTTACATTCTGTTCAGTCAGATGCCGACCGTCGCATGGGCTTGCGTATTTATAGCGCTGTCAAGGGCTGCGGTTGCCATCAGCTCGGTGCTGAACTTTTCGCAGTTATTGCACCACGTGGAAGACCGGTATCGCGGACGCGTGTTCGCTACGCTGGAATCGATTACATGGTCCACCATGATGCTTTCGATGATGGCAGCGGGCGCAGCCTCCACCGTATACAGCCCGCGAACCATCGGGGCGTGGTCGGGCGCAATCAGTTCCATGACCGCTATCGTCTGGACATGGATGAACTGGAAGGGGAAATTGCCGGAGCCGCCTCTGGTGGAGGTCAACGAAAATGACGACATTGAAGAATAGGGTCATTCTGGTCACCGGCGGTGCGAAGCGAATTGGCCGTTCCATCGCACTGGCCTGCGCGGACGAAGGAGCTCAGGTAGCCATCCACTATGGCGGGTCGGAGACGGAAGCGCGCTCCCTGGGATTCCCCGTCTTTCAGGCCAATCTGGAAAGCGTAGAAGAAATTCGCGCCATGTTCGACCGCGTGGCGAAGCACTTTGGACGCCTGGACGGACTGGTCAATAACGCCGCCCGCTTCACCCGTTTCGACCCGCTCAAAATCGAAGAAAAGGACTGGGATTACATCCATTCCGTCAACCTGAAAGCCACGTTCTTCGCCTGCCAGGCAGCAGCAAAGATCATGCTGGCAGGCGAGGGCGGACACATCGTGAACATCAGTTCCCTGGGTGCGATTCGACCGTGGGAGGAACATGCCCACTACTGCGCGTCGAAAGCTGGTGTGGTCATGCTGACGCGCGCGCTGGCCAAAGCCTGGGCTCCCCACATATCAGTCAACACAGTGGCTCCGGGAGTGATCCCGTTCGACAAAACAGACGCCCGCATTGAAAGCCTGATTAAAAAAACTCCGGCGGGGCGCGCAGGCACTGGCGAAGAGGTTGCGGAGGCCGTGCTGAACTTCCTGCGGAGCAGCCGCTTCACCACCGGGCAGTTAGTCGCGGTGGACGGTGGCTTGAGTCAGCGATAGGGGATTTGAGTCAGAGATAACAGCTTGTCGACGTGCTTGGCAATCACGTCGCACTCAATGTTAATGCGGTCGCCAGGCTGACGGTTCAGCAGATTCGTCGCCTCCCACGTATGCGGGATGATCGCAACCTTCACCACGCCGTCAGAGACGGACGCAATCGTCAGGCTGATGCCATCCAGACAAATGGAACCCTTGTAAACCAGGAAGCGGTCCAGCTCTTTCGGGGCGCGCACCGTGATGCCCTGCTCATCGCGGGCCTCCAGTACTCCGGTGCCATCCACATGCCCCTGGACGATATGCCCGGAGAGGCGCGTCTGCAACTGCAGCGGGCGTTCCAGATTGACCCGGTCCCCAGGCTTCAGGTCGCCAAGGTTCGTGCGGTCCAGTGTCTCCCGGGCTAAATCTGCCGAAAATCCATCAGGCCGCAGATCAACCGCAGTCAGACAAACACCATTCACCGCGATGCTCGCACCCAGCGTCATATCGCTCATGACCGTGGCGCACTCAACTGAAATATGACCACCCAAGCACTCCACAACGAGACCAACCTCTTCGATGATGCCCGTAAACATTTAAACGTCCTTCCGGATGTAGGCCTCAACCGCGAACTCGTCGGGCGGTATGGGGTGCAGCGTGGTGCGCTCCAGCAGAATCGCGTCCATGCGGCGCAGCCGTCCCGTGCCACCTGCCAGCGGAAGTGACTGCAGGCCACCCAGAATCTTCGGCGCATAGTAGAAGAAAACCTTATCCACCGCGCCGGATTCAAGAGCTGCCCAGTTCACCTTACTGCCCGCTTCAATCATGACGTTCAGGCAGTTTCGGCGACCCAGCAGGGCCACCACATCGCGGATATCAACACGCCCTCGCGGGCCATCGAAAATGCAGACTTCAACGCCGCGATTTTCGAGAGCGCGGCGGCGTTCCGGGGAAGCCGCAGAAGTAGCTGCAACCAGTACGTCACCTGTAGCCGATTTCACCAGATTCGACTCAAGCGGCAATCGCAGCGTGGAATCCAACACAACACGCAACAGTGGACGCACACGCGGAAGGCCGCTGCGGTCCGTCAGAAGCGGATCGTCAGCCAAAGCAGTGCCGATGCCGGTGATCATCGCGTCCGTAGCGTGGCGAAGGTCCTGTACATGTGCACGGGCACGTTCGCTGGTAATCCAGCCCGTGTTGTCTTCCGGCGCGGCGATCTTGCCATCCAGCGTCACGGCGCACTTCAAAGTCACCAGTGGACGCCCGGTCCGAATGAAATGGAAAAAGCCCTCGTTCAGCTTCTCGGCTTCTGCCTGATGAGCCTGGTCACCAGCCACCTCAATACCCGCAGAAATCAGACGACGGATCCCCTCCCCGGCTACCAGAGGATTTGGATCACCGGCGGCAACAACCACCCTCGAAACACCGGCGGCACTCAGGGCATCACAACATGGCCCGGTTCGCCCGGTATGGGAACAGGGTTCCAGTGTCACGTAAACGGTGGAGCCTTTCGCGCGGTCGCCGGCCTGTTCCAGCGCCAGAACTTCCGCGTGCTTCACGCCATCCCACGTATGAAAACCCCGCCCCACCACTTCACCTGAATTCACAATCACGCAACCCACCATCGGGTTGGGTGCGGTAAGAGCCACTCCCTGCCGCGCCAGCGCGAGGGCTTCATTCATGTAGTCGGTTGTCATTTCGTTGCGAAGAGCGAATCGATGAATCGTTCAGGGTCGAACGCCAACAGGTCGTCCACCTTTTCGCCCACTCCGATATAGCGAATCGGCAGGCCCAGTTCGCGCGTGATGGCAACCACCACGCCGCCCTTCGCGGTGCCATCCAGCTTAGTCAGCACGATGCCGGTAACGCCGGCGGACTCAGTAAATTTACGCGCCTGCTCCAGTCCATTCTGGCCCGTGGTGGCGTCCAGCACCAGCAGCACTTCATGCGGCGCATCCGGGATGATGCGGGAAGCCGTACGGCGCATCTTCTCCAGTTCCAGCATCAGGTTGGTCTTGGTCTGCAAACGCCCGGCCGTATCGATGATCACGTAGTCAACGTTGCGGCTCTTCGCAGCGGTCAGCGCATCGAACATGACAGCGCTCGGGTCAGCGCCGGTGTTCTGGCGAATCACCTGCGTACCCGTACGCTCGCCCCACACTTCCAGTTGTTCAATTGCAGCCGCGCGGAACGTATCGGCGGCACAGAGCAGCACCGACCGGCCATCCGCGCGCAGATGAGCACACAGCTTGCCGATGGTGGTGGTCTTCCCCGCCCCGTTCACGCCAACCAGCATGACGACTGCAGGCGGCGCGTCCACTGTCGCCAGAGGCCGATCATTCGCAACCAGAACTTCCAGCAGATATTCCCGGATCAGCCCGCGCAGTTCGGTCGAATCGTTGACCAGCTTCCGGTCCACCCGCTCGCGGATCCGGTCCAGGATTTCCTGCGTTGTCGCAACGCCGATATCCGCCGAAATCAACGTATATTCCAGCTCTTCCAGCAGGTCCGCATCAATAGTTTTCTTGCCGGAAATCACATCTTCCAGGCGCGAAACCAGACCCTCACGGGTCTTTTGGATGCCGCTCTGGAGCTTCTCTAATAAGGTCGGCTCCTGTGCCACGGAACCGAAGAGGGTCTGAATCATTGGTATCTTCGATGATAGCGGAACACTTTATAACAACGTGGTGACAGGACTTATCGCGGCACTTCGAGCGGCCACGTCGAACCGGCGGTAAAGCCCCCATCCGCCGCTATTATCTGCCCGGTAATGAAATCGGACGCACTGCTGGCGAGGAAGATCGAAATACCAATCAAATCTGAGGGCTGGCCCAGCCGGTGCGAAGGTGTCCGCGCCTCCACCCAGCCGCGCAGCGTTGGATCATCCCACAGCTTGCGATTCAGATCCGTCACAATAAACCCAGGCGCAATCGCGTTGACCTGAACGTTGTGTGCAGCCCACTCAACGGCAAGCGCTCTCGTCATCGAACCGATCGCCCCTTTGCTCATGCCATAAGCACTCACCCCAGCCAGACTCTGCAGCGTATGCAGGCTCGCGATGTTCACCACCTTACCCTGACCGCGTTCCACCATACGCCGACCGCAGGCGCTTGCCATCAGGTAGTTGCCCTTCACGTTCACATCGAGAATAGCCTGCAGACGGTCCGGAGGAAATGTTTCTGCAGCATGGCGGAAGTTAATGCCTGCCACGTTGAACAGCACGTCGATACGCCCGAAACGCTTTTCGATGGACGCGGCGCAACGCTCTACAGCAACCGCATCTGTCACATCGCAAACTTCATAGGCAAGCCCGGTGGCCTGCAATGCTGCCTCCTCCCGCGAACTCACCACCACTGTGGCACCCCCGGCAGCAAAAGCATCAGCAATCGCCCGCCCGATGCCCCGCGAACCGCCGCTGACATGGACAACTTTGTCCTGCACTGAAAACAGTTCGTTCGTCATACCGAAATCATCACCTTAATGGGCTGCTCTTTGCCATCCAGAATGCGCTGGATCAGCTCCGGGGCATCCGCCAGACTGACCCGATGTGTGATGATGTCCGTCGTGCGCACCGCCCCTGACGCTACCAGTTGAATGGCCTCTTCAAAAGAAGCATCGTAGAGCCGGCTGGTCATGAGCGAGACATCTTTCGAAAACGCCACCCGCAGCGGGAACGTGATGTCTCCGGCAGGCACGCCATACACTACAATGCGTCCGCCGCGACGGCAGGCAACCAGGGCATCGCGAACACTCGCTTCCGTGCCAATTCCGTCAATCACCAAATCGTATTTCTTCTCGATCTTCTCCGCCGGAAGGCCTTCGCGGACGTCAATTGTCTCGTCCACGCCAAGTTCCAGCGCCCGCACCAGTTTGTCCGGAACAATGTCAGTGACCGCCACATAAGAGGCGCCCAGCGCCCGTGCCGCCTGCACCAGCAGGAGTCCGATATTGCCGG
>JBBQDH010000198.1:0-10994 GCA_038319515.1 Bryobacterales bacterium
GGGAAGTCGGTGGCGCAGAGCCGGCTGGGTCTGCTGTATAATGCGGCGGCGAAGGTGCCGATGCAGTTCATTATTTTGTTAGTGGGGGCGATGGTTTTCGTGTTTTATCTGTTCATTCAGCCGCCGATGCTGTTTGAAAAGAATGCCATGAAGACGGTGAGCGCGCTGCCGGGATATGCGGAAGTGCAGGGTCGTTTTGATGCCGCGTGGCAGCGACGGCAGGCGGCGGCGCAGCAGTTGAATGTGGCGCGAAAACAGGTTGGCGCGGCGGGGTTGGCGGGGGCGACGGCGGAGTATCGGGCGGCGCAGCGGGAGCTGGATGGAGCGCGGAAGAGCGGAATCGCGCTTTATGAGGGCACTCAGAATAAGCCGTCAAAGTTTAACGACACGAATTACATCTTTCTTACGTTTGTGACGAAGTATTTTCCGGTGGGGATTATCGGTCTGGTGATTGCGGTGATTTTCACGGCGGCGATGTCTTCGAGTTCGGGGGAGTTAAATTCACTGGCGGCGGTCAGCGTGATGGATCTGTATCGGCGTCACTTTCGACCGGATGCTTCGGACCAGCACTATCTGATGGTGTCGCGGGTGTTTACTGCGCTGTGGGGGGCCTGGGCGGTAGTTTTCGCGCAATATGCAAAGCACCTGGGCTCGCTGGTGGAGGCGGTGAACCAGGTGGGGTCATACTTCTACCCGGTGCTGCTGGGTGTGTTTGTGCTGGCCTTTTTCTTTCGGCGGGTGCAGGGGTCGGCGGCATTTTGGGCGATGCTGGCGGGGGAAGCAGTGATTATTTCGTGCTCGGTTTTTACTAAAGTTGCGTTCCTTTGGTACAACGTGATCGGCACATTCACAGTGGTTTTGTGCGGTGTATTGTTTTCTTTGATATTCCGCCGGGTGGACGAGCCCGACGTTGTGGTGCCGTAACCAGTTCGATAACAACATCGGGTCAAACCTGACCATTTCCTGAGCTATTGGCTTCTGCGGCGCGTTACGGGCTGGCAATGCCGGTCAGTTTCGTCGGGCTGGGAGCTGACCAGATATTTCCAGGAACAGCCAGTGACGCCGTTTCCGTTCGGCCTTGCGGCAGTGACTATAACGTCCGGCATGCCGGGTCCGGAGCCGGGGGTTTTGGCGACCGCGCTGGCGACGATGTGAGTCGCGTGGATTCCGGGGGAGGACAGAGGCGTGATCGCGCTGTTTTTCGCGGAGGGTGGAGACGGCGCCTGAAGGTATCTGGGTGACGGATCGTGAGGGCATGATCCGGTTCGCGAATCCGCGCATGGCCGCCTTGCCGGGGGTGGAAGTTGAAGACCTAGCGGGGCAAAGGATAGAGGACATCATCTTACCCGAAAATCTGATTTCGGAACGGATCCGGCTTCGGAACCCCAGGGAGGGGGTCCGAGAGCAGTTTGACAGGAGACTCCGGTGGCAGGACGGGACGGAGGTATAGGTCCTGGCTTGCACGAGCCGGCTAAATGATTCGGGCGTGTTGGCGATGATGACCGATATTACGGAGCGGAAACAAGCGGAGTAGTCGCTGCAGCGATCAGAGGGCCATTTCCGCGGCATGTTTGAAAACAGTATGGAAGCCGCGTATGAAACGAGTCCGGAAGGCCGGATACTGACGGCGAATCCGGCGTTGCGAGGGCGGCTGGCGGACCACATGCAGCTTGAAGGAAGCATTCGGAACGCGGAATACCAGTTGCGGCGGTCGGACCGCGGCCTGATCACGGTGCAGGAAAACGCCCGGGTGGTGCGGGGCGAGCAGGGCGAAGAGCTCTGTTATGAAGGGACGCTGAAGGAAATTTCCAATGGTGGGTTGGGGAGCGAAGCCGTGGGATTGAAGCGGGAAAATGTTGCGGTGGACAAAACCCCTGTATTGCATTAAACTTAAGGCTATGTTGGGGCATAATCTACTCACCGCATGATTCCAGGCCGTAATTTTCCGCCTCGTAAACCAAGTCGCCGAGAAAACGTCAACGAATCGATCCGTGCCAGGGAGGTCCGCGCAGTATTCCCTGATGGCACTGCGGAGGTCATGCCTACGGCCGCCGCTTTGCGACGGGCACAAGAACTTGGGCTTGATCTTGTCGTGGTTTCACCCACGGCAGTCCCGCCGGTCGCCAAGGCGATTGACTACGGGCACTACCAGTACGAACTCAAGAAGAAACAGCACGAAGCGAAAAAGAAGCAGCACGTTGTTCAGGTAAAGGAACTTAAGTTCCGTCCCAATACCGACGATCACGACTACGACTTTAAGAAGAATCACGCGATCCGTTTCCTTCAGGAAGGTAACCGCGTGAAGGCGGTGGTGCAGTTCCGCGGACGCGAGATTGCTCATACCGACCTTGGCCGCAAGCTGCTGCTGCGGTTTACTGAAGATCTGACGGCCCATGGTGTTTCGGACGGTCCGCCTCGCATGGAAGGGCGCAATGCGCACATCCTGCTAAGCCCGGTGAAGACCTTGGTGAAGGTGCCCGGGCCCAAGGAAAGCGCTCCAAAAGAAAGCGCTCCAAAAGAAGTCTCCCACAAAGAGACTCCGCCAAAAGAGCCTAAGGTCGAACCGGCACCGCCCGTTCAGCAGTAATTTTCTATTCGGAAGTGACAGGGCCAAAAGCCCTGGGTGGCGGCCTGAGATCGCCGGCACCAGGGCGACACCGGCGGTTTAGAGGCGGCCAGCGGAGACGCTGGCCGCCTCAAGCATTTCTACGCGGCGTTTGGACTGCTCCAGCGCCGTCTTCAGTAAGAATTCCAATGACGGTCGGGGTTTGATCCGCAGGAACATCTGGTAGGAAAACAACCCCTTCGATACGTGGATCATCGCGCGATTCAGGCGCAGCAGCAGGCGACTCAGCCAGTTATCGCCCAGTGCCAGCGGGAACGGACCGGGAATTCCAGTAACTTCCAGCACCTCAAATTCAGCCTGCTCAATGGTTCGGCGGAAAGACGCAAAGGTGAACAGGCGCGTGTGCGTCTGGTCGAGAATGCCGCGTTTTCCATAGTTGAACTGCCCCAGGAAAAGCATCAGTCGGGTGACGATGAAGGCCACGTTCGCGGTGCTGATCAGGATTTCGGCCCGGGGACTCTCGCGCATGGCGTGCCGAAGTGTGTCGAGGAACTGTTCCGGTTTGGCCAGGTGCTCAATGACGTCGAGCATCAGCAGGGTGTCGTATTTCGGGTAGTCGAGATCTGGCAGGCCGGAGTTCAGGTCGTGCAGCCAGAAGCCTGCCAGGCCTGGTTCGGTGATGGGGAAGGCGTCGATTCCATCGACGACGCAGGCCTTGTTTTTGGCAAGGTGTGCCCCGAGGTAGCCTCCTGCGCAGCCGATGTCCAGCACCTTTGAACCTGCCGGCACCAGACTGAAGGCAAGAGAGTGCGGGCTCAGGTAAGAGAATTTAGGCGTGTACGGCGAAGCGTTGTCGGGGGCGCAATCGAACTTGCGGTCGAAGAACAGCCCCATGCTCTGCAAGCGGGCTTTGAGCGCGGAAATAATCACGTCGCGCGCGTATTTCATGCCGTTGACGTAGCAGATCTCGTCGCCATAGTAGGTGGGGATGGGCAGTTCGAGAATTTTCCGTTCGGCAATCAGCATCTGGATGATGATTTCGGTGTCGAAGTGGAAGTCGTTGGAGTTGCGCTCGAAGGGAATAGCGCGCAGGGCACTGGTGGAATAGATGCGGTAGCCGGAGTGGAATTCGCTGAAATTGGCCTGGAGCAGCTTGTTTTCAAGCCAGGTGAGGATCTTGTTGCCGATGAACTTGTAGACCGGCATGCCACCACCCAGGGCACCGTGGGGCTCCAGCATACGACTCCCGAAGACGGCTGCGGCCTTGCCCTTGCGAAGGGGTTCGAGAAGGTCAGGCAGGCGTTCAGGAGCGTACTGGCCGTCACCGTGAATGAGGGCGACAAAATCGTAGCCGTTTTCGATGGCGTAGCGATAGCCGATTTTCTGATTTCCGCCGTAGCCCTGATTGACGGGATTGAAAAGCACGGTGGTGCGGAACGGGAGGGTGGAATCTTTGCTGGCGGAGTAGCCTTTGGCGAATGTGGCGTCTCCGGATGCGTCGTCAATGATCAGGACTTCAACGTCGTAAGTGTCGAGGAGGCTGGAGGGAATTCGAAAAAGCACCTTCGAGATGGTCTTTTCCGCGTGATAGGCGACTATGAAGACGAGAACCCGTGGCCTTGAGCACTCGGTCATACAGTTATTCTAAACCACTTTCCTGGTCTTCCAGGGATCGTCTGCGGTAACCTGACGGTTTGAGAAAACGGATTCTGATTACGGGCGGTGCAGGGTTTCTGGGCAGTCACCTGTGCGACCGGCTTCTGGCAACTTCGGATGTGATTTGCCTGGACAGTTTTTTCACCGGGACGAAGGCCAATGTGGCGCACCTGCTGGGCAACCCGAATTTTGAGCTGATTCGGCATGATGTGGTGGAACCGATCCATTTGGAGATTGATCAGATCTACAACTTTGCCTGCCCGGCGTCGCCGGTTCATTACCAGTACAACCCGATTAAGACGGTGAAGACAAATGTGCTGGGGGCGCTGAATATGCTGGGCCTGGCGAAGCGGGTGAAGGCGCGGATTCTGCAGGCGTCGACGTCGGAAGTGTATGGGGATCCGCATCAGCACCCACAGCGGGAAACGTACTGGGGCAATGTGAATCCGATCGGCATCCGAAGCTGTTATGACGAAGGCAAGCGGGTGGCGGAGACGCTGATGATGGATTACCATCGGCAAAACCAGGTGGACATTCGCATTGTGCGGATATTTAATACCTACGGTCCGCGGATGGCGCTGAACGATGGCCGGGTGGTGAGTACTTTTGTACTGCAGGCCCTGCGGAATGAGCCGATCACGCTCTTTGGCGACGGCTCGCAGACGCGTTCGTTCTGCTATGTGTCTGACCTGGTGGAAGGCATTGTGAGGCTGATGAATACGGAGGGCCTGACGGGTCCGGTGAACATAGGGAATCCGGCGGAGATGACGGTGCGGGAGTTGGCGGAACTGGTGATTGAAATGACCGGTTCGCGGTCTGAGATTGTGCACCGGGATTTACCGCAGGACGATCCGATACAGCGGCAGCCGGATATTACGCTGGCGCGGGAGACGCTGGGCTGGGATCCTGTGGTGAGTCTGCGGGAGGGACTGGGCTCCACGATTCAGTATTTCGAGCAGGTTCTTTCGGAAGGCGATTAGGGCAGGATAGACTGGCGGGAATGCGGCAGTTTAGTCGTCGTGGGATTGTCCGGTCGCTTTGCCGAACCGCAGCGGTATTCTCGCTGGACCAGTTACTCCAGGGCCAGTCTTTGCCAGTGGAATTTGTCAATGTGGCGCGCGAGGCGGGGCTGAACGCGAAGACGATCTACGGCAGTGAAAAGCGGAATAAATATCTGCTGGAAACCACCGGCTGTGGCGCGGCTTTCTTCGACTACGACCATGACGGGTGGCTGGATATCTTCCTGGTGAATGGCACACGGTTCGAGGCGAAATGGACAGCGCAGACGCAGCCCGTCAGCCGGCTGTACAAGAACAACCGGGATGGCACGTTCACGGATGTAACGGTGACGGCAGGCGTGGCGAAGACCGGGTGGGGCAGCGGTTGTTGCGTGGGCGATTTCAATAACGACGGTCTGGACGATTTGTTCGTCACCTATTGGGGGGATTGCTCGCTTTGGAAGAATCTGGGCAAGGGCAGGTTTGTCGATGTGGCGGCGCAGGCGGGTGTGACCACACGCACCACGACCGGACTGCGGCGACACAACACCGGATGCGCGTTTGTCGACTACGACAAAGACGGCAACCTGGACCTGTTTGTGGCGAATTATATCGACTTTGATCCAAAGACGGCGCCACTGCCGGAATCGGGGCCGTGCCGCTATAAGGGGATGCTGGTGGCGTGCGGGCCGCCGGGGTTGAAGGGCGGGAAGAATATCCTGTTTCACAACAAGGGCGATGGTACGTTTCGCGATGTCTCGGCGAAGGCCGGCATTCTCAAAACCGAAGGCACCTACGGGCTGAGTGTGGTGGCGGCGGACTTTGATAACGATGGCTGGCCGGATATCTATGTGGCCAATGATTCCAGTTCCTCGGCGCTGTATAAGAACAATCACGACGGGACCTTTACAGAGATTGGCGTGGAGGCGGGTGTGGCGTTCTCAGCCGATGGCAAACCGCAGGCAGGCATGGGAATTGCTGTGGCTGACTATGATTGCGATGGCAGGCTGGACATTGTGAAGACCAACTTCGCGGGCGATACGACCAGCCTCTATCACAATTCCGGCAACGGAGTTTTTGAAGACAGAACGTTTCAGGCGGGGCTGGGGAAAGTCACGCGTTTTCTGGGCTGGGGGGCCTCGTTTCTGGACTTCGACAACGACGGGTGGCCGGATATTCTGCTCTGCAACGGTCACGTTTATCCGGAGGTTGGTGAGACGGCGACGGAGTCAGGATATCGACAGCGGAAAGTGGCTTACAGGAACCTGGGGAACGGGCGCTTCGCAGACGTTTCGGGTGAGTTGGGACCGGGAATTCTGGAACCGGTGAGTGGGCGCGGCATGGCGGTGGGCGACTTCGATAACGATGGCGATGTGGATGTGCTGGTGAACACGGTGAACGATGTTCCGCAGTTGCTGCGTTGCGATTCGAAGACCGGCAACCACTGGGTGAAGGTGAAGGTAGTGGGGGTGAAGTCGAACCGCACGGGCATTGGGGCTCGCGTGTATTGCACGGTGGGCACGCACCGGCAGATGGATGAGGTTCGCAGCGGCGGCAGTTATCTTTCGCAGAGTGATCTGCGGATTCATTTCGGGTTGGGTGAGGCGATGACGGCGGACCTGGAGATTCATTGGCCGAGCGGGGTTGTCGACCGTCTGAGGGGGGTAGCGGTGGACCGCGTGATCACCGTGGTGGAGGGGTCTGGCGGGTAGCCGGGGCCATGGATCCCAGACGTTTGGCCTGTGTGGAATCGAGTTTTTTCTTCACTTCAGAAGCCTGCGCGAAGAGCTTGCGGGCGGCTTCGCGGTCCCCCTGTATCTGGCGAATCTGCGCGAGGGTGTTGAAGGGTCCCGGTGTATCCGGGTTGAGGCGAATGGCCTGCTCAAGAGCTTTCGCGGCTTCATCGAGGTCGCCCTTCTGCTTGAGCGCGGTACCCAGCATGTAGTGGGCTTCAGCGTAGTCCGGGCGAATCGCGATGGCATGGCGCATGGCGTTGGCAGCGTTATCGAAATCGCCCTGCTGCCAGCAGGTGATGCCGAGTGTGTAGTGGGCTTCGGCCATGGCGGGGTCGAGGCGGATGGCTTCTTCGAAAGCCTGGCGGGCGGCGTCCAGCTGGTCGAGTTGTTTGAGGGCGAGGCCGAGGTCGTAGCGGATCACGGCGTCTGACGGGTACTCTTCTGACAGGCGGCGGAACTCGGCAAGAGCTTTTTCGTAGTCGCCGGTGTGCAGGTAAGTGTAGCCGATGTTGATTTGGGCGGTGCGATTGGCGGGGTCACGTTTTAGGATTTCGCGGAACTGTGCGAGGCCTTCTTCGGCCAGGCCAAGATCGACGAGGGCAAAGCCGAGACTGCTGCGCCAGGCATGTTCGGCGGGCTTGAGATTCACGGCTTTCTGATAGAACTGCCGGGCTTGCGGAAGTTGACCCTGGCGTTGCGCGATCATGCCTGCCAGGTTCCAGAGCTCGGCCATGGCAGGCGCGGCTGTGGTGCCTGCCTTCGCTTCCGTGGCGGCGGCTGCGTCATTCCCTGTCTCATAGAGAGCGGAGGCGAGGCGAAAGCGATACTCGGGGTTGCGCGGGTCGAGTTTGGCAGCTTCGCGGAGCGCGGCGATTGCGGGGTCCTGTTGATTCCGCAGCCAGAGCGCGACGCCCAGATGATAGTGGGCGGGGGCATAAGAGGGGCGCAGGCGGATGGCGGTTTGAAAGGCATCAATGGCTTCAGACTGCCGCCCGAGGACTGCCTGCAGGAAGCCGATCTCATCGCGAAGAACAGGGTCTAACGGTTCGGTTGACGCGGCACTTTCGAACAACGCCAGCGCACCTGCCGCATCGCCATGGGCCTTGAGCGCCTGCGCCTGCTGACGAAGGGACAGGGGCGTCTGGGCCGCACAGAGCGCCATGAAGGCCGCGAAACAAAGAAACCGCATCTACATGGAGTGTACAAATGGAAAGGGCGGGAGCCCGCCGAAGCAAGCGCCCGCCCGTTCCGTTGCCATCAATTCACTCGTTAGAAGGCGTACTTCAGAGCCATCTGCCATTGCCGCGGGATGTAGCCGGTGAACGTGCCGAAGATACGGCCCGCCTGTCCGGGGCAATCCACGCAGCTGTTGGGATTTGCCAGGTTGGTGTGGTTGGAGAAGTTGAACGACTCCGCACGGAACTGCAGCGAGTGGCCCTCGCGTATCCGGAATGTCTTGAAAAAAGACATGTCAAGTTGCGCGAAGCCGGGGCCGACAATCTGGTTGCGACCCACCGTGCCGAAATGGGCCCGCTGCGGGCGCGCCCATGGGCCATCGGTCTGGCCGTTGGCAGTGAGTGGCACGCTTGTCGTCTTGAACCAGCCCAACTGGCTGGGGTTCGGCACTGAGTAGTCGCCAATCAAATCGGGACGGCACCAGCCTGTGTCGCGATCAGAATTGCAGTCGCGATAGGAGGGTGTAAACGGTTGGCCGGACATCCAGCTCCAGGCTCCGTTAGCCTGCCAGCCACCGACAAGGTAATCCAGCATTTTCGGAGCGTTTGACAGAAACTTTCGGCCTTTGCCCACGGGAACTTCGTAGACGGAGGCGAAGAAGAAGACATGCGCACGGTTGTTGCTGGATACGCCGCGCGCCAGCTTCGCATCGCGCGGATAGTAGGTCCCGTCGTAGTCGATGTTCTTCGAGAAGGTGTAGTGGCTCATCACGTTGAAGCCGCCGGCGAAGCGCTTATCGAAGCGTGACTGAATGGAGTGGTAGTTATTGCTGGCGTCACTGCCGAAATAGCGCAGGTTTTGCGACCAGCCGAACTTGTTGAAGAACGGCTTGCGCTGATTGGTGGTGAGGGTGCCGAAGCCGTTGATGTCGGCCTGGTTGGGATCGTAATCTCCGCCGGTGCCGGCGAAGACGTGAGTCCCTTTGGTTCCCACATAGGCCACTTCGAAGGAAGCGGTGGAGTTGAGCTGGCGCTGAATGGTGAAGTTCCAGGCATCGACAGTGGGGAAGCGAATGGGATTGGTGATGACGAAGGCGGTGACGTTGTTGGGCAGGATGTTCCTGCCATTGGGCCCCTTCGGCTGTGCGGCCAGGATGGTGGCGGGGTTCAACGCCTGCGGGCCGGTAGTGAGGCTAAAGACCGAGTCGAAGTTGTTGGCGGGTTGCACCGACTGAATGCCCAGGATGGGCAGGTTCTGCGTGACGTTGTGGCCGAAGATGGAGCCGAACACGCCGAGGTTAAAGCCGCGGCCATAACCGGTGCGAATGACTGTCTTCGGGTTCAGCTGGTAGGCCACGCCGAGGCGGGGCGCGAACAGTTTGTTGGAAGTTGTGACATTCAGATTAGTGCCAACACCGTCCTGCCCGGCAACAGAAACTTCACCGGTGGACAGGCTGACAAATCCGCCATTTCCTTGGCCGTTGACGTACTGGGGGCGATAAGTCTCCCAGCGCAGTCCATAGTTCACCGTGAGCTTCTTCGAGATGTGCCACTGGTCCTGCACGAAAAAGAACAGACGGTTTTGCGTCTCGCGTGCATCAAGGGAATTTGAGACGTAGCGTTCGAAACGGCTGACGTCGCCCATCAGGAACGAGGCGAGGCCGGAGCCGCCGCCGCTGGGGCCCTGGGTGCGTGCGGCATCGAAGTTGAGTTCGCCGGAACGGTGGCGGTCACTGGGCACGCGCAGGTTGTGTGCACGGCGGATATCGGCACCGAATTTGATGGTGTGGTTGCCCTGAATCCTGGTCCAGTTGTTGACGAACTGGAACTGATTTTCATCCTGGATGAGCGGGCAGTTGCAACCGTTGACGCCGAGCGCATAGCCGAACTTAAACAGGTTGCTGCCATAACCGTTGATGAAGAAGGCGGGCATGCCGGAGTTGAAATTCGCGTCCACGTTGAGGCCGGGGATCCCGGCGTCTTTGGCAGGTGCTGTGCCGATGCCGTTGGGTTGGCCGAAGACGTGGTAGCGGCTGTAGCCAAAGCGGAAATCGGTTAACAGGTTTGCTCTCATGTTGTAGTCAAAGCCTGCAGCAACGGAGTGGTTGCGGGAATCGGAGGTGCCGGCGTAAGCGCTGGTGGAGCCGGAAGCATCAAGGCCGGGGCCGCCTGCCACCAGACCGAACGAGCCGGGGGCGACGGTGCCGAAGTTGGCCAGCGAATAGCGACCGAACATGTGCAGTTTGTCAGTGGTGAAGTGATCGACGCGAACGTTGAAGGCGTCGTCGTCGAACTTCACACCACCTGATGAAGCGAAGTTCGGCTGGTCCAGCGAAGCTGCTGTGTTGGCATCGGGAATCAGCTTGAGCAGATTGAGAGCCGGGGCAGAGAGGCGACTGGACGGGATCTTGTTGCCGGCGAACTGCGTGCGGACAGCAGGTATGCCGGTTGTGGGATCGAAGATGTTGACGCCGGTGGCGCTGAGGTCTCCGGTGCGCTCGGCGGCGGATGGCACGCGCAGCAAAGCGCCGCCACCGGTGTTGCGGCGGGTACCCTGATAGTCACCGAAGTAGAAGAGCTTGTTCTTGATGATCGCGCCGCCGATGGCACCGCCAAACTGATTCCACTGCGTGAGCGGGATGGAGCGACCGTTGGAGTTGGGAATCACTTTGGACTGCGTGAAGGGATTGCGTGCGATCAGATGATCGTTGCGGAGAAATTCAAATGCCGCGCCGTGCAGTGCGTTGGTGCCGGACTTGGTCTGTGCGCTGACAACACCGGCGCTGGCGACACCGAATTCCGCGTCGTAATTGGCGGTGGTGATTTTGGCTTCGGTGACCGATTCCAGGGTGGGATTGATGAT
>JBBQDH010000199.1:0-10893 GCA_038319515.1 Bryobacterales bacterium
TGCCCGAAAATGCCGCACGGCCGGTCGCCATCTCATACACCGTCAGGCCAAACGCATAAATATCACTGGAGGCGGATGCGGCCTCGCCCCGCAGAAGTTCCGGAGCCATATAGGCAATGGTCCCCACCGAGGCCCCCGTTCGCGTAAGATCCTCCTCGGTCCCGGATTTGGCGAGCCCAAAATCCATCAGCTTCAATACGCCGTGTTCACTGAACATGGCGTTGCCCGGCTTGATATCGCGATGCAGAATTCCCGCCCTGTGGGCGTACTGCAGACCGCTGCCCAGTTCCGACGCGTAGCGGATCAACTCGCCGTATGTCGCGCCGCCCTGCCGCCTCTGGCTCAAAAGGGCGCCGCCCGACAGGAATTCCATCGCCAGGAACGGTTCACCGTCCCACTCCCCCGCCTCATACAGCGTTGCGATGTTCGGATGATTCAGCGCCGCAATCGACAGCGTTTCACGGCGGAACCGCGCCAGCGCATCCTCCGAACGCTCCCCGCCCGTCAGAAGAAACTTCAGCGCCACAACCCGGTTCAGGCGCTTGTCGCGAGCCTTGTAAACCACACCCATGCCGCCCTGCCCGCACCGCTCCAGAATCTCGTAGTGCGGGTGCGGCGTTCTTTCCGTTACCAGCCGGGTGGGCATAAGCGTACGAATGATGGTAACCCAGTTGGCCGCAGACTTGCCGGCCCTTAAGGTACAGTGCAATATAGACCGATATGTCCACCGCCTCAACCCTGCTGCTCGCCATGACTCTCGCCCTCAACGCCTCCGCCGCCGAACCCAAAATCATCGTCCCCGCCAACGGCGTTCCCCCTGTCGGACCCTACGCCCCCGGCCTCGACGCCGGCGACTACATCTACATCTCCGGCCAGGGTGTCCGCGATTCCAAAAGCCAGATGCCCGAAGGCATCGAAGCCCAGACTCGCCAGTGCATCGGAAACGTCCGCGGCATCCTCGAAGCCGCCGGTCTCACCCTCGACCACGTCGTCTCCGTTCAGCTCTTCATCGCCGACCTGAAGAACCTCCCCGCCATCGAAAAGATCTACGTCGCGGCTTTCCCAAAGAACCCGCCCCGCGTCACTCTCGGCGTTGCCCGCATGCCCACTGACACCACCGTCGAAATCACCGTCGTCGCCAAACGTGACACCACCAAACCCGGCGACCGCATCTACCTCCCTGCCGTCTATGGCTCCACCGAGGCCGAAGCCCGGACCCTCCTCAACGCGGAACTCAGGAAATCCCGCCTCACCGCCAGGAATGTCATCTTCACGAACCACTACGCGGTCGGCTCGGACGCCCCCGGCCTGATCCCGGTTAACGCTCTCCCGAACGCAGCCACGCACGCCATCTTCGCCATCGCCGCCGTCCCGGCAAAAGAATCCTCAAAGACCCTTGCCTTCTGCGAAGTCCTGGCCAGCGACCCCACCGGTACCGTCGAACAGCAGACCACCAGCGTCTTCGGAAAAATGAAGTCCTGCCTTGAATCCAAAGGTATGACACTCGCAAACATCGTCGCCACCAATGTCTATGTGGATGACATCAACGATTTTGCGAAAATGAACGGCGTCTACGCCACTTACTTCCCGGTGCAGAAGCCGACCCGCACCACCATCCAGCCCGCGCTCCCGCGAAAAAACAGCCTGGTCCGCCTTTCAGCAGTTGCAGCGCGATAACTGCCGGGTCCGCTCTACCGCATTCCGATTCTGCCTGTCCGCTTTCACAGTTCGTTCTTGCCTGCCATTGAGAGGAACAACTGCATGCTGCTTTCCCGCCTTCTCGCGGTAACTCACTCACTTTCCCTCTGCGCTCCGGTCTTCGGCTGGGGCAACGGGCGCCACATGGCCACCCGCCACGTTCTTCGTCTCCCGCAGAGCCGCCTTCAAATCAAACAGTTCCCCCCCTGCCTGGGCAACTGCCGCACCAGCTTCCAGCCCTTGCCGCACCGCCTGCAGAACAATATTCGGTCGCGCCGTCTGCGCTGGGCCATTAAACCCCCAATCCCCATCGTCCCCGGGAAGGCTCGCCGATTTCACTATCTCCATGCGTCATCAGGGCTGCAGTGGATCAAGCAGCCGCAAGCCCGTGAACCGGCGAAACCTCTTGTCATGCGAACAAAGGGTAGCGCCAGTCTCAATCGCCAGTGCTGCCAGCGCCGCATCTGTCACGAACGCGCCCCGCGCCTGCGCTTCGGTTGCCGTGCGCTTCAGTGTTGCCCAGTGATTGGCTTCACTGGCTCCGTCGCGATCACCCGTTCCAGCCACGCCCGGCTCGCCCCCTGAAAGGGTGAAGATTGGAACCCCGCAAAGGCCCGATGCGGGTCCTTGTGATCGACAGCGCCGAAAAGCCTTCCGCGAACTAATTCAAAAAATAAGTCCGATACAGCGTGTCCCGCTGCTTCGGCACAAACCCCGCCCCGCGAATCATCCGCCGCAACTCTTCTTCCGTCGCCTGATGATGCGTGCCCGCCGCGGACACCACATTCTCTTCGATCATGATGCTGCCCACATCATTCCCTCCGAACCGCAGCCCCAGCTGACACGTCTTCAACCCCGGCGTCACCCACGAACTCTGGATATTCTCAATATTATCCAGATAAATCCGCGAAACGGCCAGCGTTTTCAAATACTCCACCGCCGTCGCTTCTTCCTTCACGAACCGCCCCAGGCTCGTCAGCTCACGCTGGAACGACCACGGAATAAACGCTGTAAACCCGCCCGTATCTTCCTGAATCTGCCGCACAATATCGAAGTGATTCATCCGCTGCTCAATCGTCTCGCCGCAGCCGAACATCATCGTCGCCGTCGTCCGCATCCCCAGCGAATGCGCCGTCCGGTGCACATCAATCCACTCCTGCGTCCCGCACTTCAGCCGTGAAATCCGGTGCCGCACCGCGTCGTCCAGAATCTCCGCACCACCACCCGGAATTGAATCGAGTCCGGCATCCCGCAGTCGCGCAATCGTGTCCCGCAGCGAAAGCCCGCTCACTTCAGCAATATTCGTAATCTCAGGCGCCGAAAAACAATGGCACCAGATATTGAACTTCGCCTTGATTGCCCGCAGCAGATCTTCATACCACTCAATCTTCAGGTCCGGATGCAGCCCGCCCTGAAACAGCATTCCCGTGCCACCCAGATCCAGCGTCTCCTGAATCTTGTCGAAGATCACTTCGCGCGGCAGCACATAACCCTCTTTGTGTCCCATCGGCCGGTAAAACGCGCAGAAACTGCAATACTCCGTGCAAAAATTCGTGTAATTGATGTTGCGGTCAATAATGTAGCTGACAATGCCTTCCGGATGGTGCTTCCTCCGCACCGCATCCGCTTCCATCCCCACCCCGATCAGATCGGGAGATTCGAACATCTCAATCGCTTCAGCCCGCGTAATCATAGTGCGTTCCCCGTCACCAGCTTCTTCAGATTCCGACCGCAGATCTTGCTGCCCTCAAGCTTATTGCCGTCCGGCCCGGCCCAGTGCGTTTCCAGATGGATGAAGCCCTTATACCCATCTTCCGCCAGCGCGTCGATCTGTCCCTGCCAGTCGATATCGCACTCCCCGACCGGTCCCCAGATCGGCTTGTGCCCGTCTTTGCCAGAGCCGGAGAGCCCACAATCCTTCGCATGGACATGCCCGATCCGCGTCGCATCCAGCATCTGATAGCCCGTCGGATACGGATTCTCGCCCGAAATATAAGCGTTCGCCGGGTCCCAAACCACCTGCAGATTCTGGTGGTCAATCGCCGCCAGCACCCGCGCCGTTTCCTGCGCCGTGGCAATGTTGCAGGCGTGCTCGTTCTCAAGCCCGATGATCAGCTCGTGCGCCGCCGCTTTATCCGCCAGATCCTGCAGGGCGTCCACCACGCGTTCGAAAACCACTTCCGGCGTCACCACCCGCCAGTATGAAAACACCCGCACAATCTTCGCGCCCGTCAGCTTCGCAATCTCAAATGCGCGTTCCGCAAGCCGCGGCTGATCTTCAAAGGTGTACTTCGCGTTGAACATGTCCTGCTGAAATCGGGAGTCGATCTCGGGCGCATCCGGCAGCGTGCACTTCAGCAGTGGCGAGGCGATCGCAACCACTTCCAGCCCGTTCTGCTTCAGAATCGCCATCGTTTCCGCGATCTCCCCGTCGCTCAGGTCCATGATGTTTTTGCCACCCACCATGCGCAATTCCGCGCCCTTCATGCCCAGTTCATGCATAGCCGTTGCGGCAATGCTGATGTCGGAAGAAAACTCGTCGGTGATCGCGCCGGTACGAAATCGCTGCATTCAATCAAATTTTACCAGCCCGCGCTACCCTGTAGAAGTAATGGTTAAAAATGTACTCGGCGGCGTCCTCCAAACCTGTTGCGCAGATCCTGTCACAGGCTTCTATCGCGACGGCAAATGCAACACCGGGCCAGACGATCTCGGCAAGCACACCGTGTGCGTCCTGGTGAATGAGGAGTTCCTGCTCCACCAGGCCTCCATAGGCAACGATCTCATCACCCCGCGCCCTGAATTTGGCTTCCCCGGCCTCAAACCCGGCGACGGCTGGTGCGTCTGCGTGGGCCCCTTCAAACGCTCCTTCGACGCCGGAATACGCCCCACCGTTCGCCTCGAAGCGACCCACGAAAACGTGCTCGAAACGCTCCCGCTCGAATCGCTGCTCAAGTGCGCACGAGTGAACTAAAGCCCTGGCGCAGTCACGAATCTCCCGGAAATATTTCCAGCAACATTCCAAACCACTTAACCCTCATTTCTCGTGGCCCCGACCGCGATTGCCTCACTCCGGCCTGATACGAATATGGCGACGGCGGTCTCCGCCGCCTATCTAAAAAATCAGTCTTATTAGTGTTCGCCAGGGAGGCTGGAAAATGTCAAGACGTACAAACGCTGCCGGTATCGCGCTTATCAAGAGCTTTGAAGGTGTCAAGCTCGACGCCTACCAGGATGTAGCCGGAATCTGGACCATCGGCTACGGCCACATCAAAGGCGTCACTCCCGGCATGCACATCACCCCGGACGAGGCCGAACAAACCCTGCGGGACGATATGGCCGGCACGGAATCGGCCGTCGAAAACGCCACCAGCGCCGCGCCCACCAGCGATAATAATTTTGCCGCCATGGTCGCCCTCGCATTCAACATCGGCAATGGCAACTACCGGCAATCAACCGTGCTCAGAGAGCACCTCGCAGGCAATCACGCCAAAGCGGCTGACGCCTTCCTCATGTGGAACAAGGCTAAAGTGGAGGGTGTCCTGCAGCCCGTCGCAGGCCTCACCCGGCGCCGCGCGGCGGAACGCGAACTATACCTCAAACCATGACCCACAAGGCAACAATCGCAGCCCTCACAGGTCTCATCCTCTGTGCCGCCTGCGCCACGACGCCCAACGTTCCCGGCCTGCCCCCGCAATGGGCAGGGCCGTGGACGTTGCAAAAAGACCTCGGCGCGCCCGGCATCACAGCTCTCTCCGATGAAGAGGCGAAAGCTCTTCTCGGCCAAACCATCACCATCACCCAACCCAGGGCTCTCGGCTTTCGCGAAGCGTGCGAGTTGCCGTCCTTCCGTGTTTCTACTCAGACAATCGCCGAATTTCTTGCAGACTACAACCTGACTCCCGCCCAGCTTCCGCTCGCGGGACCAACCGTCGAACTACTTGATATCAAGTGCCAACGCTCCGTCACCTGGCAACTGGCTCGCCTGCAAAACGGCTGCACCCTGCTCCCTCGTGACGGGCATTTCTTCCAGCTCTCAGGATCGGCCGCGCCTTGCCTCACCAAACCCTGACCCACCGCGCAGACTAATCGTGGAACCCTAAATCTGATAACTTTGTATGCGTGCGTAGTCTAATCCTCGTCGCCACCCTTTTTGCCCCGGTAGCTTTCGCTCAGCAGCCCGACGCGCCGCAGATCCTTAAAACCTCCTGCCAGCCCTGCCACAACGAGTCTTCCAGGGCGAGCGGCTTCTCCGTCACTACCCGCGAAGCCCTTCTCACCGGCGGCAATCGTGGCCCCGCCATCACCCCGGGTAACCCCTCCAAAAGTCTTCTCGCCGACGCCATCTCCCAAACCGGCGACCTCAAAATGCCCCCCGGCCGCAAACTGCCCGAAGATCAAATCGCCACCCTCCGCACCTGGATCGCAGGCGGCGCCCCCTGGTCCTCTGACATGCAGGGAGCCGCCCCAAAAACCGCCGCAGCCAAACCCCGCGGAGCCGACTGGTGGGCCTTCCAGCCCGTCAGGCGCGTCGATCCCCCCACCACCAAACAAGCCGCCTGGGCCCGCAACCCCATCGACCAGTTCCTCCTCGCCCGCCTCGAAAAAGAGAACCTGCAGCCTTCCCCCGAAGCCTCCAAAGAAACACTTCTCCGGCGCGTCTCCCTCGATCTGACCGGCCTCCTCCCCACCGCCGTCGAAATCAAAGAATTCACCGCTGACGCCCGCCCCGACGCATACGAGCGCCTCGTCGACAAACTCCTTGCCTCGCCCCACTACGGCGAACGCTGGGGCCGCCACTGGCTCGACGTTGCCCGCTATGCCGATTCCGACGGCTACACCATCGACGCCCCCCGCACCATGTGGAAGTACCGCGACTACGTCATCAACGCCCTCAACCGCGACATGCCGTTCGACCAGTTCACCATCGAGCAGCTCGCCGGCGACCTCCTTCCCAACCCCACCACCGACCAGCTCATCGCCACCGGCTTCCACCGCAACACTTCCAGTAATTTCGAAGGCGGCATCGACTTCGAGCAGTACCGCGTCGAAGCCGTCGTCGACCGCGTTGCCACCACCGGTGCTGCCTGGATGGGTCTCACCGTAGCCTGCGCCCGCTGTCACGATCACAAATTCGACCCCATTTCCCAAAAAGAGTTCTACCAGCTCTTCGCCTATTTCAATAACATCGACGAAGTGGCCAGCGAAGCCGAGCGCTACGATTTCAACCGGCCATTCCTCCAGGTCCCCACCGCCGAAGAAATCGCCCGCAAGAAAGCCTGGGATTCCCAATGGAACGCCCTCGGCAAAGAGCTCGTGGCCTACGTCCGGGAAATGGCCGCCAGACCCCGCGCGGCAGACGCCTATAAGGACCCCGAACTCGTCGAACGCGTCCAGAACCTCCGCGAACTCCGCCGCCGCGAGCCCAAATACACCACAACGCTGATCATGCGCGAACTCCCCACCCCGCGCGAATCCTACATCCACCTGGGCGGCGAATTCACCCGCAAAGGCATCACCGTCCAACCCGGCGTCCCCGCCGTCCTGCCGCCTCTTCCTCCCGAAGCCAACACCCGCCTCGACTTCGCCAGATGGCTGGTTCGCCCCGACAACCCGCTCACCGCCCGCGTCACCGTCAACCGCATGTGGCAGGAGTATTTCGGCAAAGGCATCGTCGAATCTGAAAGTGATTTCGGCGCCCAGGGTTACAAGCCCACCCACCCCGAACTCCTCGACTGGCTCGCCTCCGAATTCGTTCGCCAAAACTGGAGCCAGAAGGCTATCCACCGCCTCATCGTCACCTCCGCCGCCTATCGCCAGTCTTCCAAACAGCGCCCGGAACTAGAAGAAATCGACCCCTATAACAAGCTCCTCGCACGCCAGAGCCGGCTTCGTCTCGACGCCGAAATCATCCGCGATTCCGCCCTCTCCGCCAGCGGGCTCCTCACTGATACCGTCGGCGGCCCCAGCGTCTACCCGCCCAACCCCGAAGGCGCCAAGTCCGTCACGCAGGTTGCCGGAGCCTGGCCCGTCGCAACAGGCCCTGACCGCTACCGCCGAGGCGTGTACACCTTCTTCCGCCGGTCCGCCGCCTTCCCTGGCCTGACCGTCTTCGACGCTCCCGATGCTACCTCAACCTGCACCCGCCGCGTCCGCTCCAATACCCCGCTTCAGGCCCTCGCCACCCTCAACGATGAAGCCTTCACCGAACTCGCCGAAGGCCTCGCTGCCCGTGTCATCAAAGAGGCGCCTGAAGACAACGCAGCCCGCATCCGCTACGCCTTTCTGCTGGCCCTCGGACGTGCCCCGCGCGGCGATGAAGAACAGCGCCTCCTGAAGTTCCTCGCGCGCCAGACCGACGAATACAAAACCAACCCTTCCCGCGCCATCGAGCTCATCTATAAGGGCGGCAAATTCAGCCCCGAAGGTGTGCCCGTTAATCCGCCTCCCGCCAAACTCGCAGCCATGCTTCCCAAAGACCTCCCCCTCGAAGCCGCATGGACCGGCGTGGCCCGCGTTCTCATGAACCTCGACGACTTTCTGACCCGGGATTAACCAAACAAAGACTAACTGACATGACGCAAGAAGACCTCCTCCTGCAATACGAAACCCGCCGCCACTTCTTCAGCCGCTGCGGTGTCGGCGTCGGCAAACTGGCCCTGCTCTCTCTTCTCAACGATGGCAAGAGTTTCGCCGCCCCCGCGCCCGTCAATCCGATGCAGGCCAAACCCGGCCACTTCCCCGCCAAAGCGAAGAACGTCATCTATCTCTTCATGGCGGGCGCTCCCAGCCAGTTCGAACTCTTCGATTACAAACCCGCCCTGCAGAAGTACCACAACCAGGCAGTGCCCGAAGAGCTGATGAAGGGTAAACGCTTCGCCTTCATGGACACCTTCGCGAAGGAAAAACCGAAGCTCCTCGGCACCACTCACGAATTCAAACAATACGGCCAGTCGGGTGCGTGGTTCTCAGATCTGCTGCCCCACATGTCCGGCATCGCCGACGAAGTCACCTTCCTCCGGGGCGTCTCCACGGAGAACTTCAACCACGGCCCCGCCAAGTGCTTCTCCAACACCGGCTCCACCCGCTTCGGCCGCCCCAGCATGGGCTCCTGGGTCACCTACGGCATCGGCAGCCAGTCCAATGACCTGCCCGGCTACGTCGTCCTCCAGTCCGGCCCCCGTGGCCCCCGTGGCGGTGCCGCCCTCTGGTCCGGCGGCTTCCTGCCCTCCGCCTATCAGGGCGTGCCATTTCGTTCCGGCGGCGACCCCATCCTCGACCTCTCCCGCCCCAAAGGCATCTCCGCCGATTCCCAGGGCGAGACCCTCCAAACCATCCGCGACCTGAATCTCTCCCAGCTCGCCGAATCCGGAGACCCCGAAATCGCCACCCGCATGGCGTCTTATGAGATGGCCTACCGCATGCAAACCTCCGGCCCCGAGCTCATCGATTTCGGCAAGGAAACCAAGGCAACGCTCGACGCCTACGGAGCCGAACCCGGCAAAGCCAGCTACGCCAACAACTGCCTCCTCGCCCGCCGCTTAGTCGAACGCGGCGTCCGTTTCGTGCAGCTCTATCACACCGCTTGGGACCACCACTCCGACCTCGGCCAGCCCCTGAATCAGGTGACCCGCGAAATCGATCAGCCCACCGCCGCGCTGATCCGTGACCTGAAGCAAAGAGGACTCCTCGAAGACACGCTCGTAGTCTGGGGCGGGGAATTCGGCCGCACCCCCATGGGAGAGGTCCGGGACTCCGGCAAAGCCGGCCGCAACCACCACATCGACGCCTTCACCCTCTGGATGGCCGGCGGCGGCGTCAAACCCGGCCAGATGATCGGAGGCACCGACGAACTCGGCTTCAGCCCCACCGGCGACCGCATGGACGTGCACGACATCCACGCCACCATGCTGCATTTACTGGGCCTCGATCACCAGAAGCTGACCTTTAAATTCCAGGGCAGAGATTTCAAGCTAACGGATGTAGCAGGCAACGTCATCACCAAACTCCTCGCTTAGTGATCCGTTCCGGAATGAGCCATCCACCAGACACACCCGGGTTCTTCTGGTTCTTTGCGATTTCACGTGGGTAGGCGCGAGAGATCGGGTTTGCCCGCAATGAGGTAAATGATGGTGGCAAGGTTTCGATCTGAGCGATAGCCGCAGGCTTTTGCCTTGGCCGCCTGGACCAGGCTGTTGATGCCTTCACGGATTCCGCTATTGATGCCGGAGGTAAACCACCGGCGGATACCGTCCTGGTGGCGGCCGCTTGTTTTTGCGACGTCAATGATGGCGGGGATGCGGCTGTGGGTGACCCGGAAATACCACGTGTTGAGAAATAGTTTGGCCTGGTCGGCGTCAATCCCGCCCTGCACTAACGCCCCGGCGTATGCGGGATATCGATGGCAAACAACCAACTCCCATCACCCTGACGGCGCACAACCTCCGTGCTCTGGTTCAGAGAGCGTTGCAATCGCATCCAGGTCTTTGTCGTTGAATGCACGTTCGAAAAGACCATGAATCTCCGGTGGCGTCCGTGCCCCCATCACTCCGCCACCGCCTGCTCCAGAAACGCAATCATCCCGTCCATCCCCGCCGGTCTCGGCATGGTGCCGTCCTTCATCCGCTTCACAATCCGCCTCCACGCTTCACGCTCCGTCGTCAGCGATTTCGCCTGAGAAAACTCCGCCTCCAGATCAACCCGCCCGACTAAAGCCCGTTGTTATGGCACGAAATACATCCCGCCCTCAGAACCGGCACCACAGCCGTCTCAAAAGTGCCTGTCTCCGCGCCCGCCGCCAAAACGGCGATCACAATCATCGCGAAAATATTCCTCACACAATCCAAAGCATTTAACCCGGATTTTTCCACTCCCCGGAACCGTCCCCACCCCACCCGCATGCTACTCCTTCCATCAGGGAGCCCCCATGCCGGCCACTCAAAAACAAATCGACGCCAACCGCCGCAATTCACAAAAATCCACCGGTCCCAGATCCCCCGAGGGCAAAATCCGAGCCTCCCTAAACGGCTGGCGTCACGGCCTGACCGGCCAGGTCCTGACAATGGCCGAAGAAGACCGCGACGCCTTCGAAAAATTCGCGAGCGAACTCCGCCAGGCCTACTTCCCCGTCGGCGCTCTCGAAACCCAAATCGCCCAGTCCATAGCCGAAGACGAATGGCGACTCAACCGCGCCCG
>JBBQDH010000200.1:0-10863 GCA_038319515.1 Bryobacterales bacterium
TTCATCACTAACGTAATCGGCTACATGAACATGGAAGGCAACACGGGCCAGTTCTGGGTCACCGTCGGGGCGTCGCTGGTGATGGTTCTGGTCAGCCTGGTGCTGCTGCCGCATACACCGCCCAAAGGCAAGGGCACGAAGTTCGACGCGCGCACGGCACTGGGCCTGGACGCGCTTGTGATGTTGAAGGACAAGGCGTTCTTCTTCTTTGCCATCGCGTCCGTTCTGGCCTGCATCCCGTTGACGTTCTACTTTTCTTTCACCAACAATTACCTGAATGAAGTGGGAGTTCCGAACGCTGCCAACATCATGTCACTCGGCCAGGCATCGGAAGTTTTGATGATGCTCGCCATGCCGTTCATCTTCCGCCGGTTCACCGTGCGGGCCGTGATTCTGCTGGGGCTGGCGAGCTGGGTTTTGCGGTATATCCTGCTGGCATACGGGAACGCCGATGGCAACATGTGGATGTTCTACCTCGCCATCATCCTGCACGGAGCCTGCTACGACTTCTTCTTCATGACCGGCCAGTTGTACACCGATCAGCAGGCGCCGCCTCATCTGCGCAATGCCGCGCAGGGTTTCATCATCTTCCTGACTTATGGCGTCGGGATGTTGATTGGATCTCTGCTTTCCGGTGCTGCAGTGGATTACTTCACCCACACTGAGGGAGGCAAGGTTGTGCGCGACTGGCACACTTTCTGGCTGAGCTCCTCCGCTATGGCGGCGGTGATTCTGGTGATGATTTTGGTGACGTTCCGAACGTCGGCAAAAATCCAGCCCAAGGCGGAATAGGCCCGTTAGCTTCGGCATATACTGGTTTCAGATGGCCACCTACGTCGAAGAACAGAACGGCGGATTTTATGTAGAAGGGACTCGAGTGTCACTCGATTCCATCGTTCACTCGTTCAGAGACGGGGACTCGCCTGAAACAATTCGGCTGAACTTTCAGTCGCTTTCTCTGGAGCAGGTATACGGCGCAATTACTTTTTACCTTGCGAACCAAACACTGGTGGACGCCAACATCCGTGCTGGTGAACAGGAACTTGATCGCCTCTTGCCTCCCTTGAGCCAAAGTCGGCCCGAACTCTTTGCGCGATTGCGGGCTGCCCGCCAGGAACTCACGTCCTCTTGAGTATTCGGTTTCAGGCCGATAATGATCTGAAACGAATCATCGTCGATGCCACACTTCGGAGGGAGCCTGCCATCGACTTTCAGACAGCCCAGTCCGCCAAACTGGACGGAATACCCGACGAGGATGTGCTCGCTCTGGCTTCCGGACAGGACAGAATTCTGGTCACTCATGACAAACGCACCATGCCGGGTGCGCTTGCAGCGTTTCAGGCGCGGGGCGGTCACAGCCCCGGCGTTCTGCTCGTAATCCCTCAAAGTGCGCCGGTCATCGAAGTCGCCGAAGCGCTGATTCTGATTTGGTGTGACAATCGTCCCGAGGATTGGGCTGATCTGCTGGCCCGGATCCCGTTTCGATAAAGGCCAGGAAATAGCGGACGGCTGTACCACCCAGGAACACCCCGGCGCGGCTGGCACGGATTACTTCCCGTCACCCACCAGCAGTTCCCACTTCTCCCCAAAGAACCCCGCCGCCGCGATCTTCCCCGGCCAGCGCTGATCCGGCGGCGATGTGAGGTCCACCACCGCGTAATCCGGCAATTCCGCCACCTGCCAGGAATTGCTGCCATTCGCCGATTCACGGAACGTGAACCCGCTGTTGATCACTACATATTTCTTCGGGTTCAGCGGATTCGGATAAATCATTACCGGCGCACTGGTGGCCGCCGGAAAGCGTCGCGCACCCAACGTAACCGCATCAGCCGTCCACCCGATGGGCAGCTTTGCAATCACCCGCGCCAGCACCTTGTTGCTCTGCGGATCGCCCCACAGCACCAGGTTGCTGGACGCAATATCGGCATCGGTAATCGCCGTGTCATCCTTCACCGGCGTATCACCCCGGAACAGCCCGCGCCACTGCTGCACGGCACGCTCCTGCTCTGCATTTGCCCATTTGCCCACCGTCTCGTTCATCGGCGTGCCCGTGGGCCGCACCATCACGAAGCTGCTCAGAAAAGCATCGTCAATCGGGCCCTGTAAATCATGCTGTTTGCGCAGTGCGGTGCCATCGTCACCGGCTACAGTCCACTTGCCGTTGGTCTTGCGGAACCGTGCGGTCCAGGAGCCATCGGTCATTGCGCCCGGCACGGTCAGGCTCTGTCCGTCCAGATCCACGGTCACCTTCGCCGCCGGATTCATCAGCCCCGCCGCCACGCCCATCTCAAAACTGAACGCCGAAACGTTCGACGTCTTCGCCCGCACCGCATGGTCGTTCACTATGTCAGCATCCACCCGCGCGCGGTCCCAATGCTTCTCCAGGCCATCCACCACCACCCAGCGCATCTTGTTGTACTTCAGCGTCCACGTGGTGAACCGGATCTGCCGCGGCCACTGGTTCCGCCCCTTCGCCGCAATCGCATCTATCATCTGCGTCAGCTGCACCTTCGACGCGGGCGTATACGCATGCCCAATGTTCAGGCCCCACACGCGTGAGAGCGTCAGCCCTTCCTCTTCCATGTTGCGCGCCATGATGTCCGCGGCCTGCCTTTGCGGATCCTGATCGCCGTTGTAAGCAACAATGGGCAACTGCGCGAAGTTCACTGCGTAGTCCGTTGCGTTCGTCAGATGGTAGAGCTTTGCTTCCCACCACGTCGGCTGATACTTCGCGTTCTTCTGATACTCCAGCGTTTCAGCAAAGCCCGCCCCTGGCGCCGCCGCCGCAAACTCACCCGCATGGTGCGCCGCGATATGCCACACCGACGCCCCGCCCATGCTGAAGCCGCGCACCAGAATGCGGTTCTCATCCACGTTGAAGTGCTTCTTTACATCGTCCAGCGCTTCGAAGAAATCCATCTCCCCCGCGAACTTACTGGCATTGCAGTAGCGCCCGTAAAGATGCATCACAATCGTGTCGGTCGGCTGGAACTCGCCGGGATTCTGCATCCGGTCATACAGGAAATCCACTTCGTTCATTGTGTCGCTGCGCCCGTGGAACCATGCGTCCACGCGCCAGTGATGCGGCTTCTCCGGCCCAAACGTGGGCGGCACCACCAGCCCGTAAGGCTGCACACTGCCATCGAGTTTCGAGATGTATCCGCGCACCACAAGACCGGTTGCGCGAGTCCACGGGGCTTCCCCGTGAGCCAGCGCGTCCGCGCGTTCAGACCCCACCCGCAGCAATTCTTTGGCTCGGAAAATTTGCTCCTGCCGGAAGAATTCATTGCCTTCCAGCGCGAAGCGCACGGCCTTGTGGAACACCAGTACGTCCGGGTAGTGCGGATTCGCCTTGATAGCTTCCAGCTTTGCGCCCAGGCGGTCCAGGCCCGCGCGCAGTTGCTTCTGGTCAGCCTCCGGCACGGGAATGCCCGGCGCCGGTAACGGCTTATTCCGGGGAGCCTGGGCGAACAATGACGATGCGGTGAGGACGAGCGCAATGAGCTTCATGAGAATTCCACATCATATCGAATAGACTTACTGGCGATGCCCCAATTCATCGAACGCCGCGCGTTTTTGGCTGGCCTTGCCGCCACCAGCACCGTCAGTGCCATGCAGCCAGATGCCGCGCGCCTGCCGAACATCCTCTACATCCACTCCCACGATTCCGGTCGCTACCTGCAGCCTTACGGCGCATCGGTGCCCACGCCCGCCCTGCAGAAACTGGCCGAAAGCGGCATCCTGTTTCGCAAGGCCTTCAGCGCTGCGCCCACCTGCAGTCCCAGTCGCGCCGCACTGCTCACCGGCCAGTCGCCGCACGCAAGCGGCATGCTGGGCCTTGCGCATCGCGGCTTTTCGCTCCACGACTACAAACAGCACATCCTGCATACACTGCGGCCCCACGGTTACACTGCCGCGCTGGCGGGAATCCAGCATATCGCGAAAACGCCCGCGCCTATTGGTTACGACGAAGTCCTCTCCACGCGCAGCACCAAAGCGGTAGATGTGGCCCCTGCCGCCGTTGCCTTTGTGGAACGTAAACACGACAAGCCCTGGTTCTTCGAAGTCGGCTTCTTCGAAACGCACCGCCAGTATCCGAAGCCTGGCCCCGCCGAAGATGCCCGCTTCATCCAGCCGCCCGTACCCATCCCGGACACTCCGCAGACCCGCGAAGACATGGCCGGATTCAAGGCCAGTGCCCGCATCATGGATGACGCTGTCGGGCAGGTGCTGGCGGCGCTGGAACGCAGCGGGCAAGCCGCCAACACTCTGGTGATTTCCACCACCGATCACGGCATCGCTTTCCCTTCCATGAAGTGCAACTGCACCGATCAGGGCATGGGCGTCAGCCTCATCATGCGCGGTCCGCGCGGTTTCAGTGGCGGCAAGGTGGTGGACGCGATGGTCTCCCACGTCGATATTTTCCCCACCATCTGCGACTACCTGGGAATTCCGAAACCACAGTGGCTCACGGGCAAATCCATGATGCCGCTGGTGCGTGCCGAGGTGAAGGAAATCAATGAAGAGGTTTTCGCGGAAGTGACGTATCACGCCGCATATGAACCCCTCCGCGCCGTCCGCACCCAACGCTGGAAGTACGTTCGCCACTTCGGAGACAAGCACACACCCGTGCTTCCCAACTGCGACGATGGCCCCTCCAAAGCGCTCTGGGTGGAGAATGGCTGGCGCACACGCCCCGTGGCCGATGAATCGCTCTATGATTTGATGTTTGATCCTGCGGAGCGCGCCAACGTGGCGACCGATCCGGCGAATGCGGATGCCCTTCGCGACATGCGCGCAAGGCTGGATCGCTGGATGATCGCAACCAGTGACCCACTGCTGAACGGCCCCGTCCCGCTGCCGAAGGGCGCGACTGTCAATGATCCCAACGGAACCTCGCCGCAGGAAAAACCTGGCCCGCCGGCTTAAGCCCGGGCCTTCACACGAATCCAGGGCGTGAGCGCCGTATAGATCGGCGTGGATGTTGGGTGAGGCTGACGCTTTCGGATCAGCTTCCGTTCCAGCAGTCTGCCAACCGCTGACTGCACCGACCTCTTCGAAAGACCAATCGCTTCCGCGAGCACCGCATAACTGATTGCCGCTGCAGTCCGCGCCTCGCCATGCGTCTGCCGGCAGATGTACAAATAAACGAGGAACGATGCAGGTGACCGGTCATGCTGCACCAGGTCCCGCATCAGCGTGTCGATCAGGTAGTTGTCCAGCTCCATGCCACTATAGTAACCATCGCTATAGCAACCGTTGCAGCCAATCGCAGCGGGACCATTGCCTGGAAGCTACACAAAATGCCATCCTGTTCGCATGATCAAGCGAATCAAATTCCTCGGCGTACCCGTCGCGGATCAGGACCGTGCACTGTCTTTTTACACTGAAAAGCTGGGCTTCCGGATCCTCACTGACCAGGCCTTCAACGACAAACAACGCTGGATTGAGCTCTCCATCCCGGGCGCCCAAACCGGCATCACTCTCTTCACGCCGGAAGGCCAGGAAAACCGTGTCGGATCGTTTCTCAACACCTCATGGGAAGTAGACGATATCGACGAGACTTACGCGGCGTTATCCGCAAATGGGGTGGTCTTCAGCGGCCCGCCGGAGAAACAGCCCTGGGGATCGTTCCTGCGGATGACGGATTCCGAAGGCAACACCATCATCCTGTCGGGAAGGTAAGCCGAACGTTCGCCAGCCGCTATTTGCCCAGCGCAAGCGATGCGGCTGTGAATCCCGCCAACACCACCACCGCAATCCAGAGTACTTTCCGGCTCCTGCGCTTCTTCACCAGCTCTCTTTTTGGCGTTTCCGGAGGTTCCGAATTGCTTTCGCTCCGGCGCTTGGTTGTATTGCGGTTGAACGCTCGGAGTGGGAATGGAACGGGATGGGCTTTCCGATCCTGCAGAAACACTTTCGGCTGGTGTCGGCGAAACCTGGCGAGCCGGAACCAGCACTTTTCGCCATTCCCGCCAGCTACCAGCTCACCCCGCAGGGCATTAACTGGCCTTATATGAACCTGGATACGTTCCCCGGCTATTTCGACTACCAGGGAATTGCAGACGGTATATTCGGTCCATTGCCGAGCAGCCTTAAGGCTGCCACCGCACAATCGGTTTCCGGGCCGCAGTCACTTCATCCACCCGCGTCGTCCGCGTCAGATGGGGAGCCGAAGTCACCGTCCCCGGTTCTTCATCCACTTCCTTCGCAATCGAAATCATCGCGTCGATAAACAGATCCAGCTCCTGCTTCGATTCCGTCTCCGTCGGCTCAATCATCAGCGCGCCGTGCACAATCATCGGGAAGCTCACCGTGTACGGATGGAATCCGTAATCGATCAGCCGCTTCGCCATATCGCCCGTCTTCACGCCCTTCACCGCCTGCCGGTCGTCGCTGAACACTACTTCATGCATGTTCGGTCGGTTGTACGGCAAATCGAAATAAGGCGCCAGCTTATGCCGGATGTAATTCGCGTTCAGCACCGCATCCACGGTTGCATTGCGAAGGCCCGGCCCGCCATGCGCCAGGATGTACGCCAGCGCCCGCACCAGCACGCCGAAATTCCCATAAAACGCGCGCACCTTGCCAATCGACTGCGGCACATCGTAATCCCACGCGAACGCGTCTTTGAGCCGCTTCAGCTTCGGCACCGGCAGGAATGGCGCCAGGTGCTTCTTCACTGCCACCGGACCGCCGCCCGGACCACCGCCACCATGCGGCGTGGAGAATGTCTTGTGCAGATTGATATGCATCACATCAATCCCGAAATCGCCCGGCCGCGCTACACCGACGAGAGCATTCAGATTCGCCCCGTCCATGTAAACCATCGCGCCCTTCGAATGCAGAATATCCGCCGCCTGCATGATGTTCTCTTCGAACACGCCCAGCGTATTCGGGTTCGTCACCATCAGCGCCGCAACGTCTTCATCCACCAGCTTCGAAAGCTCTTCCAGATCGATCATGCCCTGGTCATTTGACCGGACATTCTGTACCGCATAACCCGCAATGCCCGCCGTCGCCGGATTCGTTCCATGCGCGGAATCAGGCACCAGAATGCGTTTGCGCGGATTTCCCTGCGATTCCAGCAGCGCCCGCACCAGCAGAATCCCGGTCAGTTCACCATGCGCGCCCGCCGCCGGCTGCAGCGTAATCGCGTCCAGACCGGTGATCTCGCAAAGCGCGTCTTCCAGCTTTGCCACCACTTCCATCACACCTTGCGAAAGGCTTTCTGGTTGATAGGGATGCGACCAGGCCAGACCTTCCAGCCGCGCCACCGCTTCGTTGATTCGCGGGTTGTATTTCATGGTGCACGATCCCAGCGGATACATGCCCAGATCGATCGCGTAGTTCCACGTGGAAAGCCGCGTAAAATGCCGCACCACTTCCACTTCGCTGACTTCCGGAAAGCCCTCAATGGAAGCGCGCACATTGGCCGCGCCCAGAGCCGTCGCCGGGTCCACTTCCGGCACGTCCAGCGTGGGCAGCTGATAGCCAATCTTGCCCGGCGAACTGCGCTCGAAAATCAGATCTTCGTTCTGTGTGATGTGTGACCGAACCTTGCGGATCATGAGTGGAAAACCTCCGCCAGCGTATCCATGTCAGCGCGCTTTGTCATTTCCGTGGCGCAAAGCAGCGATGCCTTGCTCAGTTCCGGATAGAACTTACCCAGTGCCAGTCCGCCAATAATCTTCCGTTCCAACAGCGCCTCGTTGATCTCTTCCGGCGACTTAGTGCCTGCCGCCACAAACTCATTGAAATATGGCCCGCTGAAATGCGGCTTGATCTTTGATCCCAGGTAGTGCGCCTTCGCCAAATTCTGGGTCGCCAGTTCCCGCAGCCCCTGCTTGCCGTAGAGCTCCAGGTAAACCGTTGCCATCAGCGCAATTAATGCCTGATTCGTGCAGATATTCGAAGTCGCTTTCTCACGCCGGATATGCTGCTCGCGCGTCGCCAGTGTCAGGCAGAATGCCCGGTTGCCCCGCGAATCCAGAGTCTGGCCCACCAGCCGACCCGGCAACTGCCGGATGAACTTCTCTTTCGCCGCGATGATGCCCGCGAACGGCCCGCCATAACTGGGCGAAATCGCAAATGACTGCAGTTCGCCCGCCACGATGTCGGCATCCTTCGGTGGCTCCAGAATCCCCAGTGAAGCGGCTTCCGAGAAGGTGAAAACCAACAACGCGCCCTGCGCGTGCGCCAGCTCCGCCGCCTTCTTCACATCTTCAATAATCCCGAAAAAATTTGGAGACTGAATAATCACGCACGCAGTCTGCTTATCGAGCTTCGCTTCCAAATCCGCCAGATCAATCTGTCCGGTCTCAGCGTCGTACCCAAACTCTTCAATTGGCAGGCCCTGATTCTTCGCGTAAGTCTCCTGCACCTGCCGATACTCGGGATGCACCGACCTCGCCACCAGAATTTTCTGCCGACCCGTAATCCTGACGGCCATCATCGCCGCTTCCGGTACTGCGGTCGACGCGTCGTACATTGATGCGTTCGCTACATCCATGCCGGTCAGCTGACACACCATGGTCTGGAATTCGAAAATCGTGACAAGCGTGCCCTGCGAAATTTCGGACTGGTACGGTGTGTACGACGTCAGAAACTCCCCGCGCGAAACGATCGCGTCCACTACCACCGGGCGGTAATGGCTATACACCCCGGCACCCAGGAATGACGCGTAACCATTGCCGGACTTATCGGAAAGGCCCTTAAAATAATCGACTATTTCATACTCGGAAATGCCCGGCGCAAGATCGAGCGAGTGATCGATCATTGCCGCTACAGGAATTTGCCCGAATAACTGTTCGGCAGATGTCAGGCCGCAGGCTGCCAGCATTTCCTGGCGTTCAGAGTCAGACTTCGGAAGATAGCGCAACTTTTAGTTTTCCGCCCCCACATAGGTTTGATAGTCCGCGGCGGATAAAAGATTGTTAAATTCCGCAATGTCCGCCACGCGGATTTTCACCAGCCACGCCGCCCCATGCGGATCTTCATTCAGCTTCTCCGGCGATGCGGCCAGCATGTCGTTCGCTTCCAGCACCTCGCCGGCCAGCGGAGCATAGATATCGGAAACGGCCTTCACAGATTCCACAGAGCCCAGGCTCTTCCCGGTTTCAAGCGTCGCGCCCGGTTTCGGCAGGTCGACATACACAATGTCCCCCAGCTCCTCCTGCGCATGAAACGTAATACCGATTGTGGCGGTGTCGCCAACCAGGCTGACCCACTCATGTTCCTTGGTATAGCGGTAGCTTTCCGGATAGTTCATTGAGGCCTCTTATAGAAAGGAGTCGCAACGGTTTCCGCCTCGACTGCCTGATTTCGCACTACAATTTCGATCTTCTCACCGGGCTTTGCGTGCCCAATGGGAAGGTAACACAGCCCGATATTCCTGCCCAGCGTCGGTGCCGGCGACCCGCTGGTCACCCATCCGGCCGGCTGCCCGCCCACCAGAACCTCATAGCCATCGCGCCCGATGCCGCGACCACGCATCTCAAAGCCGGTCAGCCTGCGGGTCAGGCCGTTGTCGCGTTGCTTCACCAGCGCATCGCGCCCAATGAAATCGCCTTTTTCGAACTTCACAATCCATGCGAGATCGGCTTCCAGAGGCGAAATGGAAGCACCGATTTCATGCCCATACAGGGCCATCTTGCTTTCGAGTCGCAGCGTATTCCGCGCGCCCAGCCCGCAGGGCTTAATCCCGAAAGCCTCGCCTGCTTTCATGATGGCCTTCCAGACATCCACCGCGTGCTCCGGGGCGACGTAGACTTCGAAGCCGTCTTCGCCGGTATAACCCGTGCGAGCCATCCGCGCCGGCACGCCCGCGAAAGTGCCGTCGGCAAACCAGTAATAACGAATCGGAGCGAGCGGCGTCTCAGTCAGTTGCTGCGCCGTCAGCAATGCCTTCGGACCCTGAATCGCGATCTGCGCATACTTCGGGCTCGCGAATTCCACTTCGCAATCGAACTGATTTGCGGCCACAATATGCTCGAAGTCTTTGTCCTGGTTCGAAGCATTCACACAGATGAAGAACGAATCGTCAGCGACCTTGTGAACCAGAATGTCGTCCACGAACCCACCATGTTCATACAGCAGGCCAGAATACTGCGCCTGGCCGTGCTTCAGCTTCGTGACGGAGTTGGTGGTCACATAATCGGTGAACTTCGCCGCTTCCGGCCCGCGGATCTCAATCTCACCCATGTGGCTGACATCGAAGAGCCCAACCGCGTTCCGCACGGTGTTGTGCTCGTCCACCAGACCGGAATATGAAACCGGCATATCCCAACCGCCAAAATCCACCATCTTCGCCCCGGAAGCCCGGTGGACATCATTCAAAGGTGTACGCTGAAGGGTTTCGCTGCTCATACAGGTGAGCCTTCAGTGTAGCGCCCGAGAGAAAGCGCCCTGAGAAAATCCCCCCGCCCCGACACTACTTAAGGTGCTGCCGACGGTCTTCGCTGCCGGACTTAATCTCCGGCAGAGGAGCCGGTCGGCTCTGATATCCAAAAACCGCCAAAAGCAGCACCACCCAAACCACCCGCACCTTTAACCCCTCTTCATACCCGCGGCAACTTCCGCCACCGGAGGCCGATCCGTCACCCGCCAATTTTTCTCATCGAAATACAGCACTTTACCCTGCCGGTAAGACATCACCGCCATCGTAATCAGCACTTGAGCCCGCGCCCCCGTCTCCACATCGAGCGTCGGCTTTTCCCGCGACCGCATGCAATCTAAAAAATTCCCCACATGCTTCTGCATGATGTCCTCCTGCGGCACCGGGATCTTCACTTCATCTTCTTTTCCGAACCGGTCCGGCCAGGTCGGATCCACATACTGCTTCCCGCGCTTCTCCGGCCGCAC
>JBBQDH010000201.1:0-10852 GCA_038319515.1 Bryobacterales bacterium
ATCTTCTTAAAACCATCCCCGCCCTTGCGGCAGCTTCTCAGCTCAATGCGCAGTCCACCTTCAAAGGGCGGCTGCGCCCTGGACTTGTCGCCTATTCCTACCGCGACGCGCTCGCCGCGAAGAAGATGACTTACGAAGACGTGATCCGGGTCACTGCGGATCTGGGCTTCGAAGGTCTGGACACGACCGTCTATTGGTTTCCGGACACGTCGAACCAGTACCTCGCCACCCTGCGGCGCACTGCCTACAAAAATGGAGTCTCTCTTTACAGCGTCGCCGCGCGCATCCGTCTCGCCCAGCCCACACCTGAGCTGCAGGCTGCCGAAGTCGCCGAAACGAAGAAGTGGGTGGACGTTGCCGAGAAACTCGGGGCTTCGCACGTCCGCGTTTTCGGCGGCGCAATACCGAAGGGTGCGACCGAAGCGCAGGCCATCGCCTGGGCTGTCGAAACCTTCAAGCGCGGTGCCGAATACGCGGGTACGAAGGGCATCATTCTGGGAGTGGAGGACGATGGCGGGCTTACCACCAATGCCGGGCCGACCATCGAAATCGTGAAGAAAACCGATTCCCCCTGGGCTGGCATGAACCTTGACGCCGGGAACTTTCCGAAAGATGGCTACGCGCAGGTGGAGATGTCAGTGCCCTACGCGGTCAGCACCCACATCAAGGCCATGATTTCGACGCCTGACGGCAAGAAAGAACCGGCGGATTTCGAGCGTCTTTTCGGATTATTCGCAAAAGGCGGCTATCGCGGATTCGTCTCTCTGGAATACGAGGACAAGGATCCCGAAATCGCCGTGCCGCGCCTCGCGCCGCAAATCATCAAGGCCGCGCGGAAGTACTCGGTCGCGTAGATGCCAGGAGCGATCCGAATGAAATCGGGTCGCTCCTGCCCTTTGCTTACAGCTTACCTGCTTTAAACCCGCCCTTCGAACGGTCATAAAACCAAATCGCGCCGAATACCACCAGCAGAATCGCCGGCAGAATCGCCACTGCCTGGAACGAAGCCTGCGACGCCATTCCCAGCACCGAATCCAGCTTGTCCCCGGTCAGTGCTTTAAAAGCCGCGTCGCCACCAGCCAGTTCCACTTTCTTCGTATCGAAAATCTCACCCATTTTAGGCAGCACGAAGGTTATGGACAGCGTTCCTGCCGTGCCCATCAGACCCATCAGCAATGCACCTCCACGGGGAAAGCGCTCTGAAGCAGTTGCCAGCATCGTCGGCCACATGAAACAGACGCCACAGCCCCACAGGGTTGCCGCCAGGATTCCGGTCACCGGAGAATTTGCCACGCTCAGCGCCACCAGGCCCAGCGACGCCAGCAGGCACGAGATCCAAAGCAGCCCAATCGGCGAGAGCTTGTGCGCAATCGGGCCCGCGAAATGCCGCGCCACGAACATGATGCCGCTCACATAAACCAGCAGCAGAATGCCCTGCATGTGCACAGTCCGCGTCAGTGCCAGATCCACCCACTGCCCGGGCGCCAGTTCGGATGCCGCCGTGAGGAACATTGCAGCGAACAGCACCAGAAACATCGGGTTCAGCAGTTCCTTAAACATGTCGCCCATGGTCACGCCGGAAGCGGCGCGTTCTGTCGGCGGGAACTTCAGGCCCAGGCAAAGGATGACGGTCAGCGCCGCCGGAACCAGAACCAGGCCCAGTTTGATCTTCCAGTCGACGCCCGCCTGTCCAAGTCCATAACCCAGCAGGCCACCCGCGATCAGCCCACCCGGCCACCAGGCGTGCAGCGCATTCAGTTTTCCGGTCTTGTCGTCGGGGTAAACGGTGGCGGTTAACGGGTTGATAACCGTTTCCACCAACCCCCAGCCCACGCCGGTAATAACAGCTCCAATCCAGATAATGTCAAAGATTCCCGTGCCGCTGGCCAGGCTGGATGCAAACAGGATCGTCAGGGTTCCAATAATGAAGCAGACACCCGAAAGCGGCAGCAAAAGCCCCATGCCAATCATGTCCAGAAGCGGGCTGCCGATTCCAATCGTAAAAGCGAACCCAAGGAACGGCACGCCCAGCACCTTGCCGATCATCTCAGCGGAATGCGCCTTGTCAATGGGATCGAAGAAGAGCCTTTGCAGGTCACTGGCGATGTCTGCCCGGAGTGATGCCGCCATACCGGCGGTGAATAGTGCCAGAACACTGACGAGGAAGAGACGCGACTTGTTATACGCTGCGTGGCGATCCACCTGGACCGGGGCGGTTGTGCTCATATCTTTAGGAGCATATCGCAGCCCGGCCCGCGCTCTGTCATTCGCCATCGTTCACAATCCGATAACGATTGCTTCAGGAACAGTGAACAGTCAATTTTTACATAGGCTGTCACACTAGCGAAATGGGGAAAATCCTCAGGGTATTCGCCGCAGCATGTCTTGCGGCAGCAGCGTGTTTCGGTCAGGGTACGACCGCCACACTTTCCGGTTCCGCGACAGATACCAGCGGCGCTGTAGTCGCCGAAGTTACCGTTCGGACAACCAGTCTTTCAACCAACACCGTCCGCGAAGTAAAAACAGACGCGGCGGGCAACTATTTCATCCCCTTCCTGGAGTCAGGTGACTACAAAATCACTGCGACCCGCGAAGGCTTCCAAAGTCAGGAAAGCAGTAAAGTAACGCTTCAGGTCGGCCAGAGCGCGCGTATCGATTTCGCGATGCAGGTCGGCAGCGTCAATGAAACTGTGAATGTTTCCGCATCCTCCGTGCTGCTGCAAACAGAGAACGCCACGGTGGGGACGGTTATCGATGGCAGTAAAATTGTCGATCTTCCCCTGAACGGCCGTAACTTCATTCAGCTCACGCAGCTGATTCCAGGAGTGCAGGCCGGCACTCCGGGCTCCATCACGGTTCGCCGCGGACGTGGTTCCGTAGGCCAGACAGACCCCGGCGCCGGAGCCACCTCGGCATCGGCCAACGGCCAGCGCGATACCGCAAACCGATACTTCCTGGACGGCGTTGAAGTAATGGACTATGACGCAATGACCTACAGCTTCTCGCCGTCGGTCGACTCGCTTGCCGAGTTCAAGGTCGAGACCAGCAGTTACGGAGCGGAAGTGGGCGGCGCGCCCGGCGCCCAGGTGAGCATCATCACCCGCGGCGGCAGCAACAAGCTCAAGGGCACGTTGTGGGAATTTAACCGCAACGATGCTTTCACGCAGACCTATGACGCCATCGCAGGCAAGAGCGTTTCTTCCCCCCGTCTGAACCGCAACCAGTTCGGTGCGAACATCGGTGGTCCGGTGATCCTGCCGAAGCTCTACCATGGCAAGGACAAGACGTTCTTCTTCTTCAATTGGGAGAGTGGTTTCGCGGCACAGGGCGCAGTTGGCCAGTACCGCACGGTTCCCACTGTTGCGCAGCGCAGCGGTGACTTCCGCAGTCTGACCGACTCCAAGGGCGTGCCTCTCACCCTCAAGAATCCGCTGGGCGCCAACTACGCGAACAACGTGATTCCGCAGTCTCTGCTGAGCCCCCAAACACAGGCTTTCCTCGCCTTTGAGCCGACTCCGAACATTACGCCGATCGGCACGCAGAACTATCTGACAACACCCTTCAGCGCGACTTCCTACCAGCACAACTACACCACCCGTATCGATCACAACTTCTCCACCAGGGACACCATCAGCGGTCGCTATGTGTTCAACAACACCTACGAAGCCGGTGTGCCGGTTTGGGGTCACGATGAACGCAATAACCTGGGCACCACGCAGAACGTGGCCCTGGGATGGATCCATACCTTTGGGCCGTCACTGGTAAATGAAGCCCACGGCGGCTGGCACAGGTTCAATGAGAGTGAAGTGTTTGGCACCACCAACAACGCTGCGTTTGACGTTGTCGGCAAGATGAACCTGCCGCTCGTTTCGCGCCTTCCGGAAGAGTATGGGCCGCCCACCATCAATGTCAGCGGCGCAGACGGTGGTTACGACCTGTACAATCTGCAACGCCAGATCGGCCCGCGTATTCGTTCGAACGGAATCATTCCGATCACCGACACCCTGTCCTGGCAGCACGGTCGCCACTTCCTGAAGATGGGTGCCGAGTTTGATCGCCGTTCCGTTACCTTCGGTCAGTCCCGTTCACCCCGCGGAGCTTTCGGCTTCGACGGCACGTACACTGGTGCCGCCATCGCAGACTTCCTCCTCGGCTACGTCAAGTCCGCCAGCGTCAATCCGGCGCACACATCCACTGACCTGACCAACCTCTGGCAGGGCTATTTCATCAATGACGACTGGAAGGTGACGCCGCGCCTGACCCTTACTCTGGGACTGCGCTACGACTACTTCTCAAAGTACAAACAGAAGGACGACAAGTTTGCCGATATTTACCAGAACGGTTTCGTGGTGGGCAACGTGTTCACGCCCTCCACTTCGCCCTACGGTCGTGGTCTGATCCAGCCTGACTACAACAACTTTGGACCGCGTTTCGGTTTCGCTTACCGGCCCACTTTCTTTGGCGAGTCAGTCATCCGCGGCGGCTACGGTATTTACTACACGCCGGAAATCTCCAACGCCATCTTCGCCATGGCGGAAGGCGCGCAGGCTACGGCGGGCGCCTCGGTCACCGGCAATCTGACAGGCAAGCCGAACATCTTCTTCAACGACCCGTTCTCCAGCGCGGTCACCACCGGCGCCCTGAACTTCGCGGTCAGCAACGACCAGAACATGCGCGACAGCTACATCCAGCAGTGGAATCTGAACGTGCAGCACAAACTGCCCGGCAGCATCATTCTGGACGTTGGTTATGTCGGCGCCAAAGGCACCCGTCTCTACGTCACTTACGGCGATCTGAATCGCCCGCTCGCACTTATTGACCCCAGTATTCCCGGTCAGCCGTCGGTCAATTCACGCCGGCCTAACCAGCAGTTCCAGCGCGCCGTGCAGTCCGATAAATCGAATGGAAATTCCATCTATCACGCGCTGCAGGCGAAGGCGGAAAAGCGCGCCGCTCATGGCATTACTTTCCTTTCGGCGTTTACCTATGCCAAGTCGATCTCCGGCCCGAACGATATCGGCGGGCAGGTGGGCGGCGGTTTCTATATCGGTTCTCCGCAGGACGTCTACAATGCCCGCGGCGACCGCAGCACCTCCGGCTTTGATCTGAAGTTCCGCTATGTGCAGACGATCCTCTACGATGTGCCGTTCTTCAAGAACTCGCACGGCGTTACGAAGTACGTTCTGGATGGCTGGCAGATGTCGACCATCATGACCTTCCAGAGCGGTTTCCCGGGGCCGATTACTTACGGCGTTGACACCACAGGCACCGGTGTTGGCTCGCGTCCCGACGTCGTCGCCGGTCAGAACGGCAACCTGGATTCCGGTCAGCGCACATGGGCGAAGTGGTTCAACACCGCTGCCTTCGCGATTCCGCCGAACGGACGTTTCGGTACCGCGCCCCGCACCAACGCGATTCGCTTGCCCGGCACACAAAATATCGATTTCTCTGTCACCAAGTCAGTGAAGCTCGCGGAAGCCCGCCAACTGGAATTCCGCACGGAGTTCTTTAACCTGGCGAACCATTACAACCCCGATCCCCAGACGGTGGATCTGAATATTCGTTCACGGACATTCGGATCGATCGGCGCAGGTGTTCAGGGCATCACAACCCGTGTCATCCAGTTCGGCGCCAAGCTGAACTTCTAAGCAATAATCCCCATTCCGCGGCGCTCAGGATATCCAGACGCCGGACGCCGCGGAATGCCGGGTTTTCCGGAACCGGCCTCCACTCCACCTCCGGGTCCGTCCGCAGCGCAGCATCGCCACACTCACCCTGTGGACCCTCTCCGTCACATACATTACCCATTTTCCGGCGACGGCTGCTGCGACTGCTGGATTGCCCATCGGATCAGTGCGTCTCCATCCGCCTGCAGCGGCGCTTTCTTCCGGGCCGTGGCAACGTGATTCCACAAGGAAGGTGAAGCACCGGCGAAATGCCGTTCGGTCCGACTCGAATTCGCTTCACAGCGCCCCAATTCTACAGTCGGCGCTTAAGATGAAGCTGTGAAGGTACTGGTATTTTCTGACATCCATAGCGATGCACGAGCGCTTGAAAAACTCATGGCCATCGACGCCGACTACTATTTCTGCGCAGGCGATCTGGTGAACTGGGGCAGGGAACTGAATGCCATGGGCGAGATCCTGAAGGCCCGTGCTGACCGCATGTATGTGATCCCCGGCAATCACGAATCGGCGAAGCAGATCACGGACCTTTGTGCAAAGTTCGGACTGCACGATTTTCATGGCGGGCACTTCGAAGCGGAAGGCTTCCACATCACCGGCCTTGGGTACTCCAACCCCACGCCGTTCGATACTCCAGGCGAATATTCTGAGGCGGAACTGGAAGAAAAACTGCATGCCTTCGATGGCCTGAAGCCGATGATTTCCATCTGCCATGCGCCGCCGTTCGGGACCATGCTGGACCGGATTCGCAATCTGAAGCATGCCGGAAGCAAGGCAATGCGTGCTTTTCTGCAGCGCGAACAGCCGCGCTATTTCTTCTGTGGACACATCCACGAAGCGGCGGGCGCGCAGGAAAAGCTGGGCGAAACTTCTGCCATGAACGTGGGTCGCAAGGGATATTTGCTCGATCTGAATGAACAAAAAGAATGGGGGGTACTGTAACCAATGGCGACTTTAGGGTTGGTAGAGTACGCGGATGCAACGCCGGAAGTGCGGGCCGTATACGACGACATCATGACGACGCGTAATACGGACTGGATCAACAATTTCTGGAAAGCGCTTGCTCACCATCCGGCAACGTTGCGCCGCACCTGGGAAAGCATTAAACAGATCATGGGCCCCGGCGCGCTTGATCCGCTGACGAAGGAACTGATCTATGTCGCGGTGAGCGCGACGAATCAGTGCGGCTACTGCATCGCCTCCCACACTGCGGGCGCACGCAAGGCCGGCATGAATGATGCCATGTTTGCCGAACTAATGGCCGTGGTCGGGATGGCGAATGAGACTAACCGCCTCGCGAGCGGCTACCAGGTGGAGATCGACGAACGCTTCAAGGCCTGATCTGCTGCGGGTTTCAGTGCGCTCCCGCCTTCCCCTAAAATAGGGGCTTGGAGAACAGAGACTTTGCACGTGTGCTGTATGAGACCGCCGATCTGATGGAGATCGCCGGTGAAGACGGTTTCCGTATCCGCAGTTACCGGAACGGTGCGTCGACCATTGAGGGCTATCCCGAACGCATCGCTGATATCATGGCGAACCCGGAGCGGAAGATTACCGACGTTCCGGGGATCGGTAAAGGGCTCGCCTTTGTACTGAAGGAAATCGGCGAGCGCGGCAGTTGCGAGATTCGGGATACGCTGCTGCAGAAGTTCCCGGTTGCGTCGCTCGAGTTTCTGAAGATTCAGGGGCTGGGCCCGAAGAGCATCAAGTTACTGTTTGAGCACTTCCAGGTCAGCACCATGGAGGAACTGGAGCAGTTGTGCGTTGACCAGAAACTGCGCACTCTGCCGCGCATGGGCGCGAAGCTCGAAGAGAAAGTGCTGCGTAGCATTCAGCAGTACAAAGAGCGCACAGGGCGCTTCCTGCTGAGCTTCGCCGCTGACACCGCGCAGGAACTCACAGAGTATCTGAGTGACCTGGAAGGCATCGACGCCATCACGCCGGCGGGAAGTCTGCGTCGCGGCAAAGAGACCATTGGTGATCTGGATATCCTGGTCACGGGACCCAATGCTGTCGCGGCTTTGGAGCGCGTTGCGCAACACCCCAAGGTTCAGGAAGTGCTTGCTCAGGGCGCAAACAAGACCAGCGTCCGGTTTGGCCGGGAAGGTCTTCAGATTGATGTGCGGACGCTCGATCACGACGTCTTCGGGGCTGCCATGCAGTACTTCACGGGCAGCAAGGAACACAACGTGGCACTGCGCCAGCGCGCCATCCGCATGGGCTTCAAGCTGAGCGAATATGGGTTGTTCCGGGCTGATGATGATTCCCGTGTGGCCGGCGCCACCGAGGAAAGCGTCTACCAGGCACTGGGGCTCGACTGGATTCCACCGGAACTTCGCGAAAATCAGGGTGAGATTGAACTGGCTGCCGACCATAACCTGCCCGTGCTGATTGAGCAGAGCGCCATTCGCGGGGACCTCCACATGCACACGACAGCAACGGATGGTCGGGCCACCCTGGAAGAAATGGCGGAGTCCGCCCGTGCGCTGGGCTATGAGTACATCGCCATTACGGATCATTCCAAGGCACTCGCGATGGCATTCGGGCTCGATGAGAAACGCGTTGTTGAATTTGCGCGGACTGTGCGGAAGATCAATGAAACCGGTGACCTGGGTATCCGGATCTTCTCGGGTCTGGAATGCGACATCATGAAAGATGGCGACATGGACATCGCGTGGGATGCGCTCGCGGAACTTGATTTCGTGATCGGCAGTGTTCACAGCCATATGAATCAGGAGCCGGAGGCAATGACCGATCGTCTGTTGAAGGCTATCGAATGCCCGCATTTAAGGGCTTTTGGGCATCCCACCGGCCGGCTGCTGCTGCATCGCGAGGCATTCCCGTTCGACTTTGATCGTGTGATGTCAGAAGCAATACGGCGTGGCGTATGGCTCGAAACCAACGCGAGCCCGGAACGGCTCGATCTCAGCGCGAACCATATCCGCATGGCCAAAGCGAAGGGCGCGAAGTTCATCGTTTCGACCGATGCGCATCATCCGAAGCACCTTCTCAACATGCGCTACGGCATTGCCACGGCACGTCGCGGGGGCCTCACTGCCGCTGATGTGATGAACACCCGTTCGGCTGCCGACTTCGCAGCCGCGATCCGCACCTCCAGGACATAACTATGAAAACGATCAGCTCCAAAGAAGTCTATAGCTGTCGCATTTTCCGCGTCACCGAAGAGGAAGCGACCGACGGTAAAGGCTTCACCATTCAGCGCAGCATCGTGCGACACAACGGCGCCGCCGTGATGCTTGCGGTGGATGAGAAGAAGCGTGTGTTGCTTGTGCGTCAATACAGACTGCCTCCGGACCAATTCATGTGGGAGCTTCCGGCAGGCACCATCGACCCGGGCGAGAAGGCGGCGCAAACCGCGAAGCGTGAGTTGAAGGAAGAGACCGGACTGCGTGCGAAGAAGTGGAAGAAGCTCGTGACGTTCTATCCGAGCCCCGGCTTCGTGCAGGAGAAGATGACGATCTTCCTCGCCACTGAGCTCACGCAGGGCGAGGCGCAACCGATGGGGGACGAACGCATTGAGACGCGTTGGTTCACGAAGAAAGAGTTTGGAGAGTTGATCCGAAGCAACAGGATCATTGACGGCAAAACGATGGTCGGCTATCTCTATTGGGCAAAGCTGTAACCGGGACCGGGCAGGCTCTAAAGTGCGGAAATACCAATAAAAAAGGGGCTAACCTTACGGTTGGCCCCTTCGAAACAGAAGGACGAACTACGCCTTCTTCGGAGCAGCTTTCTTCGGAGCAGCCTTCTTTGGAGCGGCCTTTTTCGGAGCAGCTTTCTTGGGCGCGGCTTTCTTCGGAGCAGCTTTGGCAGGCGCCTTTGCTGCGGCCTTCTTCGGAGCAGCTTTGGCGGGTGCCTTCACCGCGGCCTTCTTCGGAGCAGCTGCCTTTTTAGGAGCTGCTTTTGCTGGTGCTTTCGTTGCGGCTTTCTTTGTAGCCATAGTTGGTGGTTCTCCCTGCCCTTCATTATGAAACGAAATTGAAAAAAGATAAACCAAAAAAGTTGAAAAATGTTTCAGAGTGTGTCTGCGGGTCCAACGCGCGTCTCGCAGGAGTTCCGCCGGATGCCGCGATGGTGGATGGTACAAGAGGAATCTGGTGAAGAAAGTACAACTAATCACAGACGGCGCATGCCTCGGCAATCCGGGCAGAGGCGGCTGGGCCTCCATCCTGCGCTTCGGCCCGAATAAGAAAGAGATCTTCGGTTGCGAACAGCACACGACCAACAACCGCATGGAGCTGCAAGCCGCTATTGAAGGGCTCCGCATGCTGAAGGAGCGTTGCGAAGTGGAGGTCGTGACGGACTCTGAATACGTGAAGAACGGCATCACATTGTGGGTGCCGAACTGGAAAAAACGCAACTGGATGACTGCCGCGAAGAAGCCTGTGGTGAATCGTGATCTGTGGGAAGAGCTCGATGCACAAGTGGCGCGGCACACCACGCAGTGGGTCTGGACGAAGGGCCATGCGTCGCACGAAGACAACAATCGTGCCGATGAGCTGGCATCACTTGCGGCACGCGCGCAGCGCTCGCAGATGTAGACGCGCAGCGCTCGCAGATGTAGACGAGCAGCGCTCGCAGATGTAAGGCCGCTAAAATCTACTTATGGCAAACGAAACCTACGCATTGTTCGATACGACCGAAGGAAGCTTCAAGATCAAGCTCTTCGCGGACAAAGCGCCCAACACAGTTCAGAACTTCACCGACCTCGCCGAGGGAAAGAAGACCGGCAAGCCCTTCTACGACGGCATCATCTTTCATCGCGTGATCCCGGACTTCATGATCCAGGGTGGCTGCCCGCAGGGCTCCGGCCGCGGCGGTCCCGGCTATAACTTCAAGGATGAATTCCATCCCGACCTGAAGCACACGAAGAAGGGCATTCTCTCGATGGCGAACGCCGGCCCCAACACCAATGGCAGCCAGTTTTTCGTCACCGTTGCTCCCACGCCGTTTCTGGATAACCGTCACACTGTCTTCGGGGAAGTGACCGAAGGCTACGACGTCGTCGAAAAAATCTCGAAGGTCCCCAAAAACTCCGGCGACCGCCCGCACAAGGATGTTGTCATCAATTCCGTAAAAATCGAACGGAGCTAACGGTCTCCGGACCTCGCAATGCAGTCGCGCACGGTGCTGTTTGGCGGCACCTT
>JBBQDH010000202.1:0-10790 GCA_038319515.1 Bryobacterales bacterium
TGCTGGTTAAACGGCGTGCGGCCAAATTCTCCGCCCCAGACGACGAGTGTGTCTTGCAAGAGCCCGCGTTGTTTGAGATCTGCCAGCAGCCCTGCAATCGGCTTGTCCGAAGCCTTGCACCACTTGCCGTGGTTCGCTTCGATGTGCTGGTGCGCGTCCCAGCCGCTGCCGGAGCCGCAATATAGTTCCACGAAACGCACGCCGCGTTCCACCAGGCGCCTTGCCATCAGGCAGTTGCCGCCATAGACCGAAGTAGCGGGGTCATCCATCCCGTACATCTTCTTCGTGCCTTCGGATTCCTTTGAGAGATCCACCGCTTCGGTGGCTGACGACTGCATCTGATACGCCATCTCATACGACCGAATGCGGGCGTCGAGTTCAGAATCTTCGCTCTTGTCACGCGACCACAGTTCATTCAACGAACGCAGCAATCCCAGTTGGCCGCGTTGTTGCTCATCGGAAATGGTGACCGGTGGTTTCAGATCCAGGATTGGCGTATCGCCGCGACGAAACTGCGTGCCCTGATAGACGGCCGGCAGGAAGCCCGAACTCCAGTTGTTGCTGCCGCCGAGCGGGTCTTTGTCATCGGTCAGAACTACGAATGACGGCAGGTTCTTGTTGGCCGTGCCCAGGCCATAAGTGGACCATGCGCCAAGAGATGGACGCCCGGCCAGCAGCGAGCCGGTGTTCATCTGACAAACCGAACCCACGTGGTTAATGCCATCTGCCCAGCACGACCGGATGATGGTCATGTCATCAACGTGTGCGCCGATATTCTCATACCAGTCCGAAACCCACATGCCGCTCTGCCCGCGCTGCTTCCAGACCCGCCGGGGAGCCATCAGATTGTTATTCTGCGAGCCCTGTGCGGTCATCTTTGGCTTGCCGATGGAATCCGGAATCGGCTGACCGTCCAGCTTCATCAGCGTCGGCTTGTAGTCAAAAAGGTCGACGTGGCTCGGCCCGCCTTCCATGAAAAGGAAGATCACGGACTTCGCCGTGGGCTTGTGGTGCGGTGCTTTGGGGTCGAGCGGATCGCCGGTTTTTGTGGTCGCGGCGCGGGCCTGATCCTCCGCCATCATGCTTGCCAGGGCGATGCCCGCAAGGCCGCTTCCGGCCTGCGTGAAGAATTCCCGGCGGGAAGAAACGTTCCAGTGGTGCCTCAGTTTATCCAGCATGTTAGTTGACGTAAAGAAATTCGTTGGAGCTCATCAGAGCGTGGCAGAAATCCACGAACGCAGCCGCTCTGGCCGGTTCCATTCCGGTTGGAATGTGATCCGGAATCATCACCGGCTCTTTGCGCGCCAGGCGGTCGGTAATCAGGGCGGTCTGTTTGCTCAGAAACCCGGAAACAGCCGTCTGTTCTTCCGGCTTCGGTGCGCGGGAGAACGCCAGCCGATAGGCGCGCTCAATCTGCTGGTCGGGTGAAAGCCCGCCGTCGTTCAGCACCCTGCCCGCAAACTCACGGGACCAGTCGAGTACGTACTTATCGTTCATCAGGGTCAGCGCCTGACCGGGAACCACAGTTGAGAAACGGCGCGGGCAGCTTTCTTCCGAACTCGGCGCATCGAAGGCCTCCAGCATCGGATAAGTCAGCACCCGTTTCACGAAGACGTAGACGCTGCGGCGCCGGGCTTCCGCTTCATCCTTCTCGACGGCCCATCCCGCATAGCCCACGGTATTGACACCTTCGGGAAGCTCCGGGCGCACGCCCGGCCCGCCCATCTTCATGTTCAGGCGACCGCTGGTCATCAGCATGGCATCGCGAATAACTTCGCCTTCCACGCGGTGCCGCGGGTAGTGCCACAGCAGTTTGTTGTCGGGGTCCACGGCGGATGCTTCGTTCTGCGAGGCGGAAGACTGCTGCTGGTAAACGTTCGACAGCATGATCGTCCGATGCAACTTTTTCATGCTCCAGCCGTTTTGAACAAACGAACCCGCCAGGTAATCGAGAAGTTCGGGGTTAGTGGGGCGCTCACCCATCACGCCGAAATCGCTGCTCGTTGCGGCAAGGCCGGTACCGAAATGTCCCTGCCAAATACGGTTCACCATCACGCGCGCGGTGAGCGGATTCTTTGCGTCGGCCAGCCAGTTGGCCAGCGCGGTGCGGCGTCCTGTGGTCGTCACACCGGTCGGAGGCGAAAACTTCGCGTCTGAGGGATCGAGAATCGAAAGGAAGCCGGGCTGCACTTCCTCTTTGGGCGCTGTCCACGCGCCACCTGCCAGCACCCAGGTTTTCGGCGAATCCGTGCTGTGGTCAGTGATCGTCTGCGCCTGCGGCGGCTTCGGCTTCAGGGAGTCAAATTCGCGCAACTTCGCAGCCAGTTCATCGAACTGAGCGCGTTGCTCCGGCTTCAGCTTTTTCGCCAGGGCGGATTCCTGATAGGTAACCTGCGGAAGTCCCTGGAAGGCCAGCAATGCCTGGTAGGGCGTTCGCTTTTCGACGGGCGTGTTAATTGCGTCGCGGGTGCCTTCGGAGAACCGGTTCATATACTCGTCGCGGTCGGCTTTCTCAATTGGATCGACCAGTTTCCGGATCGCCGCGCGAATATCCTTCGTTTTTGCTTCCCACTCTGCCTGTTGGCGATTGACGACTTCCAGTTCCTTACCTGCCAGCGGAACGTAATCGTCCTTGGCTCGGATATTGGCGAAAAACGCCTGCAAACGGTAATAATCCTTGTGCAGAATCGGGTCGAACTTATGGTCATGGCATTTGGCACAGCCAAAAGTCATCCCGAGGAAAGCCGAACCCACCGTATCGGTAACGTTCATCAGCAATTCGGAACGGCGGTTCTCCATGCTCGGCTGGTTCGTCTCATCCGTGTAGTGGCGCAGGAAACCAGTGGCGATGTGAGCGTCCACGTTATCCGGATACAACTCGTCTCCGGCTATCTGCTCGCGGATGAAGCGGTCGTAAGGCTTGTCTTCGTTGAACGCCTTGATCACGTAGTCGCGATAGCGCCAGATGTTCGGGCGGATCTCATCGGCCTTGAACCCGTTCGTATCGGCGTAGCGCGCAACGTCGAGCCATTCCCGGCCCCAGCGCTCACCGTATTGCGGGGAGGCAAGAAGGCGGTCCACAACTACTGCAAACGCGTCCGGCGCTTTGTCAGCCAGGAACGCCTGGGTTTCTTCGGGGGTGGGCGGCAGCCCAACCAGATCGATGGTGGCGCGCCGCAGCAGGGTCACCTTGTCTGCGCGGTCATTCGGCCGAATCTTTTGCTCTTTCAGCTTTGCCAGAATGAACGAGTCGACAGACTTCTCAGGCGAATATTTTACCGGCTGAAAGGCCCAATAGCGCTTCTGCGAATCCGTGTATTTGTGTGCCGTCGGCAGCGCCGGCGCCGACAGTGCAGCGTTGCCGTCCCACTTTGCGCCCGCATCGATCCACTCCCGGAACAATCCAATCTCTTTCTCATTGAGGCGCCCGCCAAAAGGCATCTGCGGCTGCAACTGCCCTGTCAGGTGCCGGTACAGGCGGCTTTCGGTCGCCTTGCCAACTTCAACGGACGGACCCTTCTTGCCTCCCTTCAGGAAGCCTTCGCGAGTCTCCAGGTCGAGATCACCCATTTTGGACGACTGGTCATGGCACTGAATGCACTTTGCGGCTATCAGCGGGGCGATGTCTTTCGAAAAGCTGGAAAACAAAGCACCGCTCTGCGAGAGCGCCAGACCAGGCAAGGCCAGAGCAAGAATAACGACGGAGTGATTCGGCAAATCCAATACCTCGTTTAAATTATGCACCCGGTGACGGTCAACCGTAACAGGAAAGCAACAAAAACTTCAGACCCCTGCCTCTGGACAGGGGGTCGAATCCTTTGTCCAACTCGCCCGAATCGGACGCGTTTGTGTTGCGGGAATGTAACGGTGTCAGATAGGCTAGCTGATGGCGTCCTTAGCCGGACGACGCAACCCATTGAAAAAACAGGAGAACCGCCCATTGATGTCCATCCGCCAACCAGCCAACCGTGCCCGCAAGGCCCTGCTGCTCCTTCTTCCCGTTCTGATCGCGGTATTGCTCACAATGCTGAACGCGGGCCAGGCGCTCGCGCAGACTGAAGAACCGCGCAGGGTGGGTGGCGAGGCGCACCTTATACTGCCCGACCTGAGCCTCGGCACATTCATGGGTCTGGACGGACGTGTTCTGCTGATGAGCGGCCTGGTCATATGCTTCCTCGGTCTGGTGTTTGGGCTGGTAACTTACACAAAACTTCGGGACCTCCCGGTTCACTCGTCCATGAGGGAAGTTTCAGAGCTGATCTGGGAAACCTGTAAGACCTACCTGTATACACAGGGCAAGTTCCTGCTGATACTAGAGCTCTTCATCGGGACTATCATCGTCTTCTACTTCGGCTACTTCGAACATTTCGACGCATTCAAAGTACTGGTCATTCTGCTCTTCAGCCTGATCGGAATTGGTGGCAGTTACGCGGTTGCCTGGTATGGAATTCGCGTGAACACCTTCGCGAACTCGCGCACCGCGTTTGCCAGCCTGGGCGGTAATCCATTCCCCTGTTACGCGATTCCGCTGCGCGCCGGCATGAGTATCGGCATGGTGCTGATCAGCATCGAGTTGCTGATCATGCTTTGCATTCTGCTGTTCATCCCCGGTGACTATGCCGGGCCCTGCTTCATTGGTTTCGCGATTGGTGAATCGCTCGGTGCGGCGGCTTTGCGCGTGGCCGGTGGCATTTTTACCAAGATTGCCGACATCGGTTCTGATCTGATGAAGATCGCTTTCAAGATCAAAGAGGACGACGCGCGTAACCCTCGCGTCATCGCCGATTGTGTAGGTGACAACGCAGGCGACTCGGTCGGCCCCAGCGCCGATGGCTTTGAGACTTATGGCGTCACCGGTGTCGCCCTGATTTCTTTCATTCTGTTGGCGGTGACCAATCCGGTGGTGCAGGTGCAGTTGCTTGTCTGGATTTTTGCAATGCGAATCATGATGGTGGTGTCATCCATCGCTTCTTATTTCATCAATGAGGCCATCGCGAAGAGCCGCTACCAGCATGCCGCGAAGTTCAATTATGAAGCTCCGCTCACTTCCCTGGTGTGGCTGACATCATTGGTTTCCATCGCTCTGACCTATGTTGTTTCTTACTTCCTGGTTCCTGAACTGGGTGGTGACACCACGCTCTGGTGGAAGCTTTCGAGCGTCATCACCTGCGGCACACTGGCCGGTGCTGTGATACCGGAATTGGTGAAGGTATTCACCTCCACCTCGTCCTCACATGTTCGTGAGGTTGTCACTTCTTCGCGCGAAGGCGGCGCGTCTCTCAACATCCTTTCCGGTTTCGTGGCCGGTAACTTCAGCGCTTTCTGGCTTGGACTCACGATGTTCTTTCTGATGGGCGCAGCCTACCTGATCAGCCTGACAGGGCTTGGCGGCCTGATGGTGGCTCCGGCCGTATTCGCCTTTGGCCTGGTGGCGTTTGGCTTTCTGGGAATGGGCCCGGTCACCATCGCTGTCGATTCCTATGGGCCAGTCACTGACAACGCGCAGTCTGTTTATGAACTCTCGCTGATCGAAACCATTCCAGGCATCAAGCAACAAATCCAGAAGGAGTTCGGCTTCACACCGGATTTCGAGCGCGCCAAGGAGAATCTGGAAGAGAACGACGGCGCGGGGAATACCTTTAAAGCAACGGCGAAACCCGTGCTGATCGGCACTGCTGTCGTCGGAGCCACCACTATGATTTTTTCCATCATCATGGGACTCACCAACGGCCTTCATACCAATCTTGAGAAGCTGTCCATCCTCCATCCGCCGTTCTTACTCGGCATGCTGGCAGGCGGAGCGATGATCTACTGGTTTACCGGCGCAGCCACGCAGGCTGTCACAACGGGTGCATACCGCGCAGTTGAGTTCATCAAGAAAAACATCAAACTGGAAGGCGTGACCAAGGCATCGGTGGAGGATTCCAAAGCCGTGGTGGCCATCTGTACCCAATACGCGCAGAAAGGCATGTTCAACATCTTCCTGGCGGTATTCTTCGCTACACTCGCATTCGCGTTTGTGGAGCCCTTCCTTTTCATTGGCTACCTGATCTCCATTGCATTCTTTGGTCTCTTTCAGGCGATCTTCATGGCCAATGCAGGCGGCGCCTGGGATAACGCCAAGAAGATTGTAGAGACAGAGCTGAAGATGAAGGGCACGCCGCTGCACGACGCCACCGTCGTCGGCGATACGGTGGGGGATCCATTCAAAGACACCTCCTCGGTGGCCCTGAATCCAATCATCAAGTTCACCACGCTGTTTGGCTTGCTGGCAGTGGAATTAGCGGTGTCTCTTGCCGAGCAACAAGGCCCCGTACTCGGACTGGTACTGTCCGGCGTATTCCTGGCGATAGCGCTGGTATTCATATGGCGCTCTTTTTACGCCATGCGAATTGACCAGGAGTAATTCTTAACTGAGTCTTCTATAATCAATCCAGCTAAGCGTTCCGCGCTGAGCCGTGCATTAATGAAAGATCAGGTATAAACGAATGGCAGCAGGACTTAACGAAATTATCGCTCAGCTGGAACAGCAGCGCGACGCAATTGACCGCGCTTTGTCGGCGCTCCGCGAAGTGGAAGGTAGAGCACCGGCCTCCGCTGTGAAAGCGGCGGCTAAGACAACCCCGGCAGGCAAACCGGCGAAGAAGCAGCGTAAGGGTGGCATGAGCGCTGAGGGTAAGGAACGCCTTGTCGCGGCATTGAAAGCACGCTGGGCGGCAAAGAAAGCGGCGGCGGAAGCACCTGCACCTCCGGCAAAACGCGGTCGCCCAAAGAAATCTGCCTGATTCGGTCTGAGCTGGTTCCGGAAGGCAGCGAACTCGATTGCGAGTCCGCTGCCTTTTGTATTTGGGTTCCGGTAACATGGGACTTCCCATGCGGATTATCGATATTCGGGCCACCACCGTCACTGTGCCCCTGGAAGCTCCTCTCCGCCATGCCAATGGCTGCCACTGGGGACGATTCGTTCGCACCATCGTGGAGGTGGAGACGGACAACGGCCTGATTGGACTGGGCGAAATGGGCGGCGGTGGCGAGTCCGCCGAGGCTGTGTTTCGGGCGATGAAAAGCTACCTGGTCGGTCACGATCCGGCGCGTCTGGAAGAAATGCGCTTCCTGATCGCGAACCCTACGGCGTCTCTCTATAACAACCGCACGCAGGTTCTGGCGGCACTGGAGTTCGCCTGCCTCGACATCCTCGGCCAAGCCTGGAATACACCGGTTTCTGAAATCCTGGGCGGGCGCCTGAGAGACAGGATTCCCTTCGCTGCCTATTGTTTCTTCCGCTATCCCCATCCGAAGACCGGTTCGGGAGAAGTACGGACTATTGACCAACTGGTGGAAAACGCGCTTTCTCTCAAACAGCGATTTGGATTCACTTCACACAAACTGAAGGCCGGTGTCTTCCATCCGGACTATGAGCTGGAAGCCTACCGGGCACTTGCAGCCACGCTACCCGGCGATTCCTATCGGTTCGATCCCAACGGCGTCTGGTCCACCGAGCAGGCGATTCGGTTCGGTCAGGCTATTGAAGGCCTGCGGAATGACTACCTGGAAGACCCGGTTTACGGAATGAACGGCATGCGGCGGACGCGGGAGATGGTGCGGATCCCGCTCGCCACCAACACCGTGGTGGTGAATTTTGAACAGCTCTCCGCCAATATCCTGAACACCGCGGTGGATGTGATCCTGCTGGATACAACTTTCTGGGGCGGCATTCGTCCCTGCATCAAGGCGGCCGGGATCTGCGAGACATTTCAGCTTGGCGTCGCCGTCCACTCATCAGGTGAACTGGGTATCCAGTTGGCCACCATGCTGCATTTGGGTGCGGTTCTGCCCAATCTGTCCTTTGCCGCCGATGCGCACTATCACCATCTGACAGACGACATTATTGAGGGTGGGCTGATGAAATACGAAGGTGGCGCCATCCGGGTGCCCACCGGACCGGGGCTGGGCGTCAGGCTGAACCGGGAGAAGCTTGCTGAGTATTCCGAGCTTTACAAGCGTCTGGGTGGATATCCCTATGATCAGGATCCGGGTCGCCCTGGTTGGACTCCGATTCTTCCTAACGAACGTTGGGCAGATCCGAAGGATGGCCGTGCAATCACCCTGCCATTTTGATATGGTTTTTGCTGCAAAGTACTCTGGCAAGTCTTGTTGAAAACAATATTACTCCCAGGACTTGAATATGCGGCTGGAATCGAGTGAAATAGAGTCCAACGGTGGAATAACGAGATTGCCAGTATTAGCCGCAACAGAACGGGATGCACTGCTGGAACTTTCGGCCCGGCTCGGGTCGAATCAGCTCCTTGTGCAGGCCGGTACGGGAAACACTTCGATCAAGCTCGACGGATTGCTTTGGATCAAGGCATCCGGAACGTGGCTCGCTCATGCAGTCGAAGATGAGATCTTCATCCCCGTCTGTCTGGCGCAGACGCGCGAACGAATTGCGCGGGGCGTAGATCCGGCGGGGCAAAGTGTTCTGTTGGCCGGTAAACGTCTGGGAACCTCCGTTGAAACTGCCATGCATGCCGTGTTGCCGTCCCGCGTTGTGCTGCACGTCCATTCAGTGAACACGATCGCCTGGGCGGTACGGGAAGATGGCCCGAGACGGCTTGAAGTGCTGTTTGAGGGTCTGGCCTGGAAGTGGATCCCCTACGTATCTTCCGGAATTCCACTTGCGAACGCGGTGAGCCATGCCATCGAGACCAGTCCGGAGACCCGTGTACTGGTGCTGGCTAATCATGGCCTGGTTGTCTGTGGGCACGACTGCGAGAGTGCTGAGGCGCTGCTCCGGGAAGTAGAACGGCGGGTTGCGGTTTCACCACGTCGAACAACCGAACCCGACTGGGCAAAACTGAGTCACCTGGCAGCCGCCGGGCCCTGGCGGGTACCGCCCAGCATTCCCATTCATTTCATGTCCATTGACAAAGCCGCCCGCAGGGTTGTCTCGGACGGCATTCTCTATCCGTGCCAGGCGATTTTTCTGAACACTACCGTCCGCACATATCCTGCCGACGTTACCCCGGAAAGGTTAGCTCATCTGGATGAGCCGTTCGTCATGATCGAGGGCCTGGGAACATTGGTCCGGCAGCGGCCGAATCCCACGGAATCTGCCACACTCGCCGGGCTTGCCCTGGTGCTGCAGCGGATTCCCGAAGACGCTCCGATTCGTTATCTGAGTCATTGCGAGGTTGGAGATCTGCTGTGTGCGGACGTCTATCATTACCGCGAACGGGTGGAGGACAACGGCGCCGGACACCCCCCGCTGGCTTCCCGGCCGCTGGTCGCGGAAGCTTCGGTTCCGGCGGCATCGGCAGTTTGGTAAACTCAGGCTTGTCAGTAGTTCTTACGGGCCCGGTTAGCTCAGTTGGTAGAGCGCCAGTTTTGTAAACTGGATGTCGCTGGTTCAATCCCGGCACCGGGCTCCAAACTCCCACAGATTTTGCACGCAGCAGGTGTTTGCCATTCCCGATTTGAGGCGGTGAAGCTGGAGTTCGAAAAGAACTTCGCGGACCGCGGTGAGATTGGTGCGTCGGTCTGCGTGACTTTGGAAGACGAGGTAGTTGTTGACCTTCATGGTAGTGACTGGACACCGGACACAGTCACTGTAGTCTTCTCCTGCACGAAGGGCGCGACCGCACTCTGCGCCCATCTGCTTGCCTCTCGCGGTCTGCTAAATCCAGACGCTCTGGTGTCTCACTACTGGCCGGAGTTCGCGCAGAACGGTAAAGCTGACATCACCGTTGCCATGCTTTTGAATCATCAGGCTGGTTTGCCGGCGCTTCGGGAGACGGTTCCGGACGGCGGGTTTCTGGACTGGGAATGCATGGTTGGCATGCTGGAACGGGAGTCTCCGTTCTGGAAGCCCGGCACGCGCCACGGCTATCATCCCATGACGTTCGGTTGGCTGGTCGGAGAAGTGATCCGTCGGGTTGCGGGTCAGTCGGTGGGTTCGCTTTTTCAAAAGGAGGTCGCCGGCCCGCTGGGGCTCGACTTTTGGATTGGCCTGCCACCAACGGCGACGCCCCCGATTGTTCCGGTGACACCCCTGCCGCCTGGCAAAGTTGCCCGGGAACATCCGCTGCGTACTGCGATTAAGACGGCCGGCAGCGTGCAGTCTCTGTACTACAACAACACCGGCGGGTTCTTTCAGCGCCCGGACTGGGACACGCCTGCCGCCTATGCCGCCGAGTTGCCGGCTTCGGGCGGCCTGACCAATGCCCGAAATCTGGCCCTGATGTACGCGCCGCTGGCCAACGGCGGTGGAGCCCTTGTGAAGCCGGACGCCTTGTCACGCATGTCGTCCGTGGCGTCCCAGGGAATAGACGAAGTACTCTGTATCCCGACACGGTTTTCGCTCGGGTTTATGAAGGGCGTCGACGATCCATTGGGTTATCTGCGCATCCCGGAATCGGCTTTCGGGCACTCCGGTGCCGGGGGCTCCCTGGGCTTTGCCGACCCCGCTGCGAAAGTCTCATTTGGATACACGATGAATGCCCTCGGTTCCGAAGCCCTGCTGAACGCGCGGGGGCAGAGCCTGGTCGACGCTCTATACCGTGGCTTGCTTCGGTAACAGCGGCTTGCTTCGGTAACAGCGGCTCCGGTAAAATCCGCCCGATACAATACGGGTTCATGCATTTCCTTCACAACAGCCTCGTCGAACTGATTACCCAAACCTCCACCAACCTGCCCCCGGATGTCCGTGCAGCCATGGCCTCGGCAGGAACTCATGAGAAGCCGGATACCCGGTCCAGCCAGGCACTGAATATCATTCTTTCCAATGTCGACAT
>JBBQDH010000203.1:0-10782 GCA_038319515.1 Bryobacterales bacterium
TCGATAATACGAATGAAAGCCTCGTAACTGTTAAACAGGCCGTGACGCCCGGTCAGCAGATACCCTTCCAGCCAACCCTCACACTGGTGCTCGCTGAGCATGGAGTCCAGTACCCGCCCGGAAGGTTTCAGAAATTCGTCATTTCTGGCTTCCCGCGCGTCCCACTGGCGGTTGGTCACTTCAAAGATGGCTCCAAGGAGATTCGACAGCGTCTCATCAGGACCGAAGACGCGGAAATTATCACGGTTGAGATTCGCTACGTCGCGCAGGAAGTGTCCCAGCACCAGCGTGTCCTGAGCGGCCACGGCGCCAGGCGCAGGCACAGAAACTGCATGGACCCGAAAATCCGGCATGCGCAGGTCGCGCAACAGAATGCCTCCGTTGGCATGAGGATTCGCGCCCATCCGCCGGTCGCCCTTCGGGGCCAGTTCGGCCAATTCCGGTATGAGCCGGCCGTTCTCGTCAAACAGCTCTTCGGCTTTGTAGCTCTTCATCCAAGTCTCGAGCATCGCGACATGATCGGGATGTTCGGGATCGACGAGGATTGGCACTTGGTGGGCCCGGAACGTGCCTTCGATCTGCAGGCCGTCAACCACCTTCGGTCCGGTCCAGCCCTTGGGCGAACCGAGCACGATCATCGGCCATCGCGGCCGGGTATTATCACCATGGGTCCGAGCCTTGTGCTGGATGTTGCGGATGTCCTCAACGACCGTTTCGAGAGTCGTTGCCATCAGCCTATGCATCTTCGCGGGATCGTCGCCTTCGACAAAATGAGGTGTCCATCCGCAGCCGCGTAGAAATTGTTCCAGTTCTTGACGCTCGATGCGGGCCAGCACAGTCGGATTACTGATCTTGTATCCGTTAAGGTGCAGGATGGGGAGCACGGCTCCGTCAGTTATCGGATTGAGGAGTTTGTTGGATTGCCAGGATGTCGCGAGAGGCCCGGTCTCGGCTTCGCCGTCGCCGACCACGCACGCCACGATCAGGCCGGGGTTGTCAAACGCAGCCCCAAAGGCATGACTGAGCGAATATCCGAGTTCGCCGCCCTCGTGAATCGAGCCCGGCGTTGTCGGCGCAACATGGCTGGAGATCCCTCCGGGGAATGAGAACTGCTTGAAAAGCTTCTTCAGCCCCGCTTCGTCCTGTGTCACGTTCGGATAGATATCAGTCCACGTCCCTTCCAGGTAGACGTTGCCGACAATGGCCGGGCCGCCATGACCTGGACCAGCCACGTAAAACATATCGAGGTCATATTTCTTGATGACCCGGTTCAGATGAACATAAATGAAGTTTTGGCCTGGCGTAGTACCCCAATGCCCGACGACAAGCGGCTTTACATGGGATAGCTTCAGCGGCTCCTTCAACAGTGGATTGTCGTAGAGATAAATCTGGCCGACCGAAAGATAATTTGCCGCTCGCCAATAAGCATTCATCTTTCCCAGCAACTCGGGCGTCAGCGAATGATCCTGTTCGGTCTCCGCGACCGCTCCGTTACTGCTGTGCGCGGCTGCTTCTATCGGTAGGTCAAGGGTGGGTTCGATCATTGTGGGTAGCCGTCGGCGCGTAATCGAGTCCATGCGTGGCTCCATGAACGCTTCTTCAACGTAGCGGGAAAAACGTCAAAACAACGTCAAAAGGTATTGATGCGCGATTCGGACGCGCCACTATTGACAGCTTTTTGACGTTTCCCGGGACAGAATGAAGTTGGTACATGACCGAGAACAGTTCTGGAATCGCGTGCTTGTTCGTAGACATCGGCGGCGTGCTTCTCACCAATGGGTGGGACCATGTTGCGAGGAAACGGGCGGTAGAGCGCTTCGATCTGAACTGGGAGGAAATGGAAGAGCGGCATCGCTTGACATTCGAACTTCACGAGGAGGGAAAGCTGTCTTTCGAGGAGTACCTGAACCTCGTCGTTTTTTACGAGAAACGGCCGTTCACCCGGTTGCAGTTCCGCCAATTCATGTGCGAGCAGTCGACGCCTCACCAGGATATGATCGCGACGATCACTCAGCTGAAGGCGCGCTATGAGCTGAAGATCGCGGTGGTCAGCAATGAATCGCTCGAACTGAATGCCTATCGGATTCGCACGTTCAAGCTGGATGCGTTCGTGGACTGCTTTGTCTCCTCTTGTTTCGTCCATCTGCGCAAGCCCGACGCAAACATTTTCCGGCTTGCTCTTGACCTCACTCACACCGAGCCTCACCAAGTGCTATATATCGAAAATACGCCAATGTTCGTTCAAATTGCCGAAGGTCTGGCGATTCGAAGTATTCTTCACACGGACCACCAATCCACGTGCGCGAAGCTGACCTCCCTTGGATTCCTGAGCGGCCGGGAAGCAGCCGTGCCTGCAAGCCTGTAAAGGACAAACCTCATGAATACTGAAGAGCTGATAAATACCGCGCAATTGCTGGTCGCCCACGACAAAGGCCTGCTTGCAATGGATGAGAGCAATCCCACCTGCAACAAGCGATTTGCGAAACAGGGGATTCCCCAGACCGAGGAGGCCCGGCGTGCCTATCGGGAGTTGATTATAACCACGCCCGGTCTCAGTGAGTGCATCAGTGGCGCAATTCTCTACGACGAGACGATCCGCCAAAGTAAGAATGACGGCCAGCCTTTTGTCCAAGCAATCGCCGATGCGGGAATTATCCCGGGCATCAAAGTGGACACCGGCGCGAAGGAAATGGCGGGTAGTCCCGGAGAGAAAATCACCGAGGGCCTGGACGGCTTGCGGGACCGTCTGAAGGAGTACTTTCAGATGGGTGCCCGCTTTGCGAAATGGCGCGCGGTAATCACCATCGGCGCCGGCATTCCCAGTCGCGGGTGCATCGAAGCGAATTCGCAGGCGCTGGCCCGCTATGCCGCCTTGTGCCAGGAGGCAGGTCTTGTACCGGTTGTCGAGCCCGAAGTGCTGATGGAGGGACCTCACACCTTAGACCGTTGCGGTGCACTGACGGAAGAAGTGCTGCGAACGGTGTTCGGTCATCTTTACCTGCAGCGTGTAATGCTGGAGGGCATGATTCTCAAACCGAACATGGTGCTGCCGGGATTGAGCTGCCCAATACAGGAACCGATAGACGAAGTTGCCATTGCCACAGTGAAATGTCTCCTACGGGCAGTACCGGCCGCCGTTCCCGGTGTTGCATTCCTGTCGGGCGGCCAATCCTATGAATTGGCTTCAGCGCGGTTGAATGCAATCAACGCCCGATTCAAAGGGTCTCTTCCCTGGGCGGTAGCGTTTTCGTTCGCCCGCGCCATTCAGCAACCCGCTCTGGAGATCTGGAGCGGTAAAGAGGCAAATGTGGTGGCGGCACAACAAGCGCTCTATCATCGCGCCAGGTGTAACAGGGCAGCACGCCGGGGCGAGTACGAAGCCGGCATGGAGACGTCCTGGAAGTGGACTTCGGTCAAAGCGGCCTGAGCGAGAGACATGGTTCCACGGACTCCGGACCCGGTCAAAGCTGCAGCCGCTGCAAGCGTAAGACGTTCAGGATGACAGAGACAAAACTCATGTTTATCGCAACGGCGGCGATCATGGGGCTCAGAAGTAAGCCGGTGAATGGGTAGAGAACCCCCGCCGCGACCGGCATGCCCCGGGGCATTTTAAGAAAAAAGCGAAAAACCAGTTTTCCTGGAGAGAATTGCGGGGGCGGGCAGTCCCCTGATTCTGAGACTGGATGGGCATTTCCGGAGGTAGAAGCGCTTCAATATCGGCTGCGTAAAAAGCCTCGTACGCTCGCGTCATCGCCAACAGCGTGCGCTGTTTCGGAACCAGCCGGGGAATGCGGCGCTGCGTCTGTTCCGGGAGTGTTTCCCGCCCGACGACCGAGCAAAACTGTTTGGGCCGATCGCCGCCCGTGATTCTTCGCATCAGCGGGAGAAGCCGCGTTCCGTCTCCCCCCGCCAGGATTACTCCCCAACGGTACGGCGGATCGTTTCGGTGCATGCCAAACTCTCCTTTTACGCGGTCCGAGATTGGCACCCATACGGTTGCAGACATTCCTGAAACCAGTGCATCTGGCGTAAAAATGATGTCAATAAAGCCGCTGGCTATCCGGCAATCGCCACCTCCGAGAGTGTTTTGACGTCCTTTTGACGTTTCTCGCTCCATAATTGGCTTGGGCGCCGGAAAGACAATTTTACCGGACCGACATGCTTTTTATTTGCCATGGAGACTACACATGCCGACGACAGCAGTTGGATTATTTGAGAATCCTGAACTTGTTAACGATGCGGTCCGTGAGATCGAGGCTCTCGGATTTCCCCGCCGGGAAGTTCGCTCCGTAACAGAGCCGAAGATCTTCGACGTTACCGGAGTCATGAGCTTCCCCCGCCTTGATTTTGAAGTGGAACTGAGCCACGAACTGACCCGAATCGGCGCAAGTATAGACCAAACGCGCGCGTATGTCGAGGGACTGCGGCGCGGAGGGGCGTTGGCTTTTGCCACAGGTTCTGACGAGCAGGTGAAAGCGGCCGGCAATATTATGAACATGCACGGCGCGATCGAAGTCGAAGCGGTCAGTGGTTCCGAACCGCAGCTACCCCAGATCGTGCACGAGAACATGACTCCTGTACGCGAGGGTACGGTCATGGCTGGGCGAATTCGCCAGTCGGGCGGCGGCGCCGCTTTCTTCGCGTGGTAACTCAGGGCGGCCCGGTTCAGAGCACCCACGCATGAGCAGAAAAGAACCGACAATCGCGTCCACCTGGACTCACCATGCGGCTGGAATCGACGGCTTCGATTCTCTTGCCGAACTCGCCCTCGACATGCGCTGGTCCTGGAATCATGCAACCGACGAAGTGTGGAGGGAACTGGACCCGAAACTCTGGGATACAACCAATAATCCATGGGTCGTTCTTCAAACGGCATCCAGAGATAAAATCCAGCAGGTGCTGGCTAACCCCGCTTTCCGCAAGAACGTCGACGGTCTGGTGGACGCAAGGCGGCGCGCTTCGGAAGAGCCCGCGTGGTTTCAAAAAGCTCATCCGAAAACCTCCCTCGCATGCGTCGCTTACTTCAGCATGGAGTTCATGTTGAGCGAAGCTCTGCCTATCTACTCTGGCGGCCTTGGGAATGTGGCGGGCGATCAGCTGAAGGCGGCGAGCGATCTGGGAGTACCAGTGGTGGGTGTCGGCCTGCTCTATCAGCAAGGATATTTCCGCCAGGTGATCGACAAGGAGGGCGCGCAGCAGGCTCTTTACCCTTACAACGATCCTGGACAACTACCCATTGCGCCATTGCGTCAAGCAAACGGCGAATGGCTGCGGCTCGAGATCGCCTTGCCAGGTTATTCGGTATGGGTCCGTACCTGGCAGGTGCAGGTGGGCCGGGTCAAACTTTATCTTTTGGACAGCAACGATGCGGCGAATTTTCCGGCGAACCGGGGAATCACCAGTGAACTGTATGGCGGCGGGCCGGAGCTTCGCCTCAAGCAGGAGATGTTGCTCGGGATCGGAGGATGGCGCCTGCTTCGCGCAATCGGGATCAAGCCGGAAGTATGTCACCTGAATGAAGGACACGCCGCGTTCGCAGTTCTGGAACGCGCCCGCGACTTCATGGAAGAAACAGGCCAACCATTCAGAATGGCATTGGCCGCGACACGTCCCGGCAATCTGTTTACTACGCACACGGCTGTCGCGGCGGGCTTTGACCGTTACGATCCGGAGCTCATAGCGCAATACATGGGTGGTTATGCCGGGAAACTCGGCATTTCGCTCCAGGATTTGCTTGCTCTGGGACGTCAGAGCCGGGAAGACTCTTCGGAGAAGTTTAACATGGCTTATCTGGCGATTCGCGGCTGCGGAGCAGTCAGCGGCGTCAGCCGGTTGCACGGGAAGGTGAGCAGGCGCATCTTTCAACCTCTTTTCCCGCACTGGCCGGAAGAGGGAGTTCCGGTCGGATATGTAACCAATGGAGTTCACATGCCGACCTGGGACTCGGCCCCAGCCGACAGCCTGTGGACCGAGGCTTGCGGAAAAGATCGCTGGCTGGGCTCGGTGGATCATCTGGAGCAGGATATCCGTCACGTCTCGGACACAAAACTCTGGCAATTTCGGACTGCTGCCAGTAAATCGCTTGTAGAATATGCCCGCAAACGATTATCACGGCAACTGGCCGCTTCCGGCGCGTCTGCGGAAGCGGTTGAAGAGGCCACACATCTATTCGATCCCAACACCCTGACGCTGGGCTTCGCGCGGCGCTTTGCCACCTATAAGAGACCGGACCTGCTGCTGCACGATCCGGAGCGGTTGCTTCGCATTTTGACCAATCCCCAGCATCCCGTGCACCTTATAATCGCCGGGAAAGCACATCCGGCGGATCAGGCGGGGCAGGCCCTGATCCAGAAATGGGTGCGTTTCAGCCGCCAACCCGAGGCGCGCGCCCACGTGATCTTTCTCAGCGATTACGACATGCTTCTGACGGAACATCTGGTGCAGGGCGTGGATGTTTGGGTCAACACGCCACGGCGTCCGTGGGAGGCATGCGGGACCAGCGGCATGAAGGTGCTCGTCAACGGCGGCATCAATTTGTCGGAGCTGGACGGCTGGTGGGCCGAAGCATATACGCCGGAAGTCGGGTGGGCACTGGGAGACGGCAAAGAGCACGGCTCCGACGAAAGCTGGGACGCGGCCGAGGCGGAAGCGCTCTATAATCTGCTCGAACGCGAGGTGATCCCAGAGTTTTACAACCGGAGCGAGAGCGGCATCCCTGCGGGCTGGATCTCGAGGATGCGCGAGAGTATGGCCCGCTTGACCCCTCAGTTTTCCGCGAATCGGGCCGTCTGCGAATACGCAGAGAAACACTACATCCCCGCCGCGGCTGCTTACATCGTGCGTGCGAAGGACAAGGGCGCCATGGGCAAACGAGTTGTCGAGTGGCAGGAGGCGCTGGAACAGGGTTGGGATACCTTGCGATTCGGCGAAGTGAAAGTGGAGACCCATCGCGAGCATCATGAGTTTGAGGTTCAGGTCTTCAACGGAAATTTGGACCCGGCCGCGATACGAATCGAACTTTACGCCGACGGAATCAACGGCGACACTCCAGTGCGCCAGGAAATGAAACTCGGGCAAGCAGTGGCGAATGGCATTTACAGCGCGCAGGTGCCTGTAGCGCGCCCATATAGCGACTACACCGTTCGCGTCATACCGCACTTCTCCGGTGCGGCTGTTCCTCTCGAAGCCGGTCAAATCCTATGGCAACGCCCGTAACGAAGCCGCCCGCCCTTGGTATTGGCTCCCCGTTGCCATTGGGCACCTTTCTGAGGACCGGACTCCCTGCGGTTACATCGATCTCGATCCGGTCCGTAACCGGACCGGTGACCTTGTGGCATGGGTGAGGAGCTTTGCGGCTATCGTCAATCTCATCGCCGCCACCACCACGGCGAAGTAGCTCAAAGTGCATGCGGAACGATCAGGAAGCCTATCCGGCGAGCATTAAGGTGTCTGATAATGAAATGGCTCAAGCCAGAACAAGCCTGACTCAAAAGATGGAGCGGGAGACGGGAGTCGAACTCGCACTCTTCTCGTTTGCGCCGCGTTCACCGTGAGCGTGGCGCAACTTTCCGCTCAGTGTGGGGAACCGGGGTGGCGCCCTCGTTCTTTGCGGAGATTTGTTGGGAGTCGGAAGGGATCGTGACCTTGTCGGTGGGCCTCGGCTCCGCGGCAGACAACCGAAACCTGCGGGATCCACTTTACTGGCCGCATCAGCCTTCCGGCGGCTATGACGCTGGCCCATTGCATAGCCCACCTTTACCGGTATGTGGGATGTTTCGATCCGAAGCTGGAAGGGTATGTGGTGGTGATCTCACATGACCCCGCCTTTCAGCCGGGTCAGTTGATCGTGACCTAAGCTTTCAGGAACGTGCCGCGTTCCAGTTCCTCGAACGCCTGCCGCAGTTCCTCCTGCGTATTCATCACAATCGGTCCGTGCCAGGCCACCGGCTCCTCCAGGGGTTTGCCGGCCACTAATAGAAAGCGAATGCCGTGCTCGCCGGCCTGAACGGTGACCTCGTCGCCGGTATCGAACAGCACCAGGGAGCGGTTGTCCGCTTCGGTAGGCTGCACCGTGAAATCGGTGCGGATGGGCTGCGGTCCGGAGGCGTTGCTGAACTTGCCGCTCCCTGCGAAGACGTAGGCGAACGCATGGTGGTCGGTCGCGATGGGCAGGCTCTTGCGGCGGCCGGGCGGCACGGAGACGTCGAGATAGACCGGGTCGGCGGCGATGCCATCCACGGGGCCGGAGGCGCCCCAGAAACTGCCGGACACGATGCGGACCGCGGTGCCATCGTCATCCTGAATCAGGGGAATTTCGTGGGCCTGCACTTCCTGGTAGCGCGGCGCCGTCATCTTGAGGGACGACGGCAGGTTGGCCCAGAGCTGGAACCCGTGCATGCGGCCGGCGGGATCGCCCTTGGGCATTTCCTGGTGGATGATGCCGCTGCCGGCGGTCATCCACTGAACGTCTCCGGCCGCGATGGCGCCGTGGTTGCCCAGGCTGTCGGCGTGCTCCACCGTGCCCGCGAGCACATAGGTGATGGTTTCAATCCCGCGGTGGGGGTGCCAGGGGAAGCCGGCGCGATAATCGGCGGGGTCGTCATTGCGGAAGTCGTCCAACAGCAGGAAGGGATCGAAGTCCGACGTCTTACCGAAGCCGAAAGCCCGGCGGAGGTGGACTCCGGCGCCTTCGAGCGTGGGCTTGGAAGGAATGATGCGTTTTACGGGCCGGATCGACATAACTCTAGTTTAAGTTACATTGGCTATGTGAGATCACAATCGGTTCAACAGTTGGCGCAAAAGGCAATTGCCTCTCAGACTTTCACCCGGGGCACGGCAGTTCCGCGGCGGCCCTTCGGACGGGCGGCGGATACCGTTTCGGTGTTATGCCTGGGCGGCTGGCACGCGGTGGCCCGGACGGCCATGGACAAAGTGCACGAAAGCGAATCGATCCGGCTGATGCATGCCGCGATCGATCTGGGCGTGGATTTTTTCGATAACGCCTGGGAATATCACAATGGCTACGCGGAGGAGGCGATGGGGCGGGCGCTGGCCATGGACGGCAAGCGTAAACAAGTATTCCTGATGACGAAGGTCTGCGACCGCGATTATGAAGGGGCGAAGCGGCAACTGGAAGACAGCCTGCGGCGGTTACAGACAGATTATGTGGATCTGTGGCAGTTCCATGAACTCTCCTACGATAACGATCCGGACTGGCTGTTTGAGCGGGGCGCGGTGCGGGCGGCGCTCGAGGCACGGGACGCGGGGAAGATCCGGTATATCGGGTTCACGGGCCACAAAGATCCGCGCATTCACCGCAAGGCGCTGGCCATGGCGCACACCTGGGATGCCTGCCAGATGCCTATCAACGTGATGGATTCGCAATACCGCAGCTTTCTGAACGAGGTGGTGCCGGTGTGCCATGAACAAGGCGTGGCGGCGATCGGGATGAAAGGCTTTGGGGGCGGGTGGCCGCACGGGGACATCATCGACAAGATGGGGCTGGACCCGGCGGAATTGCTGGGTTTTGTGCTCAGCCAGCCGGTGACGAGCCAAGTGGTGGGGATCACGAACCAGGAGCAACTGGAATTCGCGGTGAAGGTGGCGAGTTCGCTGCCGATGGCGGAAGAGGCGCAGAACGCGCTGATGCGGCGGGTGCGGGTGGAGGCGGGCGACGGGCGGTTTGAGAGCTTCAAATCCACCAACGCGCATGATGGCCCGTATCACCGGCGCCAGCATGAGTTCGCGCTCGCGAAGGCGTAGGGGCGCGGGTGCTGTTCGCGCTCTGGTTGCTGGCGGCCGCAGGTCAGACGCCGGTGCAATGGTCCGATGTTCCGGCGGCGATTCAGGCGCAACTCCCGGTTACGCGCGCGGACTTTGGCGTGTACCGGGAGAGCATCGAGGCGGATACGCGGCGACGTGTAGCCGAGGGCGAGCGGGAACACTTGGTCTACTTCGTGCTGCAATCCAGGTCGTTCACGCGGCAGCCCGTGGTGGAGCCCGCCCTGAGCCGCCAGACGCCGGAGGTGGTGCGAAAGCGCTTTCAGGATTATCTGTCGGGGCGGACGCTGGTGCGCGGCGCGCGCCTGGAATACTTCCGGCGGCATGTGCCGGTGACGGAGCCGGAACTCTGGCAGGCGTATGCGAAGGCTATGGAGTTCCTGGAATCCATGGATTACGCCACGCGCGGGCATAGTTCGGATACTAGCCTGGCCGCGAGCTTCACGGTTTGGAATGCGATTCAGATTCTGCGGGCGGTGAGCCCGGAGTTCCGGATAAGCCGCGTGCTGGTCATCGGGCCTGGGGCGGACTTTGCGCCGCGCACCGGATTCGACGAAACGAAGCCACCGCAGAGCTATCAGCCGTACGCGGTGGCGGCGGCGCTGGGGGGCGCGGTTGAGATCGATTGCGCCGACGTGAACGACCGTGTGCTGGCTACCATTTCCAACGTGAAGCCGCAGTTTCGGGAGGAGCCAGGCACCGAGGATTTCGTGGCTTACCAGCGGGGCTTGCGGGAAAGCGCGGTGCATGCGCAGATTTCGCCGGTAAAACTGAACATCGTTACCGCGCGGCTGGACCGCAAGTATGACCTAATTATCGCCACCAACGTTTTGCTGTACTTCCCGCCGCCGCAAATGGCGCTCGCGATGACAAATATCGAAGCCATGCTGAATCCGGGAGGATTCCTGATTCACAACGATACGCGCGAGGAAACCGGTATAGCCGGGGCGGAGGTGGGATTGACGGCGGTGCAGGCGCGCAGGATTCTGATCGCACAGGGGC
>JBBQDH010000204.1:0-10735 GCA_038319515.1 Bryobacterales bacterium
GGTCGCGTATTTGTATCCAAGTGGTAAGTCGAAAGGTCTCATTATGTCAGTAAGTCGTCCCGCGTAAGCCTGTGACCGTTGGCGAAACTTTCCGCCGGCATTCTTTTACGGCCCTCAGGTTGAACTTCCAATAACTCCAAAGCAGCGCCATCTCCGCACGTTGCGAAAACGCCCCGCTCCTGTACAATCGCCCCGGGGGCGCTGTCAAATCTCTTCTCCGAAAGCCGGGCCCGCCATACCTGCAACAGTTGCCCACGAAAGACAGTATGCGCTCCCGGCCATGGCTGCAGGCCACGAATCAGATTATGTATCTTTTGGGCGGGCAAATACCAGTCGATTTTTCCGTCTTCTTTTTTCAGGATCGGCGCCAGCGTAGCCAGCGCGTCATCCTGAGGAACCGGTCTCGCGATACCACCGTTTAATTTTGACAGAGTTTGAAGCAAAATGGTGGCACCCGCTTCCGCCAGCCGCACCGAGAGCTCCGGAGACGTCTCCTCCGGCCCGATTTCCGTCTCCCACCCGTCAATCACGTCGCCCGTGTCCAGCCCGGCGTCAATCCGCATCGTCGTCACGCCCGTCGTCGCGAAACCCCTCGCCACAGCCCACTGAATCGGGGCCGCTCCACGCAGTTCCGGCAACAAAGAAGCATGCACATTGATGATCCCCAGCGGCGCGATATCGATCACCACCTGCGGAATGATCTGGCCGTACCCCACCACCACCATCACGTCCGGCGCCAAAGCCTGCAAATGCGCCACCGCTTCCGGGCGCCGAATCCGCTCCGGCTGATACACCTGCAAACCATGCCGTAAAGCCGCCGCTTTCACGGGCGAAGGAATCATCTCCTGCTTCCGGCCCTTCGGCCGATCCGGCTGCGTAATCACTTCCTGCACGGTGTGACCCGCCTCAATAATTTTGTCGAGTGTGGCGACGGCGAATTCAGGAGTGCCCAGAAAAACAACTTTCAACGGACTACTCCCACTCCCCGGCTTTCTGCAATTTCCGAATCTTTCGCTTAATCAGATCGCGCTTCAGGGAGCTCAGGTGGCTCAGAAACAGCACGCCGTTCAGATGGTCAATCTCATGCAGCATCGCCCGCGCCATCAGCGCTTCGCCCGTCAACTCAAACCATTCGCCCTTCACGTTCTGCGCCCGCACCGTGGCCTTTTTCGCGCGCGTCACCGGCTCGCGGAACCCCGGGATACTCAGGCACCCCTCTTCGCCCGTCTGCTTGCCCTCTTTGTAAATCACTTCCGGATTGATCAGAACAATCTGCTCGGGCTCCGGATCATCCGGCTCTTCTTTCTTCTCGCCGCCCGAAATATCTATCACTGTCAGCCGCTTCGCCACCGCAATCTGCGGAGCCGCGAGGCCCACGCCATGCGACGCATACATCGTCTCGAACATGTCCGCGACAAGCTGGTGCAGTTCCCGCGTGTCGAATTCGCGGACAGGGTCCGCCACCCGCTCCAGCACAGGGTCGTTCAGATAGCGAACCACTTTATGCAACATCAGTAGTTCCGTACCTGATCCCGGTAGCTCTCGAAATTACGTTTCGTCTCACGCAGCGAATCGCCACCAAATTTTTCCAGCATCGCGCCCGCCAGCACCATCGCCACCATCGCCTCGCCAATCACACCAGCCGCCGGCACCACACAAATGTCCGAGCGCTCGTAAGCCGCTTTTTCCGGTTCGCGCGTTTCCAGATCCACTGATTCGAGCGGCCTCCGCAGCGTGGAAATCGGCTTCAGGAACCCGCGCACACGCAGATCTTCTCCGTTCGTCATGCCGCCTTCAATCCCACCCGCCCGGTTGTTGCCGCGAAAGAACTGCCGCGAGTCCCGGTTGTAGTGGATGGTGTCCTGCACCTTCGAACCGAAACTTTGCGAACCCTCTTCCGCGAACCCCACTTCAACGCCCTTCACGGCCTGCATCGAGACAATCGCCTGCGCCAGCTTTCCGTCCAGCCTCGAGTCCCAGGTCGCATGCGATCCCAAGCCAATCGGCAAACCATGCGCCACCACCTCAAAGATGCCGCCGACCGTGTCGCCGGTTCTATAAGCTTCATCGACGATCAGTTTCATTTCCTGCTCTATGGCAGGGTCCACACAGCCCAGCAGCACTTCTGTCTTTTTGCTGTGCTCCAAAATCTCTTCCCACGTGGCCACACGATCCAGCTTCTTCCAGCCCACCGCCACCACATGGCTCAGAATTTCAATGCCGAAATTGGCCAGAAACTGCTTCGCCATCCCGCCAATCGCTACCCGAGCGGTGGTTTCCCGTGCGCTCGCGCGCTCCAGAATATAGCGCGCGTCAGGGAAGTCGTACTTGATCGCGCCCGCCAGATCCGCGTGGCCTGGCCGTGGCCGCGAGACTTTCTTGTGCAGCGCCATGTCCCCGCCTTCCACCGGCAGCGATTCCGTCCAGTTCTTCCAGTCTGCGTTGGCGATAATCATCCCGATCGGCGACCCGATCGTGTGTCCATGACGCACCCCGGAAACGACCGAGACTTTGTCCGTCTCAATCTTCATGCGTCCGCCGCGGCCAAAGCCCTGTTGCCTGCGCCAGAGTTCGTGATTGATCCCCTCAAGGGAAATAGGTATACCGGCCGGAAGCCCCGTCAGGGTGGCGAGCAAACACTCACCATGGGACTCGCCCGCGGTTTCAAATCGAAACATTGTGGGTTGAGTTGTGCGCTAACACTCTATGTTGACAGAAACGGGAGGGTTTCCGCTACCTGAACCGGTGAACGACTGGGTTTAGTGTTCGGAGGAGCCGCCCCCCACGGTGGTAGAAAGTCCTCAGACCAGACCGCCGGAGTGACTGATATGGCCGACGGATTCAAATCCCACGACACAAAGTACGACACAAAGTTAAGATATGCGAACGACCAAGGCGGCACAACGTCGACCAGGGGTTGTGCAGAGCCGGCACGATCTTCTTTTGCAGATACTAACGCAAAGAAATACCTGAATGGCAGGATGGTGAAAAGTTCAAAGTCGGAGGGCGTTTTTGCATCGCCGCAGTAACGGCACTCGTTGAATAGCCACACTGGCAACACAACGCTTCTCACCTGTTCTGCTCAGCGCACGTTACGATCAGACTTGCAAATCCTCCGCGCCCGAATCTTCCACACCCCCGCCAACCCGTTCCACCAGGCCGACGCCCTGATCTCCATCCAGGACGGCGGCCTCGTCATCCAAGACGGAAAAATCGCTGCCTGCGACGACTATGCCGTCGTCCGCGCCGCCCACCCCGACGCCACCGTCCGCGACCTTCGCCCCGGCTGCCTCCTCCCCGGATTTATCGACACCCACATCCATTTCCCCCAGGTCCGCATCGTCGGCGGCATCGGCTATTCCCTGCTCGACTGGCTGGATCAGCTCGCCCTTCCCGAAGAAGCCCGCCTTGCCGACCCCGCCTATGCCGTCACCATCGCCCGTGAATTCACCCAAAACCTCGCGGCCCACGGCACCACCACCGCGCTCGTCTTCGGCGCCCACTTCGCCGGAGCCACTGCCGCGCTCTTCCACGCCGCGCAAAAAACCGGGCTCCGCATCATCAGCGGCCTGGTACTCTCAGACCGGAATCTGCGCCCCGAACTCCACCAAACCCCGCAGGCCGCCTATGACGATTCAAAACGCCTCATAACTGCGCTCAGCGAAAATTCCCTCCAAAGCTACGCAGTCACCCCCCGCTTCGCCCTCTCCGCCAGTGAAGCCATGCTCGAGGTCTGCCAAACCCTCCTCCGCGAGTATCCCGCCCTCCACTTCACCACCCACCTCAACGAAAACCCATCGGAAATCACCGAAGTGGCCCGCCTCTTCCCCTGGTCCACCGACTACCTCCATATCCAGGAACGCTTCGGCCTCGCCACCCGCCGTTCCGTCTTCGCCCACAACGTGCACCCCACCGACAATGAACTGGAACGCTTCGCCGCGCACCAGTGCTCTGTCGCCCACTGCCCCGCCAGCAACGCGGCGCTCGGCAGCGGCATCTTTCCTATGCGACGCCATCTCGATGCAGGTGTGCATTTTGCCCTCGGTACCGACGTCGGCGCGGGCACGGGCTTCGGTATTCCGAAAGAGGCCCTGCAAGCGTACCTGATGCAGCGCATCGCACCGGACCCCCTCACGCTCACCGCCGCACAAATGCTCTGGCTCGCCACAGCCGCCGGAGCCGAAGCACTCGACCTGCAGACAACTATGGGAGATTTCTCTCCAGGAAAATCCGCTGACTACGTCTGGGTCCGCACCTCCCAGGACACCCTCGGCAGCATCCTCACCACGCTCGGCCCCGCCGGCATAGGCGAAGTTGCCGTCGAAGGCCGTCCTATCCGCTAAAATCCAGACTATGGAACCACTGTTCTTGCCGGACGTCGAAAATAATCCCGAGCCCGGTCCTTATGCCGACCTCCTGCGCCAAATGCAGTCGGCCTCCGAATACTCCCAAATCTGGCACCTGTTCGCCTTCAAGCCGAAAGCGACCGAACACCTCGCCCGCTTCACCCAGGAGATTCTGCGTGAACCGTCGCCGCTCACACCCGGCCTGCGCGAATTGATTGCGGCATTCACCTCAGCCGAAAATCAATGCCCTTTTTGAACGAAATCCCACGCCGCGGTCGCGGCGGAACTCCTCGGCAATGAACAACTGGTGGCCGGCGTTCTCGAAAACCTGGACACCTCGGCCCTGCCCGAAAACGAAAAGGAACTGCTCCGCTTCGTCCGCAAGGTGAATCGGGATTCCCACAAAATCACCGCCGCCGACATGGCTCCGCTGCACGCCGCCGGCTGGACCGACGAGGCAATCTACTACGCCATCACCGTCTGCGCGCTGTTCAATTTCTACAACCGCTGGGTGGATGCTTCAGGGGTACATGCAATGTCAAAGGAGGGGCACCGCAGGAGGGGGAAAATCAGCGCAAAATCCGGCTACGCGCCAAAAAGCTGAATGATGCAGAGGTACTAATCAAGCAGAGCAGAATTTAACAGATCCGACAGTCGGCCCGACTGGTCCTCAAATTTCTGCAGCTTTTTCTCCGCGTTCTTGAGTTTGTCGGCCAGATGCAGACACGCCAGCACGGCAATCCGCGTGGAATCGCCTGAGGAGGCTCGGTTGGCGATCGAGGTCATCAGTTCATCAATCTCATATGCGATTGCCTGAACCTCCGCCTCGTCGCCATCCGTCAGCAACGTGTAAGTTTGATTAAAAATGTGAACGCGAATGGGCTGCCTGGGCATGCTGCTTCGCTAAACGGGAAAAACCAGCCCCGAAAGGCACACTTCAGGCCGCGCCAAGCTCATCAATGTGACCCAGCAGGCGTTCCAGCCGGTTGCGCACCTGCTTCCGCTCCGTCTGCAAACCTTCCAACTCTTCCACCAGCTTTTGATTGGTGCTCTGCGCTTCTTCCCACGCAGCCTGCGTCTCCGCAAGTTCTTTTAGAGCCGCATCCTTTTCCTGGCGGAGCCGGGTTACCAGCTCCACCGCTTTCCGGATGCGATCTTCAATATGCGCCAGTGTATCGACTTCAGGTTCCTGATCGATCAACGACATAAGAGTAACCTCGAATGTACTTTGCGGGCAGAATTACTGGGCGGGAGCCGGCGTCGGAGCAATGGCCAGTGCGGCCTTTGCCTTTTCAGCGATCAGCAGGAACTGACCCGCATCGGCAGTGGCAGTCTGTGCCAGCACCTTACGATCCAGCTCAATCCCCGCCAGCTTCAGACCATGCATGAACTGGCTGTAGGAAAGGCCCACGGCTTCGCGTGCCGCGGCGCCAATGCGGACAATCCAAAGGGAACGATACTGGCGCTTCTTCTGCTTACGGCCGGTATACGCAAATTTCAGTGCGCGCTCAACTGCTTCCTGTGCGGAACGGTGCAGTTTGCTCTTCGTTAAGAAAAAGCCTGAGGCGCGTTCTAACGTTTTGGCGCGATTTGCACGCCTCTTAGTACCACGTTTTACTCTGGGCACGTTTAGTCTCCTGTATATTGGGTTGTGTCTGGTCCCTCTGTCGCCGAACTTAATAAAGTTCGTCAACGGGGATTGCGGCGATAAAGGGCACGTGCGATGAGCCCGTTCGCGCGCGATTCCGGTTCAGCTGAAAAACAGCTTCAGCTAAAAAACAGCCTAGTAGGGAATCATCCGCTTCAGCTTCTTCTGGTCCGAGTCGTCCGCGACCACCGAAGTGTGCAGCTTATTCTTGCGTTTGCGCGGCTTAGACGTCAGGATGTGGCGAGCAAATGCATGCTGGCGCACAACCTTACCTGTCCCGGTCTTCTTAAACCGTTTCGACGCACCTTTGTGGGTCTTTAATTTGGGCATGGCGATAAGTCCCTGGAAACACGTTTCCGGGGAATTACAAGCTTAACACAACACCCGCCGGAACGCAGTTCCAGGACTCCCCCCGTTGCCCCAACACTCGGCTCGTGAGTAGAATGTCAGTAGAAATGACTTCCGCCTGTGGGGGCGACCGCACTCTTGGTCAGTTTGCGCTCGTAAGTTATCTACCCGGCCCGCTCGCCGCGTTCCTCGATACCCTCCGTCTCGACCTCGATCCCGGCTGCCGTCCGCACGCTCACGTCACCGTCCTGCCTCCCCGCCCCTTCACCGGTGAGATCGCTGAAGCCCTCGATCACCTCGCCGAAGAAGCCCATCTCGTCGAACCCTTTGAGGTCGTCCTCGGCGAAATCAAAATCTTCCCTGTCACCAACGTCATCTACCTCGACCTGAAATTCGGAGAATCCCAAATTCGCCACCTCCACGGGCTGATGGACTCGGGCAGCCTCAAGTTTTGTTGCCCCTTCGATTTCCACCCGCACATCACCATCGCCCAGGAAGTCGGAGCAGCAGGAGTTCAGGAGGCAGCCCGTCTCGCCCGCGACCGGTGGGCATGCTACACCGGGCCCCGCAGCTTCTTCGTCAACTCCCTCTCCTTCGTCCAAAACGTCGCCCCCCTGGTTTGGCTCGATCTCGCCAAAGTCCCCCTCGCCGCCCCGGTTCCTGTCGCCGGTTAGTTTTTTCGCCAACGTTCCCGCTGTTCGCGCGTAGTGTGTTCATGCTGTTCGAACTCCGCCAGTCCCTCCGAACCATCTCACGCAATCCCGGCTTCACCGCCCTCTGCGCCCTCACCCTCGCGCTCGGCATCGGCACCACCACCGCCGTCTTCAGCGTCGTCGACGCCGTCCTCCTCCAACCCCTCCGCTTCCCCGAACCGGACCGCATCGTCACCGTCACCACCCAACAGTTCAACCGGCTCAACATCACTCCCCGCCTCAGCGGTGGCGATTTTGTCGATGTCCGCGCCTCCAACAAGGTCTTCGACGCCATCAGCATGTACTACGGCGGCGAAGTCGGCGTCCAGCTTCGCGGAACTGCTGAATTCACCGGCGTCTGGTGGGTTAATCCCCAATTCTTCACCGCGATAGGCCAGCCTGCCACCCAGGGCGTCGTCGTCAGCGCCCCTTTCGCTGCCCGCCACTTTGGCGACCCATCCCACGCCATCGGCCAGTCCATCCAGGTCGAAAACCGCGCTTACCAGATTGCCCGCGTCCTCGACGGCCCCCGCTTCCCCGACAAAGCCGACGTCTGGCTCCCCGCCGACTACATGCCCGAAAACCTCAACCGCACCGCCTACAACTACCGCGTCCTCGCCCGCCTCAAACCCGGCGTCTCACCCGAACAGGCACAAGCCAACCTCACCTCCATCGCCACACAGATCAGCGATGGCCAAAAGAACTTCCTCGTCACGCCCCTGCGCGATCAACTCGTCCGCCCCGTCCGCCAAACCCTTTACCTGCTCCTCGGAGCCGTCTTCCTCGTCCTCCTCATCGCCTGCGCCAACGTCTCCAACCTCCTGCTCGCCCGCTCCACGGTGCGCGCCAAAGAAATCGCCGTCCGCGCCGCCCTCGGAGCCTCCCGCCCCCGCCTCATGCGCCAGCTCCTGCTCGAAAGCGGCATTCTCGCCCTCCTGGGCGGGCTCGGCGGAGTGGTCCTCGCCTGGTGGGGAACCCGCACGCTCCTCCATTTCGCCCCCGCCAACCTGCCCCGCACGACCGAAATTGGCATGAACCTTCCGGTCCTAACTTTTGCGTTTGGCATCGCCCTGCTTTCCGCCGTCCTCTTCGGCGTCCTCCCCGCCCTCCAAACCTCCCGCTCGGAATTCTCCGGCAGAGGCGTCCTGAAAGGCGGTTCCCACCGCCTCCGCAACTCCCTCGTCATCGCCGAAATTGCCCTCTCGTTTGTTCTCGCCACCGGATCCGGCCTCTTCTTCCGCAGCTTCCTCGCCCTCAACTCCGTCGAAATGGGATTCCAGGCCAACCGCATGCTCGTCATGTACGCCCACGCCCCAGCCAAGACCCTCGCCGAACACACCGAGGTCAGTCGCAAGCTTGACGATGAACTACTCCCCTCCATCTCCCGCCTGCCCGGAGTCGAATCCGCCTCCGCGGTCATGGGCTTGCCCACCGGAGTCTATGGCTCCAACGGCCGCTTCGAAGTAGCGGGAATTCCCAACAAAGGCGAGGCCAACTTCTCGCTCTCCAGTCCGCATTACTTCACAACCCTCCGCATCCCTCTCCTTCTCGGTCGCGACTTCACCGCCCGCGACAACCCGGACTCCCCCGGCGTCGCCATCGTCAGCCAATCTCTCGTCCGTCAGATGTTCCACGGACAAAACCCCCTCGGTCGCCAGCTCACCAATGGCCTCGACCAAATCACCATGAAGCCGATGACCATCGTCGGTGTCGTCGGCGACGTCCGCCAAAATACCCCCGGAGCCACTCCGGATCCCACCATCTACATGCCCCTCCGCCAGCACCCCTTCCGCGCCAACGAAGTCCAGGTCATCGTCCGCACCTCCGGCCCGCCGTCCGCTCAAACCAGCGCAGTCCGCAGCCTCGCCCAGACCTTCAGCCCCACCATGGCGCTCAAATTCACCACGCTCGACGACATGGTTGCCGACTCCGTCTCCGCCCCCCGCTTCCAAACCTTCCTCGCCACCACCTTCGGAGCCCTCGCCCTGCTCCTCGCCATGGCTGGCATCTACGGCGTCATGAGCTACATGGTCAGCCAGCGCACCCAGGAACTCGGCCTCCGCATGGCCCTCGGAGCCGCCACCTCAGACGTCATCCGCCTCGTTATGTCGAAAGCAGCCATCCTCGCCGGCCTTGGCCTCTGCGTCGGAACCGCGCTCTCCCTCGCCTCGTCCAGACTCATCGGCACCCTGCTCTTCGGCCTCACCGCCACAGACCCCGCCACCTATCTGCTGGTCTTCGTCGCGGTGGGAGCCATCGCCGCCCTCGCCGCCGCCGGACCCGCCTGGCGCGCCGCCCGCATCGATCCCATGGTGGCCCTCCGCGATGAATAACCACCCGCGCTAACATTGCTCTTTCGGATGATTGAATTTAAATCGCTGCAATTAACGGCCCCGTCAGGCAGCATCATCGGGGTTATCGACGAAGGTTCCGGCTGCGATTGGGGCGACAACCCCGCTGTCCTCCGCCACCCCCTTTCAACAGACGACGCCGTCACCAAATCCCGCGCCATTTCGCAATTCCTGGAACAGCGCCGCGCCGGAGCAACCCTCATCCTCATCACCCACGACGAACCACTCCTTCAAAACTCAGACGAAATATGGTGGCTCCGCGACGGCACCCTCATCGCCCGCGGTGACCCCGCCGAAGTCCTCCCCCTCTACCGACGCCACGTCGCCCTCGAACTCCGCAAATCAGGCGAAGGCCGCGCCGCCCCCCTCGCCCCCGCCATGCGCAACGGCGACGGCCGCGCCGAACTCACCTCCATCGAACTCCTCGGCGAATCCGGCCAACCCTCCACCGTCTTCCGCAGTGGCGAATCCGTCGTCATCCGCGTCACCGTCCGCTTTCACGCCGACATCCCCAACCCCGTCATCGGTATCCTGATCCGCACCCGCATCGGCCTCAACGTCTACGGCACCAATACCGAACTCGAAAACCTCCACCCCGGACCCGTCTCCCCCGGCCAAACCCTCCGCGTCGCGTACCGCTTCCAGTGCGACCTCTGCCCCGGCGACTACATCGTCACCGCCGCCTCCCACGATCCCGACGGCGTCTGGCACGACTGGCAGGAGGACGCCGCAGCCTTCGCCGTCGCCGATTCCCGCTACACCGCCGGCGTCGCCAACCTCCGGGCAAAAGTCTACGCCGAACTTACCGAACCCCCAACAATTCCTTAAGGTACTGCCCCCACACCCCAGGCATCGAATGCGTGCCATGCCCACGAGTCCCGGCGCTCAAAGGCAGCAAAATATACCGCCCCTTCTTCACCCGTTTAATCTCCCGCTCCAGAATCCCCAACTCCGGAGGATTCACCTCATCATCCGCCGAATTCACCGCGAACAACGGCGCTTTAATCTGCTCCAGATACGGCGACGGATCATAATCCCGCGAAGACTCATACGCATACAGCATGTCGTTCGCATCCAGCGCCCCCCGTTGCCGGGCCAGATACTCATCCGCCATCCGGTCCGCCTCATCCCGCGTCGGGGCATCCCGATGCATATGCGAAGGCGAACTCGTCATGAACCACAGCACATAAAGCGCCCCGTTCAGCCCGTGCGGAGGCGACGTGTATTCCCCGCCCTGCCACTCCGGGTCATTTCGGATCGAATCCGAAACCATCCTCCGCATCATCCGGTTCCGCCCCGCAATCTGCACCGGCGCGCTCGCCAGAGGCATCAGCGCATCCATGAAATCCG
>JBBQDH010000205.1:0-10712 GCA_038319515.1 Bryobacterales bacterium
GAGGAGAAAAACCAATGAACGCTTTGAAACTGACCTTGTTCGCGGCGCTGCTCGCCGCGGTGCCCGCATTCCCGGCCACAATCACTTACAACGTAGTCCTAAACGGCGCGTCAGAATCACCCGCCAATGCCTCGGCCGGAACGGCATCGGCACCGTGGCTATCGACAACGTCGCAAACACGATGGCCCTCGATATCACATTTTCCGGCCTCACCGAAACCGTCAGTGCGTCACACATTCATTGCGGTACCGCCGTGGCGGGTACCGGCACCTCCGGAGTAGCCACCACGACCCCAACCTTCGCGGGCTTCCCGTCGGGTGTAACCGCCGGCGCGGAATCATTTTTGCTCGGCGGCATCGCTGCCGGTCACGCCTATTGGAACATCCACGCCAGCACCTTCGCCGCTGGTGAAATCCGCGGCCTCCTGGTTGCCGCAACGCCGGAACCCACCACCTTCGTCCTGGGTGGCGCATCCCTGCCGGCCCTCGCGTTCAGCCGCCGCCGCAAGGCCTAAGCGGTAACCTGTCGCCATGGTGGGAATTTTGGTTTATGGCGATAATCATTTCATTGTGCGCGGCCCCCAGCCGGGCCGCGCCGATGCTTTCGCGTTAGCCCGTCATTGGTCTCTCATCCAAATCGGTTCCGTCACCCCGCCCGAACTTTCCCGCTGGTCCATCAGCACCAAAGAATTTCGCGAAGACCTGCAATGGGCTTTCGTAATTCCCTCCGATACGGAACATTCTCCCGCCGTGGCGAAGCTTCTCGAAGAACTACAATCGAGGGGAATTCCAATTCACTGAACCTCATGCAACCCACCCGTCGCCAGTTTCTGGCCACCACCATCGCCGCCGCCTCCGCGCAGGCCGCGTCTCCTCAGGCCACTCCCGGCAAAAAGCCTAATATCCTGTTCATTCTGGCCGACGAATGGCGCGCTCAGTCCACGCCCTGGAATAATGATCCCAACCTGGAGACTCCGGTTCTCGCCCGGCTTGCAGCGCAAAGCACCAATTTCGACATGGCTGTTTCCGGCACGCCGGTCTGCTGCCCCTATCGCGCCAGTCTGCTCACCGGCCAATACCCGCTCACTCACGGTGTCTTCATCAATGATGTGGAACTGAAACCCAACGGCCCCACGATGGGCGAGACCTTTGCCCGCGCGGGCTATCGCACCGGCTTCATCGGCAAGTGGCACGTCTACGGCAGTCCCGATGGCAAATACGGGCGACGGCTTGCTTACATTCCGCCCGAAAAACGCTTCGGTTTCGAATACTGGAAAGCGTGCGAGTGCACTCATGAGTACAACAAATCTCTTTACTACGAAGGGAATGATCAGACTCCTAAGTACTGGCCCGGTTACGACGCGTTTGCGCAGACTGACGACGCCTGTGCGTTCATTGATAAGCAGGCTGCCGCCGCCGATCCCTTCTGCCTTGTGCTCTCTCTCGGACCGCCCCACTTCCCCCTCCACACTGCGCCCGAAAAATATCAGGCGCTCTACCGCGACCGTAAAATTCAGTTGCGGCCTAATGTGCCGGAAGACAAGAAGGAAGAATCCATCAAGGCCCATCGCGGCTACTACGCGCACATGGCTGCTGTCGATGAGTGTTTTGATCGCCTGCTGAAGGCTCTCGACCGCAATAAAATCGCCGACGATACCATCGTGGTCTTCACGTCAGACCACGGCGACATGATGCTCTCCCAGGGCCTCACCACGAAGCTTTACCCGTGGGACGAGTCGATCCGGGTGCCGTTCCTGGTCCGCTACCCGCGGCTGCTCCCGAAACCGCAGCGGATCAAAATGCCGTTGAATTCGCCGGATATCTTCCCCACTCTGCTGGGCCTTGCAGGGTTGCCAATTCCGGATTCGGTGGAGGGCACGAACCTCGCGCCGGTCATGACAGGTAAGCGCCGTCCGGACCCCCGCGCTGCCGCGCTTCTCAGCCTGCCTGTCCCTATCACCGAAGCCCGTCGCCACGGCTTTGCGGCGTATCGCGGTATTCGCACGGAACGCTACACCTACGTGCGGAATGTGAATGGCCCCTGGCTGCTTTACGACAATCAGACGGATCCGTTCCAGAAGCAAAACCTGATCGGGAAGCCGGGTGCAAGGCAACTGCAGGCGAAGCTCGAAACCAGTCTGAGCGCGCATTTGAAACAACGTAAAGACGAATTCCTGCCTGCTGCGGAGTATGTCGCGAGAGCCGGCGTCGGGCACTATGCAGAGGTCAATGTGCCGTTAGGGAATCACCCGAGCCCGTGGGGTGATTGGGATTAGCCTGATTGGGATCAGGCCGCCCAAACAGGATAATCCGAAAAACCAAACCCACCAGGGCATACCGATAAATCGTGCCGTGGGATAGGTAGCCTCAACGCCGCTGTCCAAAGGTTTAGTGGTGCGCACACGCCAATATACGCGTCCAAGGCGCGCTATGTGCACTCCAGGGGTTTCTGCCACCAACCCCGCAGGCAGCGCCGAATCCGCGGGGAGGCTGGCCACAAGCACCTGTCCCGCTGGAATCGGGCCCTTACCGAAGTACCACGCCACACCACCAAACAAGAGCGCCATCAACAGACAGGGCAGCGCGATCAGCCGCAACAATCGCAGGTTTTCCCGTATCAGTTCGGCCTGCGCCCGCAGCACCAGCCGGGGCTCATCAATAAACAAGCGAAAGCTTAGCAAGTGGGCCACAATGCGGTTGACCGTGGCGCGCGAATCGACGTGTCGAAAAACCGAACCCGCCAGCCACCCGTAGGTCAAACTCACGACCACCAGCGCCAGGAAATTCACTCCAGATATCCCAAACCTTTCAACTGTTTCACGACCGCGTCCCTGGCTTCTGCCTCTTCAATGCCCGCGAGCTCTTTCTCCACGCAGTGCGCCACAAATTCCTCCACGGAGCTATAGCCCGCAGCGGCCGCACTCGCCCGCGCCCTTTCCAGCAGGGCCTTTCCGATCTTTACTGAGTCCCGCGAAAACATATTCAATACATCCCCAATATCGCCCTGCTCAACGCCTTGAGTGATGCTTCATTTACCTGCCATCTGCTGCTCAGAAATAACACACCCGGCACCGCATCGGCATCCACGCAATGGTCTGCGATCCAGGCGTCTGAATTGTCCTCAAACACCACGCCCGCCATCTCCCCCAGACCCGTCGCCCAGGACGCACGATACCCCGGCGCATACCCGACCACCAGATCCGGTGCAACGCTGCGATTCGCTGGTGTCGCATGCACCTCATCCACGCGCCGCACCACCACACGCCCGTCATCGCGCATGGCAAGCAACCGCGCTTTCACATCATTTCGATCCGCGCCATCCAGATACACGGCATTCAGTCCGGCGGCCCAGGCCTTGCGGTGATCGCCCGAAATCAAGCCCTGTGCGGCAAACCACGCATTCAGATTCACGGCGCGACCAAACGTTGTAAACCCGTGGTCACTCATTACCATCAGATCCGCCCCTGGCAGGCGCCGGCGTACTTCCCCGACGGACGCATCCACGGCCTGATAGAACTTCAGCAGCTCTGTGTCATCCCGGCCCCACAACACGTGCGAATTCTGGTCCACGGCGGAAAAATAGAAGAAGAGAAACCCGTCGCGATATTCATCCAGTGCCGCCCGCAGCAGCATCTGCTCGCCCTGTAAAACCATCCGGCTTTGCTTCAGAAATTCCGGCAGAGTGAATACACCATTCCGCAACGCAGCCGTATCTTCGCCAATCCCCTGGGTGTAGAACCGGCCGAGGCGCCGCGCGAATGCAGCAGGCTCAGACAACGGCAACGCAGGTGCCAGGGGGTCCACATTCACTGGTGAAATGTACACCGCAAATCCGGGCTTCAACTGCTTTGCATAGACCCGCACCATTCCCCGCACGGAAGCCAGGTAAGGCGCCAGCGGGAACTCCACAGGCAGCCAGCCGGACCACTCGCCCTGCTGCAGCACCGCCACCTCATTACCGACCGCAAACCGGGCCACCGCCCGCTCCGGATCCACGTCCACGTCCATCGACACCGCCGCATAAGCCCGGTCTGCCCGCAGCGGGTTCGGAGGGCCCTCCAGCCGCAGCGCCGCATGGTTGCCCACCAGTGCGACCTTCCGGATCAGGCCGCCCGACACCGCCCGCAAGTCTTCTCCCGCCGCATCTGTGTAGAACTGGAAAGTTCCCTGAGTGCCCCGCAAATCCGGGGTCCCCATCCCCGCCAGTTCTTTCCCGAAAGGCAAGGGCGGATAGTTCGTCGGCATCCGCACCACCGTCACCGGGACCCCACGTTCCGCAAGCGTCTGCCAGAACGCCTTCCCCTTGCGAAGCGACTCCACATGTGATCCCGAAAGCGGCAACCGCCATGCCCCGATTGACAACGCGAGCCGCCCTTCCACCGTTCGATCCGTGGAAAGAAACAGCTCTCTTGTCGCGGCGTCGCGATGGACAAAATCGAAAATCCCATGCTCGCCTGGATCGAGGCCGGTAATGAATGTGGACCACGCGACCGGACTCTGGGGTGGAGAAGTGGTGGCCAGCCGCTGAAAGCTTCCGCTGTGCCGCATTGCGTCCAGATTGGGAAGTTCCGCCCAGTGCCGTTCCACAAACCCAGGGTCCATGCCGTCCACCCCGATCACGATCACCTGACGATGGGGCCCGCCGCACGCTGTGAACAGCAGTGCCAACAGCAGCGCGATAACGATGGCGACTCTAGACAACGGAGCGCCCTTCCATCCAGGCCGGTACCGCGACGCCAAATAAGCCCAGCGCCGTTGCCGCCATATCCTCAATTCCCGGGTCATGGGCAGCTAATTTCAGATTTGAAAACAGAACGCCGGGCACGAGAGCCGGATCCACGCAATGATCACCGCACCACGCCTTCCCGTTGTCTTCGAAAACCGCTGTGGTCGTCCGCCCGACAGCCGCGCCCCAGGAGGCACGATAGCCCTCCGCATACCCGATCACCAGATCCGGCGCGGCCCCCAGATAGGGCCCTGAGTAGATCTCCGTCGCGGGGTAAGCCGCCTGAATCGCCACTGCCTCGCCATCCCGCAATCCGGTCAGCCTGGCCGCCAGTTCCGCGCGCAGCGACGCGGCTGCATCCGCTTCCACACAACCCTGCGCTTCACGCCCGCGCAGATTCAGATACACGCCGCTCAGGCCGAATGTATAGGCCCGCGTCCGCGCCCAGTCAATGCCCTCGAAGTAATCTCCGGATTCTGCGGCCCCGTCGAGCAGCGTCAGATACCCCTCATGCCGCAGCCACGCGTTTAGATTCACGCCGCGCCGGAACGCGCAGAAGCCATGATCGGACAGCACAAACAAGGCCGTACCCGCGTCCACGGATTCCATGGTGCGCCCGAGGATCCGATCCATGTCCTGATACAGCGCATCAATCACATCGGCCTGGCCGAAGCACATATGCTGCACACGGTCCGTGGTATCGAACACGCACGCCAGCACGCCCCGGCGCGTATGTTGGAGAGCACTGAAAAACATTGCCTCCCGCTCGCCCTGGATGTCCCGTGCCTGTTGCAGAAACGCCGCCTGATCGATCACACCTTCATTCAGCGCCCACGTATCCTCGGCCATTCCCAGCGTGGAGAACGTGCCCAGCAGCTTCGCCAGGTACATCGCATAGAACGGCGGATGACTGATGGGCATCGCGGGACTCTCCGGGTCAATCTGCACCGGCGTCGCGTAGAGCGAAAACTCCGGTGCATCCGCCATCAGCAGAAACCGCACAATGCCCCGCGCCGAAGCAAAGCGCAGGCGTATCCATGCGGTGTACTCGCCGGGCCGCAGAGCAAGATGTTGCCCCTGGATCGAAAGCAGACCATCCGCAACAGCAAACGGAATTGCTTCCCCCGCGGGCCCCTTCAGTTCGCCGTGCGGCTCAATGAACTGCGAGAAAGTTCCCTGTGTGCCCTGCAAATCCGGCGTGCACATAGCCGAAAGCAGTCGCCCGTTGAACTCCTCCGGCGGGAAGGTAATTGGCACGCGCAGCACAGTGCTGCTGACGCCGTTGCGCCCCAGAATCTTCCAGAACGGCTCACTCTTCCGTCGCATCTCCACGCCCGCCCGGGTCACTTTTGCCGACGACAACTCCGGCGCGTAGGTACGCAAATCCCGGTTCAGAAAATCGAAGATATTATGCTTCGCCGGGTTGACGCCGGTCGCAAATGTGGACCACGCGACGGGGGATAGTGCGGGAAATGTGGTCCGCAACCGCCGATAGCCGCCCGTCTGCCGCAGCTTTGAGAAATGTGGCAGGCGCCCCTCCGCCATCAGCCGTTCCGTCACACGGGGATCCAGACCGTCGAAGCCGAGAAAAATTGCCTTCTTTACGGAGCCCGCCCGACGCCGGAAAAGCCATCGGAAAGGCCAAACGAGGAGTGACGCAATTCCCGCCAGCACCCCGAGCAACAGCGTCAGGAACGACCCCAGGAATGCGAACCCCGCGCCCGGCCCGATGTAGGCAATGAATCCCAACCCCCAGCTTACCCATATCCGGCAGGTTCTGATATTCTTGATCCCGAATGCACCGCCCCCTGCTTGTCCTTCTGACCATGGCCGCCATCCAACTTCCCGCGGCGCCGCCCGCTTACTATCCCACCAGCGCATGGCGCGAATCCACGCCTGAAGCGCAGGGCCTCGACTCCGCCACTCTGGCGGGCATGGTTGCCGGCATCGTTCAAAAGCACCTCAATGTGCACAGCGTCACGGTTATCCGCCACGGCAATGTTGTTCTCGATTCGTACTTCTACCCCTACAATGCCAACTCTCCGCACGATGTGGCGTCTATTTCGAAGAGCATCACCGCCGCCATCACGGGCATTGTTGTCGATAAAGGTCTGCTGAAAACCGACCAGACCATGCTGTCGTTCTTCCCCAAAATTGCCGCTGATCCCCAAAAACAAAAGATCACCGTAGCGGACCTGCTCTCGATGCAGTCCGGCCTCGATTGCGGCTTCCTTCCCGGCGAACAGGAGCTGGAGCAAATGCGACGCAGTGCAGAGTGGCTGCCTTTCGCGCTGAACCTGCCAATGAAGTACGATCCCGGCACGAAATTCGGCTACTGCAGCCCGGGCTATCACATCCTTTCCGGCATTATCGGCAGCGTGGTGAAAGAACCCGAATTCGAATTCGCCCGTAAGAATCTTTTCAAGCCCCTTGGTATTAAAGATGTCGCCTGGCCACCGGACGCACAGGGTGTGACGCGAGGCTGGGGCGACAGCCATTTCTACCCGCGCGACTTCGCGAAGATCGGGTACCTGTACCTGCACGGCGGCCTCTGGGAAGGTAAGCAGGTCATCTCATCCGAGTGGATCCGGAACTCCATTACGAAACGTGCCGATCCCGGTCGGGGCGCTTTCTCCGGCTATGGCATGGGGTGGTGGCTTGCCAACGTCGCGGGAATTGAGGAGTTCGGCGGCAATGGTCGCGGCGGGCAGCGTGTGATGGTCTGGGCCGAAAAGGACATGATCGTTGTGATCACAGGGGGTGGCTATCCGGCCAACGAAGTCGGCCCGGTGATCGTGAAGGCCATCCGGTCGGATCAGGCGCTTCCGGAGAATCCTGAGGGACTGCGCGATCTCCAGGCAAAGGTCGCCGCCGCTGCCAAAGCGCCCGCGTCCACTCCTGGCGGTACGCTGCCCGCCATGGCTCGCAACATCTCCGGCATTCAGTACGAATTCCCTCGTAACCCGTCGCGCCTTGATGCGCTGCAGTTCACTTTCCATGGTGACCAGGAAGCGCAGTTGAACGTGACCTATCTGGGCGTGAAGCTCGCGTTCCCGGTCGGTCTGGATGGTGTGTATCGTCTGGGCCCGCATGGTCCGCTGGGCCTGCTCGCCGGAGCCGCCGGCCGCTGGACTTCCGACACGGACTTTTTGCTCGACCTGAACTTCATTTCGAACATCAACCACTACACGGCGGCACTGCACTTCAGCGCCGACCAGATGGAGGCGACCATCAACGAGTCTTCCGGTCTGGCCCGAAATGTAAAGGTCACCGGCAAGAGGAGTGCGCCATGAACACGCAGGTATTCATCCAGTGCATACACGGCAGCGGGACGACTCACCTGCCTGCCTTACGGCTAATCCGCAACCAACCGGGCCGTTGGCTGCGCGATGGAATGATCCGGCCACAGCGCTACCTCAGCCCGGACGCCCACTTCGTCAACAATGGCGGCGGCTTCTGTTCTTTGCATGACAACAGCCACGTCCCGCTCACTTCGAAGATCTGGCGTGAGGTGCGGGGCGGGGCCTATGACCAGGGGAACGGTCGGGTGGTCTTCACGTCTGCGGGCCACACCACACACGCTCTCTGCAACCCCGAATACGTCAAGCTCCGGCGCCGCGCGATTCGCGGGCTGTTTAAGGAAATCTGATGAACCGAAGACTGTTTCTGAAATCCGCCGCAGCTGCAGGGGCCTCAGCCTTCGCGGGTCTGCCTCTTGTACAGGCCGCGCTGCCGAAAATGAAGATCACGCGGGTTCGGGCCTATGCTCCCCCGAACCCGAATCCGCTCTTCAATCAGGCGGATACCGTCGTCACCATCGAGACTGACGCGGGAATTACCGGCATTGGAGAAGGCGGCTTTCCCGATACGCTGCGACAATGCGCCGGGCGCCTGATCGGTCAGGATCCTCAGCATATTGAGCGCCTGTGGCAGGACATGTCACGATCGTTCTTCTACCCGCCCGGCCGGGAAAAGCAGGATGCACTGGGCGCCCTTGATTTGGCGCTGTGGGACATCCGGGGCAAGGTATTGAAACTTCCTGTGCACCAGATTCTGGGCGGCATGACGCGCAACTTCTGCGAGTGCTACAACACGGGCGGCGCGGTCCCCGGCATCCAGCCCGGCATGGGCATTAAAGAGCGCGCCGCGCTGACGGTGGCAGCAGGCTTCCGCGCCTTCCGCATGGGCGCTGCTGATACCCCGGCCAACACCACCTACAACACGCGCGAGAAGGTGCTGCAGCTGCACAAGGAATGTGCGGAGGCCCGCGAAGGCGTGGGGAAAAACGGCGACTGGTGCGTTGACTTCCACCAGCGTTTTGACCTGATCGACGCGGTTCGCGGCTGCGACCTGATCGAATCCCTGGCGCCGCTATTCGTGGAAGATCCGGTCCGCGCAGAGGCTTTCAATGACGATCTGCCGAAACTCCGCAAGATGGTCAAAGTCCCCATCGCCGCAGGCGAAGAATGGGGCGGGCGCTGGGATTTCAACCGGCTGGTGGAAAACCACGACATCGACTACGTCCGCGCTACTCTGCCGAACGTGGGCGGAATTACCGAGATGATGAAGATCGCGGCAATCTGCGAAACGCACTTTGTGGGCATTATTCCCCACTTCACGGGCCCCATCGCGACCGCCGCGCTGGTCAATTCGCTGGGGACATTCTCGGGTCCGCTGCTGATGGAGTACGGTTTTGCAGGCCGGCAACTGCCGCACCTTCCCGTTTGTCTGGATTTTAAGGAGGGTAAGCTGTATCCGAACGAGCGGCCGGGGTTGGGCGTGGAACTTGATATGTCGAAGCTCACGCAGATTCTGGAGGTGACGAGGTACGACACCAACAGGGCCCAGACCTATTTCCGTCCGGATGGGTCTATCACAAACTGGTAGCGCGAAGGTAGACTTGAATCGTGAGGACACTCGATCCGCTGACAGCCTCCCAACTGGCCCGGGCCGAATCTGCATTGCTGCGCCCTGCAAAGGGCAGCCTAAGTGAGGCCGCCGCGCTGCACGGCGTTGACCTGACTCTGCTTGTTGAACAGCTGAGATTGACGCCGGCGGAGCGCGCCGCTAAGCTCGAAGACGCCTCAACAGCCCTCGAAAGCATTCGAGGCATCGCGCGCCGACGCTGCTGATGCAGTTCGGTAAAGCAATTCAGGCACTGGCGGACGCGGAGGTTGAGTTCGTGGTCATTGGCGGAGTATCCGCCACTTTCCACGGCAGTGCCCGGGTTACCTATGATCTCGACATCTGCTATTCGCGAAGTTCCCACAATCTGTCTCGTCTCGTCCGTGCCCTTGAAGCCTTCCATCCCAGACCGCGAGGTTTCCCGGCGGGTCTGCCATTTATCTGGGACGAGGCGACTCTCCGTGATGCGTCTGTCCTCACGCTCCAAACGGATGTTGGCGAGATCGATTTGCTCGCTGAAGTGGCCGGCCTTGGAAATTTTGACGGCGTGGTGAATCACGCCATTCTGGTCGAAGCGTTCGGGCGCCGGATCGCCACGCTGGATCTTCCGGGCCTGATTCTGTCGAAACGTGCGGCGGGTCGGGAAAAGGATGTGGCGGCGCTGCCGGAACTGGAGAGCCTGCTCGAATCCGCCGGCCCGGTGAACGAATGAAACCCGCCGTTTATGCACTCTATAAACTTTTTGTCATCCAGCCGATATATCCTGTGTAGGAGAATGGGCTAGTTCGCAAAATGCAACAATTTGACCTCATCGTCATCGGCTCTGGCCCCGCAGGCCAGCGTGCCGCCATTCAGGCCTCCAAGTCCGGCAAGCGCGTTGTGCTGATTGAAAAACGCGAAGTGATTGGCGGCGCCTCCGTCAATACCGGCACTATCCCCAGCAAAACGCTGCGCGAGGCGGTGATCCATTTCTCGGGCTACCACTACCAGGCCATCTACGGAATGAACTATCGGGTGAAGGAAAAGATCACCATGTCAGATCTTTCCTTCCGGGTTCAGCACGTCATCAAGACCGAGATCGA
>JBBQDH010000206.1:0-10678 GCA_038319515.1 Bryobacterales bacterium
CCGATTTCATCGGGAATTTTTTCCATTTTGCGGTAATAGGCCGCTTTGGCGTTCCACCAGGAACCAAACACCGCGCCGACGGAAAGGGTGAGCTGTTCGCGCGGGTCTTCCGGGACGGGCTTCTTTGTTTCTTTCAGGACCAGTTTCTTGTAGTCCGCGATGATCGCCTTAAGATCGGCGGCAGTCAGATCCGTGTCAGTCTTCGCCTTGATCTTTGCTTTGCGGGCATCGAAGATATGGTTGAACTTCTCCATGTGGATTTCGAGTGCGACTTCGCCGAACATCTGGATGAAGCGGCGATAGCAGTCGTACGCAAAACGCTCATTCCCGCTGCGGGCCGCAAGGCCGGCGGTGGTGACGTCGTTCAGGCCCAGGTTGAGAATGGTATTCATCATGCCAGGCATGGAGAACCGTGCGCCGGAGCGAACGCTGAGCAGCATCGGGTTCTTTGCGTCGCCGAGCTTCTGGCCCATTTCCTTTTCGAGCTTCACAAGCGCCTTACCAACTTCGGTCTGGACGGAATCGGGAATCTTGTTGCCGGCCTGGAAGTAGTCAGTACAGACGCCGGTTGCGATGGTGAAGCCTGCCGGCACGGGGAGGCCGGCGCGGCACATATCAGCGAGCCCGGCGCCCTTGCCGCCGAGCACATCTTTCATCTTGCCGTCGCCGTCAGCTGTGCCGCCGCCGAAGAAAAATACGTTTTTGCTCATTGAATCTCCTGGTCTTTTTTCTGTTCACGCACAACGGACCCTTCGGCCTGTGCGCTTGTTGATGATGATGGAACTATTTCGGAAAAATCCGCGATGGTGGAAAACTCGGCCAGCATGGTGTGGAGCAGCGTGAGCCGATTTTGGCGAACGGCCGGGTCAGGCGCGTTTACCAGAACTTTGTCAAAAAAGAGGTCAATCTCGGGGCGAAGCGACGCGATTGCCGCAAGCTTCGCGGGGTACCCGGCACGACTTTGCCGGACAGCGACACGGCTGGCGACGAAAGAGCCGTAGAGATTGGATTCCGCGCCCGGTTCCAGCAGCGATTCCTCAATGGACGGTGAAGGCGTCACTTCGCTCTGGCGCAGAATATTTTTAATGCGCTTGAACGCAGCGGCCACGGGTTCGAAATTCTCCGTGGGGCGAATTTCGCGGATCGCGACCAGTCTCTCTTCCAGATCCACCAGATCGTCCCAAACAGACGCCAGCACCGCGTTCACTTCGTCATACCCGAAGCCGCGAATTTCCCGGAAATAGTTGCGGACCCGGTCGAGAAAGAATTCCTGCAGCTGCGCGTCGGCGCCCAGCAGCGTGCGGATCGGGAGCCGCAGTTTGCCTTCCACCAGGATCTTCACAATTCCCTGCCCTGCGCGACGCAGTGCCAGCGGATCTTTCGAACCGGTGGGAACGATGCCCACCCGGAAACAGCCCTGCAATGTGTCCAGCTTATCCGCGATGGCGAGTAACTGACCGGCCCGCGTAGCAGGAATGGAATCTTCCATGCTGACCGGCTTATAGTGCTCATAGATAGCCGCAGCAACACCTTCGGGCTCGCCCTGAGCACGAGCGTAAAGCCCGCCGATCACGCCCTGCAGTTCCGTGAATTCCTTGACGAGTTCCGTGGTGAGATCTGTCTTGGCCAGCCGGGCGGCGCGGACAGAGTGAAATTCCTCAGAATCCGGGCTAAAGGCGTAACGGATTTTGGCGTCCCTGATATCCTTTTCGCTAACGGCCTGACCGGGCTTATTGGCGTATTCCTGGAGAGTCAGAACCAGTTCTGTGACGCGCTCGGTTTTTTCCAGGTACGTGCCGAGCCTGGCCTGGAACGTGACATTGGCCAGATCCTGCACGCGCTCAGAAAGCTTGCGGCGCTGGTCGGCATCCCAGAAGAAACGGGCATCGTTGAAGCGGGCCCGGAGCACGCGTTCATTGCCGTGCCGGATGAGCCCTTCCGGGTCTCCGTCCGTATTGGTCACCGCAACGAAGAGCGGTGCCAGGTTGCCATCCGGCGTTACTACCGAGAAGTACTTCTGGTGGAAGCGCATCACGGTGATGAGGACTTCTTTCGGCAGCGTCAGGAATTCGGTGTCGAAACCGCCGGTAATCGGCGTGGGCCATTCGGTGAGATTGACCAGCGTATTCAGCAGATCGTTATCGCACTTGTATTTGGTGGGTACGGCGCGGATGCGTTTACGGCGCTCGTCGGCTGACAGGATCACGAAGTTGTCGCGCAGGCGCTGTTCGTAGGTCTCGAAAGTAACAGGAAAACGTGCTGCCCCCAGCTTACGGTGGCCGCTCGATTCATTGCCCGTGCTGACGCCCGCGATTTCGAACGGGATCACGGTTTCACCGAGCTCTCCGGATAAAACGGCCACGATCCACCGGATGGGGCGGATGAAGCGAGACCCGCCTTTACCCGGCCAGTACATGGTCTTCGGGAAAGGGGTCTTCAGGATGATCTGCGGCAGTTCCTGCGACAGAATATCGAGCGCGGCGCGGCCGGCGATCCGCCGCACGTAGCTATATTTCTCGTGCTTGCCATCCGAGAGGATTTCGAGCTTGTCGAGCGTCAGCCCCTGCTTGCGGGCGAAGCCTTCCACAGCCGGCAGCGGAGCCGTTTTGCCGGGTCCCCAGACACGTTCTTCAGTGTCCGGCTCCCGTTCCACCAAACCCTCCGCGCGCACTACCAGGCGGCGCGGGGTGGCGTCTGTCTGAATTACGGCATCGCCCAGCTTCAGCGCCTGAATGGAAGCACCCAGATATTCGAGGGCGCCAGCCAGCATCCAGTCCGGAATTTCTTCGCAGCCGATTTCAAGAAGCAGGTTCACGCGGCCTCCTGTACGGGGTTCTGTTGGGAAACCCAGGCCTCAGCAACACCTACTGCGAGTTTACGGATGCGACCGATCATCCCGGCGCGCTCCGTGACGCTGATCGCGCCGCGGGCATCGAGCGTATTAAAAAGATTGCTGCATTTCAGCACGTGATCGTAAGTGGGCAGCACAGGGAACCGGTGTTTCTCAAACGGGTCCTCGGTTGCCTTACACAGATCGAGCAGACGGCGCGCTTCGCCCTCATGGATCTCGAAAAGCTTCCAAAGCGTCGGTACGTGGGCGGTTTCGAAGTTGTAGACGGAGTACTGCAATTCGTCGGTATAGCGAACGTCGCGGTACTTCACCCCGGTGGTCCATTCAATGTCGTAAACCGAATCCACGCCCTGCAGGAACGCGGTCAGGCGTTCCAGCCCATAGGTGATTTCCGCCGGGACCAGCTCCAGATCGATACCGCCCACCTGCTGGAAATAGGTGAACTGGGTGATCTCCATGCCGTCGAGCATCACCTGCCAGCCAACGCCCCAGGCACCCAGCGAGGGGTTCTCCCAGTTGTCTTCTTCCAGCTTCAGATCGTGCTTGCGCAGGTCGATACCGATGGCTTCAAGGCTGCCCATGTACTGCTCGATGACGTCCGCCGGTGTAGGCTTCAGGATCACCTGCAACTGCATGTGTTTGTAGAGGCGGTTCGGATTATCGCCATAGCGGCCATCGGCGGGGCGGCGACTGGGTTGCACGTAGCAGGTGCGGTAAGGGTTCGGCCCGAGGGCGCGGAGAAAGGTTTCCGGGCAGGACGTGCCGGCGCCGACTTCAACATCGTAAGGCTCCTGCACGATGCAGCCGCGCTCGCCCCAATACTGCTTGAGGCGGATGACGTTCTCCTGAAACGTTGGGACTTTTTGTGACATGGGTGATTATGCGACGGCTTCGAGAACGGGAAATGTGATCAGTTTCCGTTCGATATGAGATTCAATTTGCTGGCCGAGGAAGCGGCGCAGGTCGGCGGCAACGGTCTGGGACCACGGGCGGTCGCTCAGGCCGGTGATGGGCGAACGCAGCATTTCATTCGCAAGCGCCCGGGATTCGGGGGTGATTTCCCAGGAATTCCTCAGGTCCAGCGCGCGCCGGCAGGTCTGGCAGTAAAAACCGGCGCGGAAGCGTGCGAAATAAGCGCGCTGGGGATTTTCCGGGTCTTCCAGCCAGTCGCCGCAATCGAGGCAGGCGTGGAGTTCGGGCAGGAGTCCGGCGAGGCGGACGGTCCAGAAGCTAAAGTAGGTGACGGCCTGCCAGACTGAGCCGGATTGCCCGGAGTGCATGTGGTCGAGGACGGAGGTGAGCAGGCGGAAGTATTTTTCGGCGGGTTCGGCGGGTGGGAGGATCTGTTCGGTGACTTCGGCAAAAAAGTCGAGCGCGCAGGAGGCGCTGAAGTCGGAAATCAGGGAGAATTGGCTCGAGAGGAGCTCACAGGAATCGACGTTGACCAATTCGCGATTCTCTCGCTGGAAGTAAGACATCTGTATGTGCGAAAGCCGTTCGAGGCCGGACCCAAAGCCGCTTTTCGGCCGTCTGGCGCGTTTTGCGACGCCGCGCAGCTTACCCAGGTCTCGTGTCAGGAAGCTGACGATCACGTCACCTTCTTTAAACGGCCAGGTTTGCAGAACGAAAGCTTCGCTCACGCGAGCGGACATATCGGGTACGACAAGTTCCAAGGTTATCACGGCCAGGTGGCGGGGTTGTGGGGCGTGATAAGCCCTTACCGGATCGTTTGCTCCGTCGCCAGGTTCCGCAGCAGATTCCGCACCTCTTCCTCATCTCCCGCGATGGGAGGGGAGTTGAGTACCTTCACCAAAGCATCCACGGCAGGGGAATGCAGTCCCCGTTGCGTGATCGCGGCTGCCAAATGCTTGCGGAAGGCCGGATTCACCGGCTGCATGCTGACAACCCGCAGAAACGTGCCAATCGCATCATCCACGTAGCCCTGCTTCAGCGAAACCCAGCCCTCGGTATCCATAATGTCCGCCGAACCCGGCACCAGCATCCTGGCCCGTCGTGCCAGGCGAAGCGCCTCAAACAGATCCCCGCCAGGTCTCTCCGTAATCATGAAAGCCACGTTGTTCAGCACCACCGCGTTCGATGGATCAACCGCCAGAACCTCACGATAAACCTTCAACGCCTCTTCGCGCTTCCCCGCAGCTTCCATTTCCATCCCCAGATTGGTCAGGATCCAGCCCGTTTTCGGCATCGACGCCGAGAGTTTAGCCCATTCCTCAACAGCCCCGATATGGTCATTCCGCAGCCGATAGGTCTCTGCAAGACGAAGATGGATTCCGGCCAGACCCTTTGGGGTGGCATCCCGACCAGCCAGAACATTCAGCGACTCCGCCAGAGGATCCGCCGGACGGCCAACAATCGTTCCCCCTGCCGCGCCTCGCGGCACATACAAATCCTCGCTCGCCGCCGATGAAGCGCCAGTCAGTGCCAACCGGTACTCCGCCAGTGCCAGGTCAAGCTGCCCGGCCCGAACCGCTGAGTCCCCTAAAGCCACCAAAAGGTCCAGCCGCCCGGGATTGGCAGCAAGCGCCGCCTGCAGGAACCGCACTGCCTGATCCGGCTGCTTCTGCGCGAAGAAAACCTGTGCGACCCCCAGACTGCCCCGGAGACCCGCCGGCTCCAACTCCGCAACTTTTCGAAATGCCGCTTCCGCCTCAGGAAACTTCGAGTCCTTCAGCCGCAGCACCCCTTCCTGAAATAGCTTGTCCTCCGGCCTCTGCTGGGCAAAGCTCACGGTACCTGCGAACAGCAGGATAAATGCGGCACTGGGGCGAAAAGGCACCTTTGAAACGAACATCTCCTCTATTCTCTCTGATCTCTGTCCGGCACGCCCACCCGAATGGCGTTATCCTCAATGAGAGGCAAATCAAATGTCAAGAACACTTCTGGAACAACTTCGCGAGATGACCGTAGTCGTGGCCGACACAGGTGACATCGAAGCAATTGAGAAATTCACGCCGCGTGATGCGACGACTAACCCCTCGCTGATCACCGCGGCGGCCGAGATGCCGAAGTACGCCCCCATTGTCGATGAGACGCTGCTGGCCGCCCGCAAAGAACTGGGCGACGCCGCTTCCCCTGAACAGGTCGCAAACCTCGCCTTCGAACGCCTGGCCGTCGAGTTCGGCAAACGCATCCTGAAGATCGTCCCGAAGCGTGTCTCCACTGAAGTAGACGCGCGCCTTTCCTTCGATACCGAAGCTTCCGTAGCCAAGGGCCGCTCCATCATCGCCCAATACGAAGCCGCCGGCATTGGCCGCGACCGCGTCCTGATCAAGATCGCCTCCACCTGGGAAGGCATCCGGGCCGGCGAGATCCTCGAAAAGGAAGGCATCCACTGCAACCTGACGCTGCTGTTCGGCCTCCACCAGGCTATCGCCTGCGCCGAAGCCGGCATCACGCTCATCTCCCCATTTGTCGGTCGCATTCTCGACTGGTACAAGAAAGATACCGGCATCGACTACGCCGCCGCCGAAGATCCCGGCGTTCTCTCCGTCCAGGCCGTCTACAACTACTACAAAAAGTTCGGCTACAAGACTGAAGTGATGGGCGCAAGCTTCCGCAACGTCGGCGAGATCACCGAACTCGCCGGCTGCGATTTGCTCACCATTTCTCCCGCTTTGCTCGCCCAGCTCGATTCCACCGTTGCAGAGCTGCCCCGCAAGCTCGACCCTGCCAACGCCGCCTCCATGGACATCACTAAAATCAAGATGGACCGCAAAACTTTCGACACCATGCATGCCGCGGACCGCATGGCGACCGACAAGCTGGCCGAAGGCATTTCAGGCTTCAGCAAGGCGCTTGTCAGTCTGGAAGCCATGCTCGCGAAGCGGATCACCGAACTGGAATCAGTCGCCGAACCCGCAATGGCATAGTTTTTCAGGTGGCCAGGAACCGGGGCGCATACTGATTTCATGCGATCCTTCCTGGCCCTCCTCCCCCTTGCGGCAGCGCTCGCCCAATCCCCCGACGCCGGTGTTTCAGAAACGCTGGCCCGCAGCAGGGCAAAGTCCATTTCTGACGTTCGCTATAGCCTCTCCGTCAAACTCGTCCAGCACTCCAACACCATGGCTGGGCATGAGACAGTGGAGTTCCAACTGGCGTCAGAGTTCCAACTGGCGTCGCCCGCCGACCTCGTCCTCGACTTTCGCGATGGTTCCATATCCGCCGTCCGAGTCAACGGTGCCACCACCACAGCCAAGTCAATAAACGGGCATCTCGTCATTCCGGTCGCCTCTCTACACACCGGAGTAAACCGGATCGACCTCGACTTCGAATCCCCCATCGCCGCCGCCAACCGCGCCATCACCCGTATTTCCGACCCCCTTGACTCGAACGAATACATCTACACCCTCTTCGTCCCCATGGACGCAAGCATGGCCTTCCCCTGCTTCGATCAGCCGGACCTCAAAGCGCGCTTCACTCTTGAAGCGACAGTGCCCGCCAACTGGACCGTCATCTCGAATACCCGCGAAGAAGCTGTCTCCCCAGGCGTCTTCCGCTTCCCCGAAACCCGCCCCATCAGCACCTACCTGTTCGCCTTCGCGGCCGGCCCGTTTGAACAGTTGACCGACACCGGTGGCCCCGTCCCCATGCGCCTCTTTGTGCGCAAATCCATGTTGGCGCGCGCCAAAGAAGAATGGCCGGAAATCTCCACCTACACCAAAACCGCCATGGCGAAAATGTCGGCTTTCTTCGCCCAGCCGTTTCCCTTCCCCAAATACGATCAGGTGCTGCTGCCGGGCTTTCCCTACGGGGGCATGGAGCACGCCGGAGCAACTTTCCTCCGCGAAGACGCCATGCTCTTCCGCGCCGCGCCCAACAAGAGCGATCATCAGCGGCGCTCCGTCACCGTGCTGCATGAACTCGCCCACCAGTGGTTTGGCGACCTGGTCACCATGCGCTGGTTCGATGACCTCTGGCTCAAAGAAGGCTTCGCGCAATACATGGCTTTCCACACCCTGGCCGAGATGGAATCGCCCTCTGAAGTCTGGAAGCGTTTCTACGAATCCATCAAGCCCATCGCTTACAACATCGATGAGACGCAGGGCACCGCGCCCATCTATCAACAGGTGCGCAACCTCGCCGATGCCAAATCGGCTTACGGCCCGATCGTCTACCAGAAGGCCCCCAGCCTGCTCCAGGTGATGAATTACAAAATCGGCGAAGAGGCCTTTCGAAACGGCGTTCGGGCTTTCCTTAAAGATCATGCGTACGCAAATGCCACCTGGCAGGATTTAATCGGCGCGTTTTCCGCTGCCGCCAAACAGGACCTGAACGCCTGGGCCGACGCCTGGGTGAAACAACGGGGCATGCCCGTGGTAACCGTCAACTGGGCCTGCACCGGCGGCAAAGTATCGGCTTTTGAAATCGCCCAGCGCGATTCCCTGCAAGAGGGGCACCTGTGGCCGGTCTCCTCGCAGGTGCGCATCGGCGAGAAGACTCTGCCAGTCTCTTTCGGAACAGCCAAAGCCCCGGTCCCCGCCGCCCTCGGCCAGCCCTGCCCCGCGTATGTTTTCGCCAACAGCGGCGACCATGGCTATGGGAAATTCCTCCCCGATGAAAAAAGCCTCTCCGGTGTGCAAAATGCCCTCGGCGCTGTATACGACCCCCTGGATCGCGCGCTCTATTGGGGTGCCTTATGGGATGCGGTCCGCGAGGCCGAACTCTCCCCGAACTCCTATGTCGATCTGGCGGTGAAGAACCTGCCCGGCGAGACCGATCTCGATATTACCCAGAGCGTCCTCGCCCGCGCCGGCGTCGCAATTCGGGCCTACGCAGCCGACACAACCAAACTGGAGGCCCTGCTGCTCGACCGCATGAAAAACGCGGAAAGCAAAGACTTCCGCATCGCTTATTTCCGCGCCTTCACCGGAGCCGCGTCCACTCCCGCCGCGCTGACCGAAGCGCAGAACCTGCTGTCGGGCACAAGCACAATCCCCGGCGTTCCGTTACAGCAGCGCGACCGCTGGAATCTGATCTCCACCCTGGTCCGCCAGGGCTCGGCCAACCTCGTCCAGGCCGAAAGCGAAAAGGATCGTTCTGACGATGGAAAACGCTCCGCCTATGCCGCCCTCGCCGGAGTCGCAACCGCCGAAAACAAACAGAAATACTTCGCAGACTATCTAAAAGACGGCGCGGTGCAGGAGGACTTCGTCACCGCCAGTCTGGGCAGCTTCAACGCACGGAATCAGGAGCGCCTGACGCTCCCCTACGTCAGCCGGGCCCTCGAAGCGCTGCCCCTCGTGAAACGGCAGCGCAAAATCTTCTTCGTCAACGGCTGGCTCTCCAGCTTTGTCGCCGGCCACACCTCGTCGGAAGCGCAACAGGCCGTCGCCACCTTCCTCGAACGCAAAGGTCTCGATCCCGATCTCCGCCTAAAAGTCCTCGAAGTCAAAGACGATCTGGACCGGACGATTCGCATTCGTGCCCGCTGGCAGCGTTGATTCCGACAGTGGTGAGCCGACAGCAGCAAAACACAAACTGCTGCCGCGTCCCGAACGGCGTCTCGTGCAGTTCTTTCGAACTCTCAATCAGCCGGAAGCGCTCACCAAACTCGCCGTGCAGCCCCGCCGCATCGTACCGAACCACATCCAGTCCACTGCACTTCGTCGGACCCTCAGGCCCGAAAGTGCTCACAATCACATGCCCGCCAGGCTTCACCGCCCTCGTAACATTGCGCACGTAAGCCAGCCGTTCTTTCTCTGTCGTCAGGAAGTGAAAAACCGCGCGATCATGCCACACATCAAACGAATTGGCCGGCAGTAGCGAGGCGGTCACATCCGCCTGCAGCCACTGCACGCCAGCCGCGGCTTCCCCTAATCGCTCCCGAGCCACCGCCAGCGCCGCCGCGGAAATATCCAGCACCGCCACGTTCCTGTACCCAAGCTGCACCAGATCATCTGCCAACGTGGAAGCCCCGCCCCCCACATCAATAACCGACGCACCCCGGTCACCCCGCGTCGCCCGCTCAATCAGCGCCAGAGACGTCTCCAGATGCGGCCGAAACCAACTCACCTGATCGGGCCGCTTCGTCCCGTAAATCGCCTCCCAGTGCCTTGCAACATCCATCTCTCCAGCTTAGAACTTTTCCGAAAGAGACATGCCGGAGTCGGCGATCTTGTCGCCGACTTTCGCAACAAGCCCCTTACTTCATATCGCCAATGCGTTCCGGCATATCCGCCAGCACATAACTCAGCACCGCCAGCGACGCCACATTCTGCTGAAACTCCAGAGGCACAATCTTGTCAAACGTATCCGAATTCGTATGGTGCCAGTCGAAATAATGCAGCCCCACCGTCTGCACCCCGAAGCCCGGCACACCAGCCGCCATCAGCGGCGAGATGTCCGATCCACCACCCCCCGCGCTCACCTTCCCCGCATCAATGCTCTCCAGCAGCTTGCCGATCTCCACCGCCCGATTGAACGCCGCCGACGAAGTAGCCGCCCCTGCACCGCGCCCGCCGCCCCGTCCGCCCCCGCCACTTCCAAACCCGAACCCGACAGGCTTCTCCGCGCCGCCGTCCATCTCGATCGCAGCCACATGGTCCTTCACGGCCTCGCCCAGCATCGCGCCATACGCACGCCCGCCCGCGCCGCCATTCTCTTCATTCACCCAAAAAACCACCCGAATCGTCCGGCGCGGCTTCAGGCCAAGCTTCTTAATCAGCGCCACCGCCTGGAACGTAGCCATGATCCCGCTGCCGTCGTCATTCGCCCCCTGCCCGATATCCCACGAATCGATATGCCCGCCCAGCACTACCACTTCCTCCGGCTTCTCGCGGCCGCGAATCTCGCCCATCACGTTGTGCG
>JBBQDH010000207.1:0-10642 GCA_038319515.1 Bryobacterales bacterium
GCCGATCAGGTCGAGCGGGATCTCGAATCGGTGGAGAGTGCCGGCAAAGTATTCGCGCAATTGTTGCCCGGCTGCAACCACGCACGGGCCCGGACTATCCGCTTCCGTGCGATCTCCAAAGCGCACCTCCCGCAGACCACCTGCGCCCGCCTGCAGCGTGATGCCTCCCAACAGATCCGGCAGAAAAAGTGACTCGCTCACGTCCCTCCAGTTTATTGCAGCTGGTTTATGGCAACGACACGTACTTCCTGGTCCTTGTACTGCAGTTCGTACAAACGCCAATAAATCCCGCGTACGGCCAGCAATTACTGGTGGGTGCCGCATTCCCGCAACTGCGCTTTGTGCATCACGAAGATGCGGTCGGCCTGTTGAATGGTCGAGAGCCGATGGGCGATGATGATGGCAGTGCGCCCTTCCACCATGCGGCCCAGAGCCTCGCGAACGCGCATTTCGGTGTCGGTGTCCACGCTGGAAGTCGCTTCATCCAGGATCAGATAGCGCGGCCTGTGCGCCAAAGCCCGTGCGAAGCTGATCAGTTGCTTTTGGCCGGTGGAAAGCGATGCCCCGCGCTCATGCACGGGTTGCTGAAACCCCTCCGGTAGTGACCGGATAAAGCTCAGCAGATTCACTTGCTCCGCCGCAGTTTCCACGTGTTCATCGTTAATGCCCTCCGTGCCCAGCCGGATGTTCTCCGCGATGGTTCCGGCGAACAGGTGCGGGTCCTGCAACACCACACCGAACCGCTGCCGCAGCGCGACAGGATCGAGATCCTTTACATCAATGCCGCCGACTCGAACCGCGCCGCGCTGTACATCGTAAAACCGCAGCACCAGGCTGATGATGGTCGTCTTCCCCGCGCCGGTATGGCCGACGATTGCGACCGTCTCACCAGGCGCAATGCGGAAGCTCACATCGCGCAGCACCCAGTCTTCACCCTGGTAAGCAAACCACACATGGTCGAATTCAATGGGGCCTGTCTCATCGGGAAATTCGACGGGTTCCGCCGGAGTTACAATTCCTGCCGGGGTATCGAGCAGCTTGAATACCCGTTCCGCCGCGGCCATGGCGCCCTGCAGGATGTTGTACTTCTCACTCAGATCCTGAATGGGGCGGAAGAACCGCAGCCCGAACTGGAGAAAAGCGACCACAACGCCCAGCGACGGACCGCCCGCGCGGGATGTGTAACCACCGTACGTGAGGATTGCCGCCAGCGACAGGTACGAAAGAAACTCGACTACAGGATAGAACCAGCCATAGGCCAAAACTGTGTTCTTATAGGCCTCCATGTGCTGGCGGTTGATCTCTGCAAACTCCGCCTCACTGCGTCGTTCGCGGTTGAACAACTGCAGCACCACAATGCCGACGATGTGTTCCTGCAGGTAAGAGTTAATGCGGGCGACAGCCAGACGGATCTTTCTGTAATTGACCGAAACGGTGCGTCGGAACATCGCGGTGGCGAGGATTACCAGCGGCATCACGCAGAGCATCATCGCGGTGAGGGGGACGCTTAATCGCAGCATCGCGATCACGATGAAACTCAGCGTCAGCAGGTCGCCCACGATGGTCACGATGCCGGAGGTGAACATGTCATTGAGGGCATCCACGTCGGTGGTTACCCGGGTCAGGAGGCGTCCCACGGGGTTCTGATCGTAGTACGCCAGATCCAGCTTTTGCAGGTGCGACATCAGATCGCGGCGCAGGTCGAACATGGAATACTGGCCGGTGCGCTGCATCAGCCAGGTCTGCGCGAAGTCGCTGAGGAACGTGCCGATCAGCACCGCGAGGTAAAGCATGGAAATCCGCACCAGTCCCTGATACGCGTCGGGCGCGGCGGAAGTGATGTAGTGATCGATGGCGGTGCGGGTCAGGAGCGGGGCGCAGACCTGGAGCAGGGAATAAGCGATCAGGCAGAGCAGCGCGCCGAATACAGACCGGTAATACGGTCGCATGTAATGCAGTAAACGCCGCATCAAATGCGCGTCATACGCTTTACCGAGGACTTCCTCTTCCATGCCTAAAGACGGCCCTCCCGCAAGACCGCAGCCCCGTCGGAACGGCTCTCCGCGGCTTTGACGATCTCCGCACGCAGCCGGGGATCATTGCGGTAGACCGACATGGCCGAGACAGCCATCACCGCGGTGTGGGTCGATTCGTTGCGGATCAGGTCCAGCACAAATTCCATCGCGACCGTGGTGCGCGAACTGGCGAGCGCCAGCACAATGCTCTGTTTCGTGTCGCGGTCGGCCACGTTCTCAAACCGGGCCTTCAGCCATTCGACGGCATCCGGACGGCGACTCGCGCCCAATGCCAGCAATGCAGCCTCGCGGTTTTCCTGATCCTTCGATTCGGCGATCCTGCCAACCAGGGGCAGCGCTTCACCGCCTTCGGCTGAGAGCAGGCCGGAAAGGCAGTCTGTCAGGACGTCTGGCGCCGGATCGCCGACCAGCGCCTTGTAGCGAAGCAGCAGACACGCAGCTTCAGAACCCACCACACCCAAGGCGCGGGCGGCACCTCCGCGCGCGGGCCATTCAGGGTCGGCCAGCAGTTCAGCCATGGCTTGCAGTTTCTTCGGGTCGCGGCTGTTGGCAAGGCCCATGGCGCAGACGGCCCGCAATTCCGAGGCAACATCGACACTGCCCCCATAAGTCGCCTCCATCTGAATATGCTTCATGCCGCGTTTGAAGAGGTCGGCATCATCGAAATCGAGATTCACCAGCGCCCGGGCAATATCGGTCAGAGCCACGCAGCCCTTATCACCATCGGAACCGCGTGCGATCAGCCTTGCAAACGCTGAAGCGAGCGGGCCGGTCAGTTCCGTCACGATGGCATCGCCGGCAATGCGGGCGGCCTTCGCGGCGACCAGCGCGAACTTCCCTTCGAGCGCTTTCTGAAGCTGTTGTTTCCCCTCGGCGGAGTGCACATCCACTCCGTCGAGGCGCTCCATCGCGCCTTCAATCGGATCATTTTTCATACTTCCTTCATACTTCGGAAAGTACGGTCGCGCTGACGCCCTGCGCCGTCACCGCGCGTGGTCGCAGCCGCACCAGGCGGTTCGGTGTGTAGGGCAAATCCATCTGCGCCTTGATGAAGTTGTCCGTCAGCGCCAGGCCCAGAGGTTCAATCGTGACGGCTGTCACTTCACGCCCCAGCATGTTCTCCCGGAAGGCCAGGTTTTTGGCTGTCGCCAGATCCTGCAGGATTTTGTTTCGCGCCTTGCGAACCGGCATCGGCACTGAGCCCGCCATCTCCGCCGCCGGCGTGCCCGGGCGTTCGGAGTAAGTAAACACATGCAGATACGTGTAGGGCATTGCTTCAATAAACGCGCGGGACTCTTCGAATAAGTCGTCGGTCTCACCCGGAAATCCTGTCATCACGTCCGCGCCGATAGCCGCATCCGGCATCAAACGGCGGGCTTTTTCGAGGCGATCCGCATAGTGGCGCGGGCGATACTTCCGGTGCATCCTTCGCAAAATCGTATCCGATCCAGATTGCAGCGGCGCGTGCACATGCTTCGCAATACGCGGTGATTCCGCCATCAGACCCAGCAGGTCGTCGGAGAAATCCATCGGCTCCACGGAACTGAGCCGCATGCGCGTCATCTCCGTCTCATTCAACAAGCGCCGCAGCAAATCCGGCAGTCGCATGGTGCTCCCGACTTCACGGCCCCAGCGCCCCAGATTGATGCCGGAGAGCACCACTTCCTTGTACTTCGTGGCGAGTGAGCGCACTTGCTCCACCACTTGGTCGGCATCGACAAAACGGCTCTTGCCACGCACGTACGGGATCACGCAGAACGAACAGCGGTTGTGGCAGCCATCCTGAATCTTCAGGTTGGGGCGCGTGCGGTCGCCGGTCGAGTCGAGAATCGGCGCGGTGAGAATGTCGCGCGTTTCGAAAATATCGCCGGTCACAATCTGACCGTGATACATGGTTTCGCCGGCCACCAGTTCGGCAATTGACGTTTTGTGCGAATTGCCCACCACCCATTCGACGCCTGGCATCTTTGAAAGTTCTTCCGGGGCCCGTTGCGCATAGCAGCCGGTCACCAGAATCTTAGCGCCGGGATTTTCCCGATGCACCCGCCGAATGGTGGATCGCGCGTCGCTGTCTGCTTCCGCCGTGACGGTGCAGGTGTTCAGGATCACCAGATCGGCGTGCTCCCGATCCTGTGCGCCTTCGAGGCCCCGGCCAGCCAACTGCGCTTCGAGCGCTGCGCCGTCCGCCTGTGTGGCCCTGCATCCGAAATTTTGTACGAAGAAGCGTGTCATTGCCACATTGCAACGCCATAACGGCGCCTGACTCCATTCTCACATCTATACTGGTAGAGAATCGTCTGAATGGAAGAATCCAGCGTACTTTGGCTTCGTGTGGCTGCCGGGCTTTATTTTTTCGGCCTGATAGAAGCCGTCATCACCGCCGTCAGGCGCCGCGAATCCTTCTTCCGGGTGGCTCTGGGGGCCTTCGCATTGGGTTCGCTTTTTCATCTGGTGTCGATTGTGGAGCAGGGCCTGGCCATCCACCACTTGCCCGTCAGCGACATCTTTCAAACCATGTCGTTCTGCGCGCTGAGCATTGCCCTCACCTTCCTGGCCATCTACTATCGCTACAAGGCCGGCAGCCTGGGAGTTGTCATCTTTCCACTCGTCTTCGTGATGACCCTGGTGGGGGCGCTGCGGAGCCCGGTTTCGCCGTGGACCAACCCGGTTATTGAAAATACGCTGCTGATTGCACACGTGGCGGCATCCCTGCTGGGCTATGCGGCATTGTTGTTTACCGCCGCCGCCGCTGTCGCGTACCTGGTGCAGGAAAAGCAGCTGAAGCGCAAGCAACCTAATTCCTTCTACCGCGTGTTGCCGCCGCTCGGCACGCTGGACGATCTGATTTCGAAGTCTCTGGGTGTCGGGTTCGGTTTCATCACCATCGGTATTGTGCTGGCCAGCATCTGGGGCTTTCTCGAAATCGGTACCCGCTGGATCGGCAGGCCAAGCATTGCCATCTCCTTCGTCACCTGGGCGGTTTATCTGGCGCTGGTGTTCTTCCGCGTGAGCGCCGGCTGGCGGGGCCGCAAGACAGCCATACTTTCCATCGTGGCGCTGTTCTGCTGCGGCGTTACCTGGCTTGCGCACGCACAGTTGCAGAAACATCTCTTGTAAATGTCTTGTAAATGAAGCTGCTTCTCACAGGTCTGAGTCACAAAACGGCCCCCGTGCACCTGCGGGAGAAGCTCGCCATCGCGGAGGGCAATATCCCGCAGGCCCTGCAGGATCTACAGAAGCTGGGGGCTTCCGAGGTGGTTGTCCTTTCTACCTGCAACCGCGTCGAATTTCTGCTTTCGTCACCGGACCATATCGAGCTCGGAGCCATTGTGGATCAGTTCATGACCGAGTGGCAGGGATCCACCACCGCTTTCGAAGGCCACATCTACCGCCTCGAAGCGCGCGATGCCATTCAGCACATGTTCCGCGTGGCAGCCAGTCTGGATTCCATGGTGGTGGGCGAGCCGCAGATTTTGGGCCAGCTCAAGGCCGCCTACGCCGCCGCCAAAACGGAAGGCACTGTTGGTGGACTGCTCGAATCTGTTCTGACCCGTGCTTTCAATGTCGCCAAACGAGTGCGATCTGAGACGGGGATTGGCCAGATGGCGGTGTCGGTGAGCTACGCGGCTGTCGAGTTGGCGCGGCGGATCTTCGGCTCACTCAAGGGCCAGACGGTCATGATTGTCGGCTCCGGGAAGATGGGCGAACTCGCCGCGAAACATCTGCACCGTTCAGGCGCCAGCAAAATTCTGGTCACCAACCGAACGTTCAGCCGTGCGCAGGAACTGGCGGCGATCTTTGACGGCAAGGCGGTTGAATACTCCGCGTTCCCGGGCATGCTGCATGAAGTGGATATTGTGATTGCCTCCAGCGGCGCTCGCGAGTTCATTCTGACGCGTGAAGACATGCAGAGGGTCATCGCGCAGCGTAAGAACCGACCGATGTTCCTGATCGATATCGCTGTGCCGCGCAATATTGACCCGGAAGTGAACAAGATTGAGGGCGTGTTCCTTTACGACGTAGACGACCTGGAAGGTGTGGTCAACGCCAACATCAGGGAACGCAGCAAACAGGCCGAGCAGGCAGAGGCGATTGTCCACCACGAAGTAGAGGCCATGATGGCCAGGCTTCAGCTGGAGCAGGTGACACCCACCATCATCAGTTTGCAGGAGCAGCTGGAAGAGATTCGCGCGGCTGAAGTGATTCGTGCCTTACGCCGCATGCAGGGGCTGACGCCGGAGCATCAGCAGCAGATCGAAGCGATGACGAAGTCGATCATCAACAAGATTGCTCACGGGCCAATTTCCGAATTGCGCCGGAATGCGGGGCAGCCGGAGGGCAATCAGGCGATTGCGTTGATCCGCAAGGTATTTCATCTGCAGTCTTAGAGGGCTTGTTCCGAAAATAAGTTTTCCATTCAGAGTCGACAGGCGGAACCGCCTGTCGCGCCCGGCAACCGTGAAATGTAGTGGTTATTTGCTCAGTGTTGGTCGCCTAAATCCACCAGACCGTCACGATAGTTGAACGTCACCGGTACCCGGCTTAACGCCGAGTAGCCCAGAATCCCGGAAATTCTGACCCCCTGCCGCTGACTGATATGCCCCAGGTCCATCGAGACCGGTTCGCTGTCGACGAATTTTCGCCCCGCAATCTCCAGTGTTACGGGCGAGATCCGTCTCGCGTCGGACACGTCGCCGCCCGCGCCGTGCAGCAGCGGTGTGGAAGCGATGGACAGGACCGGCGGTGCGAATTCCCTCGCGAGCGACGTGACTGCCGAACCCGTGTCGACCAGAAACAAACCTTCGTGTCCATTGACCTTTATTCTGACCAGCAGGAAGTGACGGAACCCGTATACCGGTACTGCGGTGGACGTGTTCGTGCGGGGCGCTGGTCTGTCATAGCCCGACCAGGGGCTCAGGCCCGCCTTCGTAGTTTCGAGCACCGGCAATTGGTCCTCAAACGGGGTGAGCTCAAGCGTCTTGTTTCGCGCGTCCAGCTTGATTCTGAAGGCTTCAAACAGATTCATGCCGATCACACCGTCCGCCCCGTTCGTCAGCGATTCGCGTGTGACCTCAACCACACAGTTCTCGAAGTGCAGTTGCCCGATGGCAACGGCCTTCGCGATGGTCAGGGAGGCTTCCATGGAGCCCGAAGTCCCGAGGCCGCCAATGCTGGATTCCAGAATGGTTTCGAGATGCAGGTTTTTGGCCGATCTGGCGGCGATGGTGATCCCCCTTGCGCCACTGTCGAGGAGGAGCCGAAGCGTCCTGCCCCCGTCAATTGAGATGGGCACCAAGACTCCGTCGGTCTTCGGGCCAACAGGCTGGAAAGTGGAAAGCCGAATCGTGTAGGCCTGATAGGGGCTGGTCATCCGCCCCGGCTGCAAGCCCTTCAATCGGTCCTCCAGCGCGAGTTGTCCCTGGGATTGTTCGGCGCGGGGAATGTCGGTTTGCCTGGTCAACTGGACGACGTTGCGCAGCAGAGTGCTGCGACTGGCCGCGTCACCGGCGAACTCGAGGTAAGAGAGAATGATCTCCGGATCACGCGGGTCCAGACCAAAAGCGCGCGAAAACAGATCCCGCGCATTTTTACGGCGAAACTGTGTAAGTTCAATCCGACCCAGCCCCCACCAGGCTTTCGCGCCACGGGGGTTTCGTTCCACTGCAGAGCGGTAAGCGATTCCGGCGCTTTCGAAGTCAGCCCGCTGAAACAGTGCGTCGCCCAAAATGGTGTTGAGCTCAGCCTGCCCGGCGGCGTCGGTGTGCTGGATGAGGCTCTTACGAACGAGCCTTTCCGCCTCCTCAATGCGACCGGAACTGAGCAGGCGCCGGGCGAAACCCACTTCCGCCGTGGTGTCCGCAGCCGGCAGCGGAACTGCCGCAAAAAACACTGCCGTAAATAGTCCTGCCGACCACAGGCTGAGGGGGGCCATGGCCGAATTGTATTACATTTTCGTTACGATTTGGTTATGGAATTGTGAATTCGCCGTATTCGTGGTTCTGGTGCCTATTTTCTCAGGTGAAATAGCCGCTTCAGCTCCGGCGAGAATTCTCGCAGGATACTGACACCGATGGCGACGCCTATTTCCTGGTTCCCCGCCCGAACTCCGTCATGCAGAGCTGTAAATCGGGCCGGGTACCATGCGGTGGAGATCATGCCGCTTCCGTAGGCACCCGCCACGGCGGGGATGTTGAAACGCTTTCTGCCATTGGAATCGTACGTCAGAAACGTCCATTCAATGGCGTGGCCGAAACGCGGCAGAACCCCTTTTGAGGCCGAACGAATGTAGCGTGGTTCGTAGCCCAGCATCGCCGCACCCCCCTCCTGAATAGTGGCCTGAAGGGCAAGAGTGCCCAACTGGCTGCCGGAGCGCCGGGCGTAACCCTTTAAGCCCTGTTTCCATTCCGGCGGTCTGTTGGATCGCTGCGAAATAGCGGCGGAACCCAGCGCGGCTAAGTAGATGCCCGGGTTGAGAGCTGTCACCTGTGCGTAGCGGCTCCAGCGTTGGTCAGCGGTGAGCGGTTTGTAGTCTGCCGCATTTTCAACAGGATCCGGCGGATCTGCGAGTGGGCGGCAAAAGCCGGGTGTGACGCTCAGCAGAACGCAAATGAAAAGAACCGGAATCCTGTACATGTCCCCTTAAGGATGCACCAAACCCCGGCTCCGGCGCGATTAAGTTCTACCGCTCGTGTGGATCTTCCAGGTACGTGTAGCCGTGCAGGCCTTCTTCGTAGAAGCGGACCAGACGACCCGACTCTTCGTAGCCCAGCCGGCCCTCGCGGACGGCTTCTTCCACGCTGCGGCGCATTTTGGTGACCAGGAAGTCGGTCTTAAACTGCACATAATCCAGCACTTCGCGAACTGTATCGCCCTTGATAACTTCATCAAGGATCACTTCTCCGGCGGGGCTCAGCCGGACGTGAACAGCGTTGGTATCACCGAAAAGATTGTGCAGGTCGCCCAGAATTTCCTGGTACGCCCCTACCATGAATGCGGCCAGATAGTAATCCGAGCCGTCATATTCATGCAGCGGCAGCGTCTTTTTCACGTCGCGGCGGTCAATGAACTGGTCCACCTTACCGTCTGAATCACAAGTGATATCGCCCAGCACCGCATGGTGCGTCGGTCTTTCGTTCAGCCGGTGAATCGGCATGATGGGGAACAACTGCTTAATCGCCCAACTGTCCGGCATGCTCTGGAACAGCGAGAAGTTGCAGAAGTAGGTATCGGAGAGCATCGAATCCAGCCCTTCGAGCTCTTCCGGGACGAAGTCGAGTTCCCTGGACATCTTCTGCACCTTGCGGCAAATGGCCCAGAACAGATTTTCGGCTATGCAGCGCTGGTCGAGCGGCAGATATCCCAGACTGAACAGGTTCAGCGAAGAATCGAGGGCCTGCTGGGCATCATGATACGACTCCAGCAGATTCCGGGAATTGACTGAGCGATAGGTTTCCTGCAGATCGATGATCGGTTGTTCGGGATCGTTTGGAAGGTCCTGCGGGGCTTCTTCCTCGCCCAGACCGGAGACTCCCAATACATTGAAAACAAGCACGCTGTGATAAGCCACAATGGCGCGCCCACTCTCCGTGATGATGGTCGGATGCGGTACGTTCGCCTCATCGCAAACGTTCTGAGCGTGGTAAATTACGTCGTTCGCGTATTCCTGCAGGGTGTAGTTGACGCTCGATTCGAAGTCGGTCTGTGAGCCGTCGTAGTCGATCCCCAGGCCGCCGCCGACGTCGAGATACTCAAGGCCTGTCGCGCCCACACGCCAAAGTTCCGTGTAAAGCCGGGCCGCTTCGTTGACCGCGCCTTTCACCTGGCGAATGTTGGTGATCTGGCTGCCCAGGTGGAAGTGGAGTAGTTTCAGACAGTCCGCCATACCCCACCCTTCCAGTTCCTTCAGCGCTTTCATCACTTCCGTGGTGCTGAGTCCGAACTTGGAACGGTAGCCGCCGGAGGACTTCCAGCGCCCGGAACCGCGGGCTGCGAGCTTGGCGCGAATGCCGATCATGGGCCGGACGCCCACGCGCTCGGCGTACTTGCGGATCAGCGCCAATTCTGTGTATTTTTCCACCACCGGGATGATTTTGCGGCCGATCTTCTGGGCCAGCATCGCCATCTCAATATATTCGTCGTCCTTAAAACCGTTGCAGATAATCGGGGTGTCGTTATCCGCCAGCGCCATCACGGCCAGCAATTCCGGCTTCGAACCGGCTTCGAGGCCAAACCGATAGGGCTTGCCGAATTCCAGTACTTCCTCCACCACCTGCCGTTGCTGATTGACTTTGATGGGATAAACGCACTGGTATGAGCCGTTGTACTTGTGTTCCCGGATTGCCGTATCGAACGCGTCGTGGATCTCACCCAGGCGGTGCTTCAGGATTTCCGCGAAGCGAATCAGAATCGGTAACTGGATGCCGCGAAGCACCAGTGTGTCGATCAGTTCCTTCAGATTAATGGAGCGCGCCGGCTCTTTTTCGGGGTGAACCAGGACATGGCCTTCGTCACTCACCGAAAAATAGCCTTTACCCCAGCTGGCGACATCGAAAAGTTCCCGCGAGTCCTGCGCAGACCAGCGATCAGTGGGTTCCAGAACCATGGAG
>JBBQDH010000208.1:0-10608 GCA_038319515.1 Bryobacterales bacterium
TCAGGGCTCAGAGGCTATTACACAGACCGGCACGGTGAAGCTCGATCCTCTTCATCAGGTCCGCCTGGTGACTCTTGCGTTTGAGCCGATGGGCGAGGCCGATCAACGCAAGACCGCACGCACCGCGGCGCTCGATCTCATCAAGGGCGACCAGGGAACGAATGTCTTCTACTCTGTGGTGGCGATGAATACACGCCTGCTCGTGCTCCAGCCATTCACCTCAGACAAGGCCGCACTTGCGACGGCTATCGACAGGGCGACCGCGGGCACCTCGGCCACGAAGCTGATCTCCGAGTCCGATGCCATCCAGTCCGAACTGAAAAGGCAGCTGGGTGGTGACACAGTGAATGGCTCGAATCAGACCACCGATCTGATTGCCATTGCCAATCAGGCCGCGAGCCAGCCGCCGGGACCTGGCATGGATCCCACGAAAGCTGTTCTCGCCCGCGTTATGCTCGACATGCTGCGCTTCGACGCAGCCGCGGTTTCTTCCGGCTCACGGCTCTCTCTGAACGCACTCAAATCTCTGGTTCAGGCCCTGCAGCCGATGCCCGGCAGAAAGTCGGTGCTCTACTTCACCTCAGGCCTCTACCTCGGCAACGAACTCGACACGATGTTTGAGAACCTCAAGGGCGCGGCGAACCGGGCGAACGTCACTTTCTATTCCGTCGATACTCGCGGCGTGATGACCTATTCGCAAAACGGCAGCGCCGCGTCTCAGCTAAAAAGCGCGGCCAACGCCAGCGCCTCTCTCACCACCCGCACTTCCGGGGCGGTCACGAAGGATGAAGTGCTCGCTTCGGACAATGCGGAAAATGCCGGGCGCAACAATACCCAGTTGAAGATCCGCGAACTGGCGGAATCAACCGGCGGCTTTCTCATTGGCGATAGTAACGATCTGCGGGGCCCGCTGCGCAAAGTCAATGAGGAAATCAGCAGCTATTACGAAATCACTTTTAATCCGGACATTCGCAACTATGATGGAAGCTTCCGGAAACTAAGCGTCGGTACTTCCCGCAAAGATGTAGTGTTGAGCGCCAGGACAGGCTACTTCGCGTTGCCTCCCGAAGCACGCTCTTCCGGCATGGATGCCTTTGAAATCCCGCTATTGAAGGCGATTTCAGAGGGCAAGGTATCGGACGACTTCAAGTATCGCGCCGGCGCCGTGATGCTGCGCCCAAAAGCCGAGGGCACGGAGGTATCCATTCTGCTGGAAGTCCCGATGCGGGAATTGAAGGCGAAGTCCGATACCGCTAAGAATACTCTGGATGTGCACTGTTCGCTGGGCGGCCTGCTGAAGGACTCGAAGGGAGAGGTGGTGCAAAAGATCACCCGCGACCGGTCTTTTCATGTGACACCGGAGCAGCTGAAGGCCGGGAATTTTATCGAGAAGACACAAGTTGTTCTCATGCCTGGCAAATACACGTTTGAGACCGCTGTCATTGATCGCGAGAGTGGAAAGACGGGGATGCAGCGCACGTCATTTGAGGTGGAGCCTTCCCCGAAAGGCGTGGGAATCTCTTCCATGACTGCCATTCGTGCTTACACCGCGAACGTGAAGGGCCTCGATCCCGCAGAGCCGTTTCAATTCCAGGGCGGCAGCATTACGCCAACGATGAACTCAAGCGTCGCCCGCACAGCGGACTCAGCCATCCGCCTCTTTTTCATCGTTTATCAGGACCCGGCCATTCAGGCGAAGCCGACCGTGGAAGTCGAATTCCTGCAGGGTGGCAAGAGTCTGACAAAGGTGCCGATGGAACTGCCGGCCGCCGATGCAATGGGTAAGATCGCCTATGTCATGACGATTCCGGCAGCCGCCATTCCGCCCGGAACTTACCAGCTGCAGGCCACGGCGAAGCAGGGCGATTCTTCCGCCATGACGAAGGCAGAGGTCAGGGTCGAGTGATCGCAAGCCGCTTGGTCCCGGCGCTGTTGCTTCTGTCCGCCGCACTGCTGTTCGGGCAGAACGACGCGACAGAACAGATTCTGAAAGAGGCAATTGCCTTGCACCAGTCCGGGAACATTGAGGCGGCGATTCCGGCCTATCAGAGTTACCTCAAAGCCCGGCCGGATTCGCCGATGGCGCTGTCGAACCTTGGTGCGGCCTACGCCCGGATCGGTCGCTACGAAGATGCGATCACCCAATATCGACACGCTTTAAAGCTGCAGCCGAACAATATCCCGGTACAGTTAAATCTTGCGCTCGCGTGGTACAAAACCGGCGATACGGAGCAATCAGCGCCGCTCTTTGAAAAAGTCCACAAAGCCGCGCCCGGGCAGTTACAGCCTGCATTGTTGCTGGCTGATTGCTGGCTGGCCATGGGTAAGAACAAACAGGTGGTTGACTTACTCACTCCTTTTTCCGGCGGCAAACCGGCTAATCCGGCCGTCGAGTATGCTTTAGGCACGGCGCTGGTCCGGGATAATCAGGTTACCCGCGGCCAGGCCTTGATCGAGAAAATCCTGCGGGACGGAAATTCCGCTGAAGGGCTAATGCTCTTAGGCACAACGAAGCTGAACGTCAGCGATTTCGCGGGCGCCCTGGAAGATCTGACAAGAGCCGTTCACATCAATCCGGCTCTGCCCGACCTTTACTCTTTCTATGGCATCGCTCTTCTTCGCACCGGCGATCAGAAAGGTGCGGTGGAAGCCTTTCGCAAAGAGCTCGCCGTCAATCCAAACGATTTCACAGCGAACCTCCAGATGGGCGTCCTCGCAAAGATGGATGAGAATTTCGACGATGCGCTGAAGTACCTGAACCACGCCTTACAGGTTCGCCCCGGAGATATAGGTGTGCGATACCAACTGGCGGCGATGAATTTCAACTCGGGCAAAGTGGAAGAGGCCCGTGAAGCGCTCGAAGCCATGGTGAAAGAGTCGCCGAACTTCACCGAGGCGCATGTCACGCTGGCAACGGTTTATTACCGGCTGAAGCGAAAAGACGCCGGCGACCACGAGCGGATAGTGATACAGAAGCTCAATGCCGAGACTCAGGAAAAACAGCCGGGCGTGCGAACCGGGCCGAAAGTGAATTGATTGATGACCATTTCCCGCCGCGACCTATTGAAACTTTCCGCCGGTGCAGGCGTTGCTGCCTTACTGCCCGCCGCAACTGCGCCTGCTCCTCTTTTTGAAGAAGTGCCGGCTTCCATCAGCGGCATTACCTGGGTGCATGACAATGCTATGTCCCCGGAACGTTTTCTCCCGGAGACGCTGGGCCCCGGCTGCGCATTTCTGGACTATGATAACGACGGCTGGATGGATATCTATCTGGTCAACAGCGGCCCGTCGGATTTCTACAAGCCGTCTAAGCCCATTCGCAATGCTCTTTATAAGAACAACCGGGACGGCACGTTCACCGACGTCACCGAAAAGGCAGGCGTAGCGGGTGGCACCTTCGGTATGGGAGTCGCCGTTGCCGATTTCGATAACGACGGCTGGCCCGATATTCTGGTCACTTCTTACGGAAAATGTATTCTCTATAAGAACAATCACAACGGCACTTTCACCGACGTAACAAAGAAAGCCGGCCTTGATACTCCGGGCTGGACTACCAGCGCTGTCTGGTTTGATTACGATAATGACGGCAGGCTCGACCTCTTTCTCTGCAGCTTCGTGGACTATGGCACCACGGAGCACCTCTCCTGTGGCGATAACAAGCTGGGGCGGCATTACTACTGCATCCCGCGCGTCTTTCGCGGCACCGCCGGCTACCTGTATCACAACAACGGAGACGGCACTTTTACGCAGGTCCAAAAGGGCACGGACATAGAGAGGTCTCTGGGAAAAGGGCTGGGTGTTGTCGCCACTGACATCAATAATGACGGCCGCATGGATCTCTTTGTTGCCAACGACACAGTTCAGAACTTTCTCTTCGTCAACCGCGGCCCGGACAAATCCGGCAAATGGCAGTTCGAAGAAATGGCGCTGGCCGCTGAAGTGGGATACAGCGAGGGCGGGCGTGCCCGTTCCGGCATGGGTGTCGATGCGGCGGATGTCTTCAATTCCGGCTACCAGGATCTCTTTGTCGCCAACGTCGATCAGGAGATGTTCTCGCTTTACCGGAACAACCGGAATGAGACTTTCCGCGATGTCGCGCATGCGAACAATGTCGCCCAGTCCACCCGCCTGCTGAGCGGCTGGGGACTGAAATTCTTCGACTACGACAATGATGGCTTCATAGATCTCATTCTGGCCAATGGTCACCCGGACGACATGATCGAGAACTATTCGGCTCAGGTGAAATACGCTGAGCCAATTCTTCTTTTTCATCAGGAAAACGGAAAACTGCGTGACGTCAGCGCTGAGGCCGGTCCGGCCTTCACCAAGTCGTGGCCGGCCCGGGGTCTTGCCGCCGGGGACTTCAATAACGACGGTTTCGTCGACGTGCTGATCTGCACCAATGGCGGCCCGCCCGTCCTTCTGAAGAATCGCGCCGGGGCAGGGAATCACTGGCTGGGCCTCAGGCTCGAAGGCGTGAACTGCAACCGGGACGCTATTGGAGCAAAGCTGCGCTGGTCTGCGGGAGGTGTCATCCGCAGCCGCATGAAGAACAGCGGAGGCAGCTATCTTTCATCCCACGATCCCCGGGAAGTGCTGGGTGTTGGCAAGGCAGAAAAGATTGATTGGGTGGAGATTACATGGCCCCAACCCAGCGGCAAAATGCAGCGGATTGAGAACCCACCAATGGATCGTTATATGCCAGTTAAAGAGGTATAACAAAAACCGGGGGTTGAGATAATCCGCAGGCGAGGCATCGTGCTGCGCCTGCGCAGTTTCTCCAACAGAGACGCAGCGCAGCTATACGCCGGTGTTAAATAGTGATAAATGCATCCCGCAAGTTTTCCGGCAGGGCTGGCTCGCGTCGAGCAGCCACGCGCCCTTAGTTGGATTCACGGCGTGAATCCGTGCCAGTTCGAAGCTATCCGCCGGCTTTTCCGCCTCTACTTCGGAGCTTTACTCTGGATCCTTTGCAACGGTTGCAAGGAGCACCGCCTGTGTTTCACGGAAATCGACCGCGAGCCAAGCCGTTATCTGGAAAAGAGTTGACAGGCTCGCGAATGTTAGAGTACTATTCGCTACATGCCAAGCCGACAGAACGGAAATACCACTAATTGTGACAAAGGCGTGAAGCGGAGCGGCGGAACTTTCCGAAATCTATGCTCTTGCGAGTGGATTGCTCTTTGGCTGGCAGTTTTCGTGGTGTCGGCGCAGGCACAAGTCATCCCGCTGGTGACGGCGAACGGCGTGTATCCGAACGTAGTGAACGTTGCGTTTAACGGCCCAGCTGTCTACGGGTACAAGATCAAGACGAATATCCCCTACACGGATTCTGCAGAGATGCCGACAATCATTATCGAGGGCTATGACTACGGTGGGGCGCGGACCTTCGGACTGATGTTGAACTGGTACGTTTACGCCGGAAACTTTATTAACGCCACGGTGTCTTCGTTTGGTGGGTTTGCGCCCCCGGTGCAACTTGCCCGAGAAGGGGCGAACGTTGTAATTTTTCTGGATGCCCGCGAATATTTTATGAGGTTCGGGGTGCGCGCGATCGCCGGAGGGCTGAACGAACCGGCATCCTGGTTTTCGGGCTGGACTGCAGCGGATGAGGCACTCTCTGGTACCAATACGGTTTCGGCGCTTTATAGCAACAGTTTTGGCGGCTCAGTTTTCTTTCCGGGCGGGATCTGGAACGCTTCGGGAAACGTGGGGCTTGGAACGCAGAATCCGGCGGCGAAGCTGGAAGTTCGGGCAGCCGCTCCGGGTTTGGTGGCGGTGTTTGGGGGATCTCCGTCACAGGCTTTGTACGTGTTGAATGGTAAGGACTTGGCAGGGGCCACGAAGCCGACGCTGACTACGTTGACATCGTCGGGATACCTCTCGGGCGAACTCGCGCTTGGAGTAGGCAATCTGGAAGCTTTACACATCGACTTGGTCGGCAATATCGGGATCGGGATTGCGCCTTCCGCCACTACGAAGCTGGCGGTCAACGGAAAGATTGCGGCGACCGAGGTAGTCGTGACCAATGCACCGGGTGCGGACTATGTGTTTGGGCCGGATTACCGGCTGGCTTCCTTAAGTGAAGTCGGCGCGTTTGTGAAACAGAACCATCGGCTGCCGGGGATTCCCTCGGCGGCGGAAATGCAGGAGAAGGGCAGTAGTCTGGCGGCGATGCAGGCGAAATTACTGGAGAAGGTGGAGGAGCTGACGCTGCATTTGATTCGGGCCGATGAGCGGATTACACAGTTGGCAGATGAGAACCGGGACTTGCAGCGGGTGTTGGGCAGCAAGGGAGTTCGGTAGAATGCGGTTCGTCGTGAAGCTGGGCCTTTCGGTACTGGCGTCGGTGGGCGCGTTTGCGCAGGTGCCGGACAATCTGACCATCACATCGTCTACGGCCCCGCCTTTTACGGCGAACCAGACGATCACGACCAGCGGGACGGTGACGGTGAACGGGGCGGCGGGCACCGTGGTTTATCAGGCGGGGACCCAGATTCGGTTGACGCCAGGGTTTCGGGCAGTGGGTGTGAGTGGTGTGGCGTTCGATGCAAGGATTTCGGTGCCGACCGTGACGCTGACCTCCGCTGCAACGCCGACGGTGGCCATCGGACAGAGCACCCCTTTTGTGGTGACGGCGACTGCCTTGTTTGGGTTTGCGGGGACGGTGACGATGGCGTCATCTGGAATGCCTGCGGGGTTAAGCGCGGTTTTCAGCCCTTCCGCAGTGACGTTTAGCTCCGGCAGTTCGGCGCCGGTCGCGGTGACGGTCACGCTGAGCGCTCTGGCGAACTCGACGGTTGGGTCCGGGAGCTTCACGGTATCGGGCGGCGGGCAGGCGGTTGCTATTCCGTTCACGGTGACGGCGAAGGCATTGCCGGTGATTTCGCTGGAGAGTCCGGCGACCGGTGGATCGGTATTTGGCGGCGTGGATTTGAAGGGTTATGCGGTGGCGAATACGCCGGCGATTGCGGGAAGCGGGATTTCGTCGGTTGGAATATCGATTGTGAGCAATGACGGCGGGATTTCGATGCCGGTCACGGGGTTGGCTGCATATGGGCTGGTGCGGGCGGATTTGTGCGGGGCCGGGAAACTGTTTCCGGCGGGGACGCCCGGGTGTCCGGGCATCGGATTCGATTATTTATGGAATACGGGTTTGGCGGCGGATGGGGTTTCGTTTGCTCCGAACGGAATTTATACCGCGACGGTGACGGCTGCCGATAACGGCACGCCTTCCGGGGCGAAGTCGGCGTCGGCAGTGTATACGGTGGACAATCAGCCGCCGTCGCCGCTGATGGGAACTCCGGTGAACGGGGACGGGGATTACCACACGTCACAGACTTTTGTGGTGAATTTTGTGAGTCCGCATGGATGGCAGGATATCGGGAGCGGGCAGATCGTGTTTGAGCAGAGCCCGACGCTGGAGTGCACGGTGTTGTGGCAGGTGGGCGGGACGATCACGATGGCGGGCGGGTCGCAGGCGTGTGTGATTAACGGGAACGCGATGATGACGAAGATCTCGAATAACGGGATTAATCAGGTGAGCGTGCAGGTGACGCTGATGTTCCCGCCTGCGATGCAGGGGCAGGTGAGCGTTCTGGCGTATGGGACGGACCAGCAGGGGCTGGCAGGGCCGTTGACGGAGCTGACGAAGTTCACGGTGACCGGGACGCCTGCGCCGATGCTGCTGACGTCGGGAGCCGGTTCGTTCAGCATGGTTCCGGGAGAATTGACACTGGGAACGCAGACAGCGCTGCTGCTCAACGGCGCGACCGGACCGGTGACGGTGGGTGCGCCGACGGTTTATTCACAGTTTTGTCCGTCGATATTTGCAGGGCTGGGAGTTTCGAACGACCCGGTGGGGAAAACGGCGACGATCTCGGCGTATAGTTACGGCAGCGGGAACAGTTGTGCTTTTGCCACGTTCCCGCTATACGCGCCGGGGATGGCGTCAACGCTGGATGCATTTTACTTTGGAACATCCACCATTCCGTTTTTTAACGTTTCGACGCCGTCGACGATTTACATGGCGAACCAGGGGACCGTGCTGACGGTGCCTGTCACATTTGTGCCGAAGCTGGGATATGCAGGGGCGGTGAATCTGGCGGTGGCCCCTCCTGGGGGAATTGTGGGGACATGGACGCCGGGAACGCTGTCTTTGGATGGGACGAACGCCGCGACGGCGACGCTGAATCTGGCGGTGGACCGGGGATTGGCGCGGGGGACCTATGCGGTGTTGATTCCGGGCGGGGGGAATCAATATTACTTTTATGTGACGGTGACGCCGAATGTAGTGCCGGATTTTACAATCGGGCCATTGACACAGGTGAATGTGTCGGCGGGAACACCGGTGAGCTTTATGGCGCAGGTGTCTCCGGTGGGTGGGTTTGCGGGAGCGGTGACGTGGAGTAGCGCGGGGATACCGGACCAGATCGGGATACCGGGGAGCGCGATTTCGATGACGTTTGCGCCACCGGTTTCGGGGGCGTTGAGCGGCGGGACGCAGACGATGACGGGGACGCTGAGAACGACCGCAGTGACGGCGAACGGGACGTATTTGGTGCCGGTCACGGCGCAGTCGGGTGGAGTAGCGCGTACGGTGATGCTGCCGGTGCAGGTGCGTGGAGGAACGGGTCCGGATTTCCGGATGGTGGGGCCGGTCTCGATCATTGTTCATCCGGGCGTGCCGGGAATCAGTTCATTTTTCTTTCAGCCCGTCGCGGGTTTTTCGGGACCGGTGACCCTTTCCCAATTGAGTTCGCCGGCGGGGCTGACCGGAGTTTTGAATCCCGCATCCGTTTCACTTTCGGGTACCAGCGCCTCGACAGCCACGATTTCGGTGAGTGCCCCGGCAGGGGTGACGAACGCGACCTATACTTTGAGTGTGACCGGGAGTGGTGGCGAAGTAACGCATACGGTGCAGATCGCGGTGACGGTTTCGCCGACACCGTCGATTTCGCTTTCACTGCCGAGCGCATTTCAATCGGTGCAAATCGGTCAATCGAGCACCTTTGTTGCGACCGTTTCGACCCAGAACTACACAGCTGGTTCGATCACGATATCCGCGACGGCTTTGCCGTTCGGTGTCGCCATGCTGCCGGCGGTAATACCGAGTGGGGCGACGACTGCGAAGATTACCCTTACGGCAAGCGCGGATGCGACGCCGAACCGGTACAGCTTTTACCTGGGCGCATCGGATGGAGGCGTGACGTCAAGCGTAGTTTCGGTAATCCTGACGATTCCGAATTTTGTAATCACTCCAACGCTGGTGCGGCCTTTGAGTCCGGGCGGAAATGCGACGTTGACGGCAAGCGTGAAGGCCGTGGGAGCGTATTCCGGGCTGGTCAATGTGGCTTATTCAGCTGGGAGCGGCTTCAGCGTAAGCGGTCCGGCGAGCGTGATGCCGGGAGGGTCGTTGACAGCGGTAGTGACCGCTCTTGCCGGAGCGACCGAGATGAGTTATCCGACATTGACGGCGACGGACAGCAGCGGACTTTCGGCGACAATCCCGGTGGGGGCGTTTTTCACGTTGGGCAATACCGGGAACTGGTGCGGTGGGTTGGTGTTCAGAGACTGGCTGGGTCCGAACCCGGACCCGTATACAACGGGGCGTTTCGGAGCGACTCTGACAGCCGGCATTGCCCCGGATCCGAACCATGTGGCCGGGTGGACTTCGCAGATCAGCAATGCCCGCGTGGAGTATACGCGCGGGGTGCTGATCTCGCAGGCGGACGGGACATATCGGGGCGGATCTGTTGTGGATCTGGTGGCTGCAAACGCCGGACCTGTGACGAGCAGTTCGACGGAAACAATTTCATTGAGCGTGCCGGGGAGCGGGGGTGGAGGGTATCGCGGGGCGGGACCATACAACACGCTGGCTACGTTTAAATAATTAAATCCAAACTGCGAGATTCACCTATATCCATGGGACTGGGGGGTAGTGAGCGCCGATCTGCATTCGGTAACTTATGCGGATGCACCTTCAAACTGGATTGGCCAGGATATAACGCCGGTGATTACGTCGGTATATCCGGACACGGTTCCACCGGGGCCAACCACGATAACCGTCGGGGGCTTTGGGTTCGGCGATCACCCGACAGTGATTGTGGGCGTTCAGTCAGCCCCAATTGCGGTGATTTCGGAGCTTACTCTTTCTGCCGCACTGTTGGACGACAGCGGAAATCCAACGGTCTCATTGTCGTTTACGGTGCCAGACAGCTATCTTGGCTCTGCATTTGATGTGGTAGTCCAATCGAGCGGGGAATTTAGCATGCCATTCCAACAGCAGGTGGCCTCGAAGCCTCAGAGCAGGCCGGTCCAGGTGGGTGTGCGGGCGGCGGGAATACCTTCGTGTGGCGACCAGCGAGATCTAATCATTCAACAGTACATTGACAGGGGCGTGCTCCCAATTCCGCAATGCGGGTGGTTCACACAAACATTCCAAAGTCAGTATTTTTCGTTTAACGAACTCAGGGACAAGCTTTCGGACCCTACTTCGGTTGATGGGTTCCAGTATCAGTGGGCTTTGGTTCGTAATGCAATCATTCCCTTGAATTTTGGCCTCGCGGGCGGCTACGGCATTGGTATCGATTATTGGCTACAACTAAT
>JBBQDH010000209.1:0-10597 GCA_038319515.1 Bryobacterales bacterium
GTTAAGACCAGATGACGCGACGGGGAAAGTGCGTCCATTGCAAGGGTTCCAGCCGCTGCCCGGAATGTTCCGGGTCCGGAGAGAACACACATCTGAACACCAACGATGAGCGCTGCGTGGGTTGTAAGGGCACCGGAAAATGTCCCGTGTGCGGCGGGCGGGTCGCGAAGAATCCTTTTACCCGCCTGATGGTCTGGATTCGGGGCGACGATTAGAGCTTCCTGGTCGGTAGTCCGCCGGAAAGCAGAACCGTCTTGCCTGGTGCCAGATGGACGACCTGTAGATAGCGCACCCCGTCACCTGCAGGGAGCTTCCGGCAGATACAGCCCCGACCCACTCTTCATTGGAGAGGTTGTGGGCATTAGGAGAGAACGTTTGAGCGGAACTCACCAGTCCCTGCATTCTAAACAAAGCGGCTGTAGACCCCGGCGGGAGACTGAGCCGCGAAAAACACGAGGACCACGGCGGCAGCAATTTTTTACATACCCTGGCATGATAGAGTTTTTTTTCGAATGCGGAGGAAGTTTTCCATGAGAATAACTGTTGCTGTTTTGATGTTGGCCGCAGGCCTGCCGGCTGTGCACCTGAATGCCGCACCGCCTGTGAATAAGAAACGGATTCTGGTAATCGGGCAGACGAAGGGTTTTCAGCACGACTCCGTTTCAGACGCGATGGGGAGCATCTGGAAAATGGGGCGCGACACCGGACTCTGGGATACGTATTTGCGAACCGATACTGAGCTGCTGACCAAGGGCAAAGTGGGGCCGAACGGAAAGAATCTTGACGAGTTCAATCTGGTGGTTTTCGCCAGCACCACCGGGGAACTGGACCTCACGGAGCAACAAAAGAAAGACTTTCTCGCGTTCGTCCATGACGATGGCAAAGGCTTTGTGGGAATTCACGCGGCGCTCGATACCAACTACAAGTGGCCGGAGTACGGAGAGCTGATTGGCGCGTGGTTCGATAATCATCCATGGGGAACCTTTTGGGCTCCCATGATTAATGAAGACGCTAATTCTCCGATTACCGGACACCTGCCTGCGGGGTTTGTGAAACGGGACGAGATCTATCAGGCATCGAAAGAGTTCGCGCGGGACAAGGTACATGTGCTGCTGCGGCTGGATGAAAGTAAGCTCGACTACAGCAAGCCGGCGGTGAAACGCGCCGATCACGATTTCGCCGTGGCCTGGACCAAAATGTACGGTAAAGGCCGGGTCTTTTACTCCACACTGGGCCACACCAACGAGAGCTGGAACGATCCGGACGTGTATAAGATGTACTTCGAAGCGATCAAGTGGGCGCTGGGGCTGACGGAAGACAACACAAAGCCGCACCCCCGAACGACGCCGGCATTGCAATAGCCTCAGGCCGTCTGCGTAGCGAGCCGCAATTCGTCCTCAATTTCGTAAACCTTGTCTTCCAGATTCCGCACAGGCTTTCCCGCTGCTTTGGCGACGTCCAGCCTGGAGCGTGCCTGAGCGAGGCGCTTTTCAATCGCGGTTGTTTTGGGCGTCGGAACCGGCCTAACAGAAACTATCGGGGCAGTGTTCTTCTTTGCCTGGGCGGCGGCTTTGGCGGCGGGAGCTTTAAAGCGGAAAGCTGTTACCTGGGGCGGCGGCTTCAGGGCCGAACCAAAGTCCGCCTGGTATTCCTGCGAGATTCGGGCAGCTTCGGTGAGCAGATCACGAAAACGAGACTCCATGGCGTGCTTTGCCTGTGCACGCAGGCTCTCGCCCTGCTGCTTCCATTTCTGATAATCGGAGATCGCGTTGTCCATGTGCATTCACCAGTCTGTAGTTTACCCGGCGACCTGCCGGCGACTGGTATCCCCCGCAACCGCTGCCAACATCACAAAGAACAGCACACCTACGCCGGGTCGTTGAATTGGGTAGTCAAACAGGCAATGGATGAAGATGATCGGGATGCCGAGGCCCCAGCCGGTGCGGATACCGGCGGCTGTACCCCAGGCGGCGATGCAAAGCATCATCAAAAGGAGCGGAATCCCGCCTTCCACGGTCCATTGCGCCCAGTCATTGTGCGCCTGGTTGGCAAACTTGTCGTCGTCAAAAGTGGCGTAGCCCGGGTAGGCTGTAGGCCAGTTGCCCAGACCAAAACCCATCAGAGGGCGATCCCTGATCATCCTAAGGGACGATTCGTTGAATTCGCGGCGTGCAGCAAAGGGATCGGCGGCGCCAAGCTTTTGGATAAGCGCGTCAGGACCTGCCGGAATCGCCAGCCAAAGCAACATGCCGACCAGGGCCAGAGCGCCGTTGAGCATTTGCGCGCGTGAGAAGCGGTTTCGACGGAAGGCGAGGAGTGGAACAATCGCCAATTCGAGAGTCGCCAGTACGAACCCGGCCCGGGAAGCACAAGCGATGACGGAGGTGTAGAGGACTGCTGTCATCACGAAGAACAGAGCTTTCCGGCGATGCCTGGTGAGGGCGTAGTAGAGCGTGACAGGTAGTATGAGTTCCACAAATGCAGAAAACTGGTTGCGATAAAGAAAGGTCCCAAATACCGGCTCAGGGATTTCGCTGGTGGCAAAAAACCAGTAGACTCTACCGTGCGAAGTAAGCGCCTGAACTGTGGAAAACAGCGCCACCGCGCATCCAAAGAAAGCGGTGGCACGCAGGAAGCGGTCTCGAAAATCGGAATCTGACAGGAACTGGAGAGCACAAAAAAAGACAGCGAGGTTAGCCGCCCAATAGAGAAGCGTCAGGCGGGTAGCCCAACTGTAAACTGAAGTGCCCAATGCCAACTGCAGGCAGCCCCACAGCAGGATTCCGCAAAATGGTAACAGAATAATAACAAAGCGTGGTTTTTTGCGACCGGTTGCAAAATATGCGCACCAAATTGCCAGTAGCAGGAAGCTAAGAACCTCCGGAATGGAGGTCGCCCATTTTCTGTTGACGAACATTACGGAGACCGTAACAGCCAGGGTGAGGAACAGATAGACGGCGGAAAACAGTCTCATTTGACCAACCGCCCCGTCAGCTTACGCACGATCACAGTGCCCTCCGCCCGAATGGCTCCGGCCGGGCGCCGATAGCGGAGCCTGAGTTCCGCCCAGCCCCCGGCTGCCAGAAATTCAAAACTGGCGGGATGCCAATCCGCATTTGCCGACATTTCAGGCGAAGTCGCAGCCACTCCGACGGACGAAATGACATCCCACCAGAGCCCGCGAACAGGCGAACCCGCGGGAGAAGAAAACTCATAGCTGATGAGGTAACGATCATCGGCAACCAGTGGAACCGACTGCCGCAGAATAATACAGTCTTCGGATTCGGTGCCGTCAAAATGAATGCTGACGCCGTCTGCTTCCGCAGATTGGGTGGTGTAGATGCCGTCGGCCGGGAGAACAACCCAGTCGAATGCACGCGGGGAAGGTGTTGGCAGAAAGTTTCGGTTCGCAATAAAGTTACCCTGACCGGGATTGAGTTGCGCCAGCGGGATGAGTTTTCTTGCGGAAAGCGCATTCCAGATTCGAACTGCGGAAGCACTGTCGGACGAAAGTGCCCGCTCGCAATACGCCAGCAGTTCGCTCACGTCGGCTTCTCCACCCACTGAAGCGATACGGTCGGCTACAACCGCCGCGGGCTCGAGCCTTCCCGTTTGGACAAGGAAGCCAAGATAGTGCTGCAGCATTCGGTGCACCGGTGGAATACTCTTGAGAATCGCGGCAGGATCCTGGGAATGAGCCCAGGCCAGATTGAAAATGCCATCCGCATCGTCGATGGAACTCATTTCTAAAGAACGCCGAAACCAGGGCCAGAAATTCGTATCATCGCCTCTGCGAAAGTAGAAATTAAGCAGATCCCACCGCGGCAAAAGCTTGTTATCGACGGCAGCTGCCTGATTCAGGAATTTTTCGGCCGAGAAGTAGTCGTGCTCCGATTCCGCGCGAACTGCAAGTCGTTCGAGGTACAGGGAATTCAGCGGGCTGAGTATCGATGCCCGACGGAGTTCTGGTTTTGGATCGGCACCCTGACCTTCAATGTGTTCAGCGAGCAAAGCATGATAGGCTGCGCTGCCAGGCTCAAGCTGGATCGCGAGCGCTAACGCATCGGGCTCATTAACGATATAAAGGCTGTCGGCGTAAGCCAAACGTATCGAAAACCACGCTCCTGCGGCCATTGCAGGCAAAGTCAGGAGCCAGAGAAGATTAAACGCTGTATATTTCACGTTGAGCCTGAGGGAAGTGCTTGCATCATTGAGCTACATACCCCATCATAGTAAGGTACCTGATAAAGGGGGGAAAAATTGATTTTGAACAGACTAGCCCTGCGGGGCATGGCGCTGGCCGTGGTTGCTGGCTCAGTATCGTTGGTGTCGGCCGCAGCGCCGGCAATTGGAATGGCTTCCGCACAGAGCGGGGCCACTCTTGATAACGCAAAAGTTTCCGGGAATGCGACGATTTTCGAGGGCTCCACCCTGCAATCGAGCGGCTACTCCCGCATTCACCTGAACAATGGATCGCGGTTGGATTTGGCCGCCGGTTCGACCGCGCAGGTTTTCGCGAATCGCGTTTCTTTGCAACAAGGTATGAGCGAAGTGCAGAGCTCCACCGGTTTTGAAATTGACGCGAGATCGCTTCGGATTCAGCCTTCTGCCGCCAACTCAATTGCGCGCGTAAAGCTGGATGGCAACAAACAGGTATTCGTCACCGCGCTGAACAGCCCGGTCAACGTGTTGAACAAAGAAGGGATGCTTGTGGCGCGCGTTGCCCCGGGTATGCCGCTTTCGTTCATGCCACAGGCTGGTGCAGCGAGCTCCTTTGACAGCACGGGTTGCGTGTTGAACAAAGGTGGAGCAGCGATTGTGGTCGACGAAACAACGAATCAGGTTTACGAAGTCCGGGGCATGGACATGCGCAAAGTAGTCGGCAGCACTGTGCATGTCGTTGGGGTCATTGATTCTTCGGCAACTCCGGCCGGTGGCGCGACTTCAGTCGTCAAGGTCACCAAGGCAACAGCTACCAAGAAGGGCGGTTGCTCGTCGGTCGCCACGAAAGTGGGCGCATCGACTGCAGCGGCGGGTCTTGGCGCAGCGGCTGGTGCAGGTGCAGCGGGTGCGGCAGCGGCTGGCGCGGCCGTGGCTGGTACAGCAGCGGCAGTAGGAGTCGGCACAACAGCTCTTGTTGTTGGCGGCGTTGCAGCGGCCACAGCAGCAGCGGTTGGCGGCGCGGCAGCAGCTGGTTCGTTCAGCAGCAGCTCACCGAACTAGGCTGGCGCGAAGATAGTAATCGGGATGGGGGTGGGCCGCAAGGCTACACCCCCTTTTTTATTCCGCTTCTGTAATTGGTCCCTCCACACCTGATCCCCTCTTCCGCTGCTTCCCTGTCACAGAAGAAACCCCTCGGCCTCAAGCGCTCTTCCGGAACGTGCACGATCGGCAGCATTTTCGCACTTCCCAAAACACCCGTTTCAGGTCTAAGGATCTGGAGTCTGCACCTCAGCCACCATTGCGTGCTTACGCCTCTCGTCCCGTTTTTCAGTTTGGGTAGCGGCGCCCTGAACAGATCCTGGATCCGCTTCGCACGGCGTTCAGCGTCGCAACTGGTCAATACCCGGGAGCAAGTCCACATAGTTATGTTCGGAAAACGCCCGGCCCCGATCATTGCACTATCTGCATCACCGCATGTTAGATAACCGATCCAGCATTAAATGCTTTTTTGTTTTGCCCTGCAGCACTCTCACCACCAGGCTGACCACAATCATCAGTGCGGAAAGGGCAGGAATCACCAGAAGCGCATGGCCCAACTGAGCCGGATCGGTTCCCGCCAGCCTCCCGATCAGGTTGGAACTGAAAGCCACTCCCACCCAGCCGCAAGTTACCGTGATACCGATCGCGGTTGCGGTCCCGACAGGGACTGTCTCGCTGACAAGTGCCAGTGTGGTGGGATAGACAGGCGCCATTGCCAGCCCCGCGAAGAACACCGCAACGCCGGCGCTGAGTGTTCCAGGAACCCACAGCATGATCGATGTGGTTAGCAACATGAACACGGAAGCAACCACGATCACGGATGCCGGGCTAAACCGTTGATGCACCTGAGATACTGCCATCCGCCCCAGGATGATTCCAGTTGCAAATCCGAACGAAAGGATATGCAATGCGTCCGACCTGGCGACGCCCCTCCCGGTCAGGTAGGAAGCAAACCAGTTCCACACACCCAGTTCCGCCGCTACATATAGGAAGAGGAATAGACAAAGAAGCAGAAACAGAGGGCTGAACAACATGGTTCGTATCGTCCGTGCACCCTCGTGAGATACAGGCGCCGGACGCGGAATCTGGTTCGACAGGTGGAGGGCCATACTGACAATTGCCAGCACCACGATGAGCCCACACAGCAGGCGAATTTCGAAGATCGCGCCGAGCGCCGGTGTGAGGAGTCCGCCGAGACCGAAGAAGCAGTTGAGCAGATTCATCAGCCCCGTCTGGTTCGTTCCACCAAGGTCTGAAGCCATCGTGTTGGTGCTGGTGGAGAGAACTCCGCCCCCCCACCCGAGAAGTGCCAGAACGATGAGGAGCTGACTGTAAGTGCTGGCCTTGCTCAACAATCCCAGCGCTGTCGCCACGATGAAAAGCCCGGCCAACACACCGATCTTTCGCCCCAGTCGGTCGAGTACCGGGCCGGTAACCAAAGACGCCAGTATCAATCCCACGGACTGCACTCCGGCGAGATTTCCGCTCTGACTGGGAGTGAGGGTCTTCGAAAGCTCCGGCAGAATCGTACCAAGCAGAGTGGCCTCCATCCCATAAACGGTAATCGTCAGGGCGGTGGCGGCGACCAGGCGCCGATGACTTGTCAAATCAGGCTCACTCTTCGCCAGCTGTGATCCCCCACTTCTCTCATGCCCTCAATTTTATCTAAACCCGACCGGCGGAACTCTTAATTACATAGTTGAAAGGACTGAGAAAGTGGCACGGAAACAATCAACGAACTTCACAGAAGCAGAAGTGCGGATGATGGACTTTGGGAAAAAGGTGCAGCCACGGTAACGGAGGTTGCCGAGGCTTTACGTGACCATGGGGTGAATCCGCCATTTGTTCAGGTCGCTGCGGATTTGGGCTATCAGTTCAGTCCGCAGGAACTGATTGACCTGCGGAACCATGGCGTCAATGAGAAGTATTTAAGGAATTTGCGGGCGTCGGGAATGGAAGGACTAATCGCTGACGAAATTGTGAAACTGCGGACTCACGGCGTGGAGTAACTACCGGCAGGCCCGGCGCCGGAATGCATCCGGGGCCCCGGTTCCTGTGCTGCGAGGATGGTGGCCTCGACAGCGAGCAACTGCTGCCAGCGGGCATTTGCCTGGGCTCGGCCCGCTATTTTTTGCGCCAAACGCAGAAAGACTTTGTAGTGCCCCATTTCAGAAGAAAACAGGGCTCGGTAAAGAGCTGCAAGTTCCGGGTCCTCCGCTTGTGACGCCAGAACACCGAACCGCTCGCAGGACCGGACTTCAATCAGGGCGGAAACCAGAACGCGGTCGAGCGGTTCTTCCGTTCCGCCCAGACGGACAAGAGCCCGGAGCGATTTGGCGTAAGGGTTACGGTGCCCCCGTTCGAGACGTCCACCGCGACGGCTGAGGATGCGGATCACCTGGGAGAGGTGTGCGGCCTCGTCGCGAGCCACGCCTGTCATGGTTTCAATCCAGCCAGGCATCCATTCACCAGGCCAGCGGGTGAGCAGTTCGATGGCGTTCTGCGCAGCTTTCCTTTCAAGAAAAGCGTGATCGATCAACAGCGCAATCGGGTCTGCCAGTGCTTGTCGGGCCCATTCTGGCGGGGTCCGCGAATGCACTGGCAGAGAGCTGGCTTTTTCGAGCAGAGACGGAGTCACCTTACCAGGTTAGCGCATGCGGGATTACATGGGCGGCGCAGCAAGCCACTGATTGCCGGTGTCTCCGATGGGCGCGCCGGGTGGGGCGTCGGGCGGAGCGATGCTGCGTAACGTTTCTGCGGGCCGCCCCAGAAAGCGCTTGATGTCGGCGGCGAGCAGGTGGCGCTGGGCCTCGTCGGCTTCGGGGAAAACGGTGGGCGAAGTGAGTCGCGCAGCCAGCTTTTCCAGCTTCAGTGATGCGATCGCGCGGACCTGGCTATTCGGCGCGCCGGTAGCAAGCCATATGACTCGATCCACCAGAACGCGCTCTTCGGCGCGGCGGACTTCCGCCTCATAAGGATTTGCGATGGCGGCGTCGAAGGTCGCCTTTGTCAGCCGATCAATTACCTCTTCAAGTCCGGGCAGCGTTGGATCAACAGCATGCTGGGCGACCATGCGGGCGGCCCGATCAAGTTGCAAAATGAACCCGATGGTGACATCCGACGCAACGGTAGCGGGACTGAGAGGATCGAAGCCGTCACCCGTGGTGCGCGGGAAGAGTTCCCGATGGTGGCCATATCCCGGTGGGCGGGGCGGAATCGCGTCCAGCACCTGTTGGGGCACCGTAAGTTCGGCGGGCTTCAGGGTAGCCGCGAGAGCTTCCAGAGCCTTACGCTGGTTGGCGGCTGATTCCCACTTCACGGCCGTCCGGCCATCGCCCCGCATGCCGTAAATGAAGTCGAGCCCACCAATTGCGCTGGAGGCGGATTCGACCGAGTAACGGTGATACATAAAGATTGGAACCAGCGGCTCTTCAATAGTTGCCATGGGTGCGCCGTTCCGAATGGTGTGTTCGCCAATTCGGTTTAGCGCCGAGCGCCGGATCTTCATCAGCCGGTTCAGTTCGTCAGCCTGGTTCACCCCGTTTGACCACTGATCCACCCGGGGATTGCTGTCTGTGTCCTGATTGGTCATGTAGCGGAGGTCCTGCGCCCAGGCATCATTCAGAATCTGCATCAGGGCCGGAGCCTCGTCACCGCGGGGAAGCTGCCGATAGCCATAGTTGATGGCGACTTTGTCCCAGTCGCCAATGCGTGCCTGATAGGCCTCGGACAGGTCAATGGAACCGTCGGCGTTGAGTTTTTCAACCGGATGTGGATAGTCCATGACGGAAATCCAACCCTTCTCGCTGTCGTAGTAGTTGTGGCCAAGTCCCAGGGTGTGGCCGACCTCGTGCGCCGCAAGCTGGCGAATGCGCTTTAGTGCGGTCTGATACAGGATATCCGGCTTTTCCGTGCCGTTCGAATACGGGGAGAGGAGGCCTTCGAAGATCATGTAGTCCTGCCGGTCACGCAGGGAACCGAGTGTAACGGTAGCCTTGATGATCTCGCCGGTGCGGGGGTCCGCGACCGAGCCGCCGGTGCTCCAGCCCCGGGTGGACCGGTGAACCCAGTTGATCATGTTGTAGCGGATATCCATGGGATCAGCGCCCGGAGGGAGGACGGCGACCTTGAAGGCGTTGCGGAAGCCGGCGGCTTCAAACGCCTGGCTCCACCAGCCGGCACCTTCCACGAGGGCTCGACGGACGTCTTCCGGAGCGCCTGAATCCACCCAGTATTCGATGGGCTTCACGGGTTCGCTGATGGCGGCGTCCGGATCCTTCTTTTCCAGGCGATGGCGCCGGACGAAATGCTTTACCATCGGCTCGCCGATAGGAGTGCTGAAGTCGACGTAGGTCAGGCCGCCATAGCCGGCACGCGGATCATCTTCGCGGGGGACGTACTTGTTGTCCGGAAGTTCAACTAAAGAGTAGTGCTCCCGCAGGGTTACGGCTTCCGCTGTTGGGGTAACGCTGGCCACGGTACCGGAGAAGAGTCCGCCGCCGAAGCCCGCGCGTCCGCCACCACCGGCCGCACCTGCACCAATCTGCGGGGGGCCCTGCGCGGGGCCGAATCCGCCGCCCCGGCCAGCGCCACCACCTTCATTGGAGAAGGTGAGAGTGACTTCGATCTCGGTGTTCCTGGGGAAGGCTTTGGTGCTGGCCATATAGATGGCTGAGCGGGTGGGGTCGACGCGGTAAGGGCCGGGACGGAGCGCTGCGGCGGCACCATGGCCGTCGCGCACGAAGAAGCTGGTCGCATCAACGAGCACATGGCCGTTGGATTCAGCGGCAACGGTAAAGCCGAAGAGGATCGACTTCGCGAAGGAATCCGCGACCGATTTGCGCTCCGCGGGGTTGGAACTGGTGGACCGAAACGATTCGTTGCCCTGCATCAGGAAGATCTTGGGGCCGACGCGCTGGAAGGTGACGACTCTTCCCTGCCCGCCCTGGCCCCGGTCGAGGCCGATGTCGTTGGAACCGAGGCCCGCAGCGAGGCCGGTGCTGTAGAGGAACTCAGAGTCGAAGCGGGGGATTTCGAGGTAGAGAGAGCCGGTTCGATCATCCCAATAAAGTGGGAAGTAGCCGTCCAGCTTCTGCATGCCGGCGGTATGGTCTTCAATAGTTTGGGGGCGAACCGGGCCCGTACCGGGCAGGCCGCCACCGCGCTGGGCGGTGAGGAGGGAGGAGAGGAGGAGACAGCTCAGCAGTGCTCGTAACATCACATCAGGTTAGCAGTGCGGAGCAGGCAGACGCAAAAAAGCCCGACCTTGTGGGTCGGGCTTCCTGAATTTAACCGGGCAACTTCCTAGTCTCCCACACACCTGCGCGTGCAGTACAATCGGGGCTGAGGGGCTTAACTTCCGTGTTCGGGATGGGAACGGGTGGGTCCCCCTCGC
>JBBQDH010000210.1:0-10559 GCA_038319515.1 Bryobacterales bacterium
ATGGGAGCACCGAACATCCACAAGCCGAGCATGTTGAAGAGGATGTGACCGGGTCCGCTGAGGCTGTGCAGGAACATGTAGGTGACGATCTGCCAGATCTGACCATGCAGCACATCACGAGGCACCAGCTTGAGACCACGAAGGATTTCGTCGCCCTGAAAAAACGAACCGAAAAAATAGACCAGGTAAACGGCAACGTTGGCAATTATCAGCCATTTCACGCCGTTTGGAAAAGAAGAATAAAAAAGAGAACTGCGACTTCGGTATTGCGTGTCGTAGCGCATGACGGATTCCCCGAATCCAGTTTTTACGATAGCAGAAGCGCGGTGCTGCCTGAAATCAGACCTTGGCGGGCATACCCGACTGCGTAGCGGTTTCGGTGGTCTCGTCCGTGGTGCCTTCCGTGGTTCCGTCCGTGGTGCCGTCCGTGGTGCCGTCAGACGACACGCGGCGTGCGCGGGCCAGCCTGGCATATTGCGTCAACCGCCACGCCCCGTACTGGGTCGAAACAGCAGCGGCGATCCAAACCTGCCAGTGCGAGAGAAGTCCTTCGGGAAATATAAACGAACCGCCCAGATCCACGTCTTCGCTGACGCGCCACATTCCAAGTGCCGCGAAGCAAACGGCAATAAGGGTCAGGAAGCTGGCAGCGACGAGCGCGCTGCGACTGTTCTTCCCTTTTCGACGCGTAACCAGCGGCCCGCGACCGAAACGAATCCTTACGACCATAAATGACTTCTTCGCTTCCACTATAACCCTATATAAGCCGCCGGCAACAATTCTGTTCGGGTGCCAACACGGGCCACTACACGAAGTTGCGCGCAGGCTGCGATAATCAGCACAAACGGTGACTGCCTCCAGACTGCCCGCAATCCTGACGCTGCTTGCGGCGCTGCCCTGCCTGGCAAGCGCGCAAAAGCGAACCGCCGCCGAACTCGGGCGCCAGATTATCGCCGCCGGGCTGGACCCTGCGGAGTGCTACCGCGTCCGCGACCTGGAAATCACGCATGACGAGGCCCGCATCTACCTGTCCGATGGCTATCTGATGTTCGGCAAGCCGGTTGATGGGGTGCCGCTCACGGCGGTTTTTTCCGGCGATACCGACGGTGGAGACGCCGAAGTGCTGTTGCTGTCTCCGGACCGTTCGGAACGTCGGTCGATGGCGGCCTACACGGGCGCGCCGAATCTGAGCGAGCACTTCACGCAGGCGGCGTTCATTTTTACCGATGACACGGCCCGTTCCCTGCTGGAACAGGTCCGCACGACCGAAGCCCGCAAAGTGCCGGACCTGGGCGCTGTGATGATGGACCGCTGGAATTCAGTGGTCACTAATCTGTTGGGCGGCTTTGAATCCCGTATCGTGCTCGACATCCTGAAGCCCGGGCCGCGCCGCGGGTTTTTTGAGGCGGTGATCAAAGGCAACAAGCTGGGCAATTTCGACATTATTTTCGACGCACGCGCGAATGAACAACTGGTAGCCGGGCAGGTGACCAGCCGCAACGGCGGCAGCTGGTGGGACACGTGGGCCAGCTTCGTCAGCCGCAGCCACAAGGGCAGGCCCGCAGCACGCCCGGAAGTGGATATTCTGAGCTACAGGATCGACGCGACCATGAACGACGCCCTCTCCCTGCGTTGCGTCACGCGCATGACGATTCGTGTGACGGAGGAATCGGTGCAGGCGATTCCGTTTGATCTGGCAGGCCTGATGCGCCCCGGCGCGGCGAAGATCGACGGCCAGCCCGTGGAATTTTATGAGAGGGAATCCATGCGGACAGGTCTGGTGCAGAACAGCGGCAATGAATTGCTTCTTCTGTTGCCCTCCAGTCCACTGGTGCCGGGCTCTGAGCACGAGATCGAAATCACCCATGAAGGCAAGGTGGTTCTGGAGGCAGGCCACGATGTTTATTACGTCGGTGCGCGGGGCTCCTGGTACCCGAATCGCGGCGTGCAGTTTGCGAAGTTCGATGTGACATATCGATATCCGAAAACGCTGGATCTGGTGTCTGCCGGGCAGATTTTGGAAGACCGCGTGGAAGGGAACACACGCATCACGCGGCGGGTGCCGGACGGGCCGGTTCGGCTGCTGGGCTTTAACCTCGGCATGTACCAGCGAAAAGAACTGGAGCGCAACGGGATCACTATTGAGGTTTGCGCGAACAAGCAACTGGAAGACGCATTACGGCCAAAACCCTTCGAGGTGCAGTTGCCGGCGCCCAACCCAGGCTCACCGCGCCGGCGACCGGCAATTGATAATTCCGGTGATTTCATTTCGGCTGGCCCCACTCAATTGCCGGTCCAGAACCCGGTCAACCAGCTCACCCGACTGGCGCTCCATGTGGATTCCGCCACCGAGTTTTACAGGTCACGATTCGGCGATCCGCCGCTGAAGCGGATTGAAGTGTCCCCCGTGCCCGGGAGGTTCGGGCAGGGCTTTTCCGGTATGATTTACTTGCCCACCGTGAGCTACCTGACGGCGGTGGGCCAGTCGGCCAGTTCACTGAGAGACCCCATATTCTTCCGGGATCTGCTGCTGGCCCACGAAGTGGCGCACCAGTGGTGGGGCAACATCGTGACCTCCGCCAGCTATCACCATGAGTGGCTGATGGAGGCGCTGGCCAACTACTCCGCCGTGATGTATATGGAGACTACGGCCACAGGCTCCGGTGCGGGCGAAAAAAAACTCGGCAACAAGGCGGCGGAAATGGCGCTGGAGCTCTATCGGCAGCAGTTGTTTCTGAAAGGTCCGGATGGAGAGACGGCGGAGTCCGAAGGACCTGTTGTGCAGGGCCGGCGCCTCGAAAGCTCCAACAATCCCAATGCCTCAATTGCTGTGATCTACGGCAAGGGGACGTGGATCATCCATATGCTGCGCCGCAGGATGGGTGATGAGCGTTTTCTGAAGATGCTGGCGGAGATGCGGAAGCGCTTCGAATGGAAGGCAATGGACACGGAAGCGTTTCGGGCTCTGTGCGCAGAGTTCCTGCCGCCAGGGTCTTCCGATCCGAAACTCGAAGCATTCTTCGACCAGTGGGTTTACGGGACCGGAGTGCCAACACTGAAACTGACGTATAACGTGAAAGGCAAGCCGGGGGCATATAAACTGACCGGCACGATCACACAGACGGACGCGCCGGACGACCTGAGTCTTGCAGTGCCGGTGGAGATCCAGACGGCGCGCGGAAAACCCGTGGTGCAGATCGTTCGCACCAGTTCAGAAGCGGTGCAATTTACGGTCAACGTCACCAACCCATCGGCGAAAGCGGTGCTCGATCCAGGCTGGAGCGTACTGCGACGTTAAAATCAGAGTTCCCCGAATGAATTCTTACCTCGCGTGCTTTAACAACGCCTGCCGCGCCCGCTACGGCGTCGACGAAGTGATTTATAACTGCCCCGCCTGCGGTGGTCTGCTCGAAGCGCAGTATGACTTCACGGGCATCAATGCGGCTGCGCTGAAGAAGACCTGGCGGGAGCGACGCATGGACAATGCCCCGCTGAGCCAAAGCGGTGTCTGGCGGTATCGCGAACTGTTTCCGTTCCTGCCGGATACTACCAATGTGGTCACGCTGCGAGAGGGCAACACACCGCTGCTGAATGCGCCCCATGCGGCGGAATACGGTGGTCTGGGGCAGCTTGTTTTCAAGCACCAGGGCTTCAATCCCACCGGCTCGTTTAAAGACAATGGAATGACCGCGGGCGTCGCCCAGGCGCGCAAGCTGGGGATGAAGCGTGTGGCCTGTGTTTCGACCGGCAATACGTCGGCGTCCATGGCAGCCTACGCGAGTGCGGGCGGACTCGATCCGTACATTTTTATTCCCAACGGCAACATCTCCTACGGCAAGCTGGCGCAGGCGCTGGAATATGGCGCGAAAACCTTTCAGGTGGAAGCGAATTTCGATCAGATTCTGGCGCTGGTGCGGGTGCTGGCAGAGCGCCTGGGAATCTACCTGCTGAATTCGATCAACCCGTATCGCATCGAAGGGCAGAAGTCGATTGTGATCGAGATGATGGACCAGCGCGACTGGCAGGTTCCGGACTGGATCGTGCTGCCGGGCGGGAACCTGGGCAATGTTTCGGCGTTTGGCAAGGGTCTGCGGGAGATGAAGGAACTGGGTTTCATCGATAAACTGCCGCGACTGGCGGTGGTGCAGGCTGCCGGCTCCGCGCCGTTCTACGAATACATGCTGCAGAAGGGGCAGAAGCCGTTCTGTGCGCAGGAACATCCGGAAACGCTGGCCACGGCGATCAAGATTGGCGATCCCGTCTCCTGGCCCAAAGCACAGTTCGAAATCGAGACCACGAATGGCGTGGTGGAGCGGGCGACCGAGCAGGAGATTGCGGATGCGAAGGCCGTGATCGGGCAATGCGGGATCGGCTGCGAACCGGCATCCGCGGCCACGCTGGCGGGCATTCGAAAGCTGACTGCGGCGGGGGTGATTTCCCGCGACGCCGATGTGCTGGCGGTGCTGACCGGCAACGTGCTGAAGGACCCGGATTATATCTATCGCTATCACATGAATCAACTGCAGGCGCCCGATGGATCGCCCATTCAGGCAACGTTCGGGAACAAGCCGATTCAGGTGCCAAATGATGCGGACCAGATCACCAAACTGATCGGGTAAAGGCGAAGCAGTACCGTCGGCGGTCTTGCCGCCGACGCGCTTTTCGTGTCGCAAACCCAGGGCTTCGCATGCCTTCCATAGTGGCTCCCCGCAGGGCTGTCATCGTAGTCTTTCCGGGCAACCTTGCCTCACCATTGCGAACCCTGTTCATCGAACCTTCCCGGTTTGACGAGTGGCTATTTCCCGTGCGCTAAGCTTTCATTTGCCTGCTGAACAGCTTCGCCGGGAATTGGGTGCGCGCGATCTGACACTCTTCGCGATCGCGAGCATAGTCGGCGTGCGCTGGATTGCTTCTGCCGCGCATGCAGGCCCCGGGTCAATCCTGCTGTGGTTACTCGCCGCGCTGCTCTTCCTGATACCGCTTTCGATCGCAGTCGCCACGCTGACTGCGCGGGATCCCGAGGCCGGTGGCATGTATCTCTGGACCCGGCGCGATTTCGGCAACTGGCACGGCTTCCTCTGCTTCTGGATTTACTGGATGAGCACGGTGGTCTGGTTCCCCAGCGCGGCCATGTTCTACTCGAGCGCAGCGGTGTTCACGCCGGGACCACGATTTGCCGGCCTCGCGAATAACCGTGCATACCTGGTGGCAGCGTCTCTGGCCATCATCTGGACCGCGCTGGGTACGAATATCCTCGGCATGAAGTTCGGGAAGTGGACTGAAAATCTGGGGGCAGCAGCCACGTGGATCCTGGGAATCCTGCTGGCAGTGCTGGCGTTCCAAGTCTGGCACCAGCGCGGATCCGCGACGCACTTCCGGCTCCTGCCCGATTTCAACTGGAGCACGATCAATTTCTGGGCTTCCATCGCCTACGGGATGACAGGCTTCGAAGTGGCCGGGATGATGGGTGGCGAGATCCGCAACCCGGCACGCGATTTGCCCCGCGCGGCATGGATCGCGTCGATCTTCACGACGCTCTTCTATGCAGGTTCAACCGCCGCGCTGCTGGTGATTCTCACGCCTGACAAGATCAGCGACCTGAACGGTCTCGCACAGGCCGGACAGGCTGCAGGCGACCTGCTGGGCGCGGCATGGCTTTCGCCGTTGATAACAGTGCTGGTGCTTTGCTCCGCAGTGGGACAGTTCGGTGGCCTGGGCAGTGCCGTCGCACGCATGCCGTTCGCTGCGGGGGCGGACCATCTGCTGCCGGAGCCGTTCGCGCGGATTCACCCGAAATGGGCGACACCCTGGATCTCCATGCTGATTTTCGGCGCACTGGCCTCGCTGTTGCTGGTCGCGATTCAAGTAGGCGATACCGCGCAGGCGGCTTACCAGACCGTGGTTTCGCTGATGGTGATTTCGGGCTTCCTGCCGTTCTTTTACGTCTTCGCAAGTGCCTGGAAGTGCGGAAACAAGCTGTCGGCCATGGCGGGCACGGGAGTCAGTCTGCTTGCCCTTGTTTGCGCCGTGGTGCCCAGCGCCGACATCCATCGTGTCTGGCTGTTTGAAGCAAAGCTGGCCATCGGCACTGCTGCCGTGATCCTGTCAGCACTCCTCGTCTATCGTCGACAGCTACTTCCGAAGCAACCCTTCAATCTTCCCCGCTAAAGTCTGGTAACTCACGTTGCCGGGGTTATACATTCGCACGATCCCCGCACCATCCACCAGCACCATGGTGGGCGTGGAACTCACGCCGTAGCGCGCGAAATTTTCTTCGCTCAGGGGCGTCTCAACCGCGCCCAGCCCGGCATAATACTGATTAAACACTGCCTTGATGTAAGCGGTCTCCATGGCGGGCGGCGCATCCTGCCCGCCGGCCACATAGCCATAGTGCTGCGTCGGCGCGATCACCTCAAACCCACGTGAACCATAGACCTGCTGCAGTTTCTCAATAACAGCAATTTCCTGTTTACAATCGCTGCACCAGTGCGCCCAGAAGAACAGCAAAACCGGGTGCCCACGATGCAATGAGAGTGCTCGCGGCTTCGGCCCGGCAACCGAAGCATTGACTTCCAGCTCAGGCGCGGGCTTGCCTTCCAGCGTCAGCAGATTCAGATTCTTCTGAATGCGCGCGCGAATCGACGTGGCATGCCATTTGAATGCTTCCTGCCGAAGGAATGTCACGGCCTGATCGCGATTCCCCTGCGCCGCCCCCGCCTGCGCCTGGACCTCAATGGAAGCACCCAGTGCCATCGGCAGATTGGCGTCGGCATCCAGTTTGCGATGCGAGAGTATGTCGAGCGAGAGCTTACGGACCTCTGCGGCATTTTCCTCCGCGGCGCCGTACTGCTTTGCGCCCAGAAGCGCCCGCCCCACCCAGGACAGCGCTTCCAGGTATTCCGGAGTCACGCCCAGTGCTGAGCGGTACTGCTTCAGTTCCTGACGGGCGCCGTTGAAATCCCCGCCGGCGAGCACAGTGCGCACCTGCGCAACAAGCACCGGCACAGTTGCGGCGGCCGAGAGGGCGAAACTTGCGAACAGGAATATCAGACAACGGAGAGCCATAAGAATCTATATCAGTCTAGCCGTTGAATTTCTTCCCGTCAGCAGCCAGTTTGCGCAGCAGCGGCGCGGGCTCCCACAGATCAGACCCGTGCGCCTTTTCAAATTCCTCAATGCGGGCCAGAACTTTGTCCAGCCCGATGGTATCGGCATAGAACATCGGGCCGCCACGCCAGGCAGGGAAACCATAACCATTCAGGTACACGATGTCGATATCCACCGCCCGCAGCGCAATGCCTTCTTCCAGCAACTTCGCGCCTTCATTGATGAGCGCACAGAGGCAGCGATCCAGAATCTCTTCCCCGCCCACAGTGCGGCGGGTGATGCCGCCCTGCGCGGCCACTTCTTCGGCGACTAAACGAATTTCGGGGTCGGGGGTAGGCTTACGGTTCTCATCGTACCAGGAGAAACCACGCCCGGTTTTCTGCCCATAGCGATGCATCTCGTAAAGCTTGTCGGACACGCCCGGGTACCGCACGCCGGGCTTCTCCAGATGCTTCGTTTCCTGGCGGATGCGCCAACCCACGTCGATGCCGGCAAGATCGGTCATCGCAAGCGGCCCCATCGCCATGCCAAATTCGACCAGCGTCGAATTGAGCTCTTCCACCGAGGCGCCTTCCTCCAGCAGGAACTGCGCTTCACGGAGATAAACGTGGATCATGCGATTGCCGATAAAGCCCCGGCAATTCCCGGCCAGCACCGCAATCTTTTTGAGCTTCTTGCCCAGCGCCATGGAGGTGGCGATCACTTCTTTGCTGGTAGCCTTGCCGCGCACAACTTCCAGCAGCCGCATCACGTTAGCGGGGCTGAAGAAGTGGTGCCCGACAACCATTTCAGGCCGCTTCGTGGCAGAGGCAATTTCATCAATATCGAGCGTGGAAGTGTTCGACGCCAGAATGCAGGTTGGCTTCGCAATTTCATCCAGCGTGCTGAAGACCTCTTTCTTCAGGGCCATGTTTTCGAACACGGCTTCCACAATGATATCGGCATTTTCGAAGCCGTCGTAAGTCAGCTGCGGGGTGATCAGGGCCAGGCGCTGCGCCATCACTTCCTCACTGAAACGCTGCTTGCGCACGGAGTTCGAGTAGTTATTTTTGATGGTCCCCATGCCACGGTCGAGCGCGTGCTTGGTAGTCTCTTTGAGGATGACCGGAATCCCGGCGTTCGCGTAGTTCATCGCGATGCCGCCGCCCATGGTGCCCGCGCCAATCACTGCGGCCTGCCGTATGGGCCATGTGGCAGTCTCTTTCGGAACATCGGGAATCTTCGCCACCGTGCGTTCGCCAAAGAAGGCATGGATGAGCGACTTCGACTGCGTGGAGCGCAGGCACTGCTCAAACAGTTCGCGTTCCATCTGACAGCCACGTTCAAACTGTCGAATCGCCGCTTCCACTGCTTCAATCGCCAGCAGGGGCGCTTCCTGATGCCTGCGTGTGGCGCGGGCTTTGTCCACCGCCCCGGAGAAGATCAGCGGATCCACTTCGGTCAGCCGTTCGCGGCGATCCCGCACCTTGCGAAACGGCTTGCGGGAGATCTGCCGGGCAAAGGCAATTGCGCCCGTCAGCAGGTCGCCTGCGATGATCTGATCGACAATCCTCGCGTCCAGCGCGGCTTTCGCGCCAATCGGTTCTCCGAAGGCGCACATCTCCACCGCCAGCCGCACGCCGGCCAAACGCGGAAGCCTCTGCGTGCCCCCCGCACCGGGGATCAGACCGAGTTTCACCTCCGGCTGCCCCACCTGGCCAGAAGGAGAAATCACGCGGTAATGCCCGCCCATCGCCACTTCCAGCCCGCCGCCAAATGCGGTGCCATGCAGCGCCATCACCACCGGCTTGCGCGAGTCTTCAATCTGCAGAATGATTTCCGCCAGGTCCACACCCTGACTCTCGCCGGATACGATCTTCGCGAATTCTTTGATATCGGCACCCGCGATGAATGTGGTGCCCGCGCCGATCACTACAATGGCCCGCACCTTTGGGTCACCGCCCGCCAACCGCACGCCTTCTAAGATGCCTTCCGGCACGCCGGGGCTGAGTGCATTTACGGGCGGATTGTCGATGGTGACGACGGCGATGTCTTCATGGACAGAGTATTTGACGAGTTCGTTCAAGCGGATGGCCTCAAGTGCCATAGTAAGCTTTCCACAATGACCGGGGCCGAAAGTTTATTGCGGACGCTGCTTGCGAGCGGCGTCGATACGTGTTTCATGAATCCGGGCACGTCGGAGATGCATTTCGTCGCAGCGCTTGATCGGGTGCCGGGAATGCGCGGCGTGCTGTGCCTGTTTGAGGGCGTTTGTTCGGGGGCCGCGGACGGCTACGCGCGTTCGTTGGGCCGCCCGGCATCCACGCTGCTGCATCTGGGTCCAGGGCTTGGCAATGGCCTTGCGAACTTCCACAACGCGCGCAAAGCCCGCTCGCCGATTGTCAGTATTGTGGGGGAGCACGCCACTCCGCATCTGCAGGTGGATGCCCCGTTGACCTCAGATATTCAGACCTTCGCGCGCACTGTTTCAAGCTTCGTTCGAACTGCGATGAGTCCCGACGACGTGGGGCCTGCTGTCGCCGAAACCATCGCCGCCGCTTGGGGCCCTCCCGGCAGTGTGGCCACGCTGATTGTACCTGCGGATTACTCCTGGCTGACTACCGAAATGCAGGGCCTGCCCGTGCTGCGTCCGATACGCGCGGTGCCATCCGTCGAGGCCGCAGCCCGCCTGATCCGCGAACCCGGCACGGCGATTCTGCTGGGGGGTGGTGCCGTGAATTTCCGCGCTCTGGAAGCCGCCGGCCGCATCGCCGCCGCCACCGGAACCCGCATCATGCTGGCCCGCAATGTGGCGAAGGTCGCCGCAGGCAGAACCGCCTTCCCCGCCCCGCAAATTGGCTACTTCCCCGAGGGTGCCATGCCCATGCTGGCCGATGTGAAGAATCTTCTGCTGGTGGAAGCCGAACGCCCCGTCAGCTTCTTTGCCTACCCGAACATCCCGAGTTATATGTCGCCCGATTCCTGCGTTCACCACACACTGGCGTCCCGCGCCGAAGACGGAACAGTGGCAATGCTGGCTCTGGCCGACGGACTGCCCCCCACGTCATTCCCCGCCCCGCCAACGCCTTTCGCACCCTTGACCGAGGACGAACTGACGCTCGACCACATCGGCCTCACTGTCGCGGCGCTGATGCCCGAAAATACGCTCGTCGCCGATGAGACCATCTCCTCCGCCGCCAAACTCCTCGGCCACCTGAAAGCCGCCGCCCCCCACGAATTTATGCCGATCACCGGCGGTTCCATCGGGCAGGGTCTTCCCGTCGCAGTCGGTGCCGCCATCGCCTGCCCGGACCGCAAGATCATCGCCCTCGAAGCCGACGGCAGCGCCATGTACACGTCTCAGGCCCTCTGGACGATGGCCCGCGAAAATCTCAATGTCACGGTCGTCATCCTGGCCAACCGGCGCTACCGCATCCACGATATCGAAATGCATCGCACCGGCGCGAAGGGTT
>JBBQDH010000211.1:0-10453 GCA_038319515.1 Bryobacterales bacterium
GCAGGCTTCCGGATCTTCCCCGGCACTGGTTTCGTTGCGGACCTTCCGTAACCGGGCGCAAATCGGCAACAGTCCGGCAGGCTGCTGAAAAAACCCCGGCGTCTAACTTTTTTATTGCCGGTGCAATGTGAGAAGTTCCTAATGGAGCAAAGTAGAAAGTTCCTGTTTTGGGCAGATGAGCCAATGGAGATTGGCGCAAACACAGGAGCGGTTGGCATTGAGCGAAAAGGGACGGGATCGGCTGAAGGTTCTGCATGAAGTGGGGCAGGGGCATTTGATGCAGCGTCAGGCAGCGGGGCAACTGCAGATGAGCGAGCGGGGGTTCCGGAAACTGCTTGGGCGCTTTCGGGACAGAGGGGACGCGGGAATCGCGCACGGGCTGCGGAACCGCGCTTCACGAACTCAGCCGGGAGACCAGGTACCATGGGCCTCGACGGAAACCGTCTGCGGCAACGCAGCGACCACGGCAGTGGCGGTTCGGACCAGCAGAATCACACAGATGCCCCCACGTTAAATGCGGCCAGCAGTGCGCAAAGGAGGGCGGTCTTAAGTCGTAACACTGGTCGCACTCTCCTGTCGCGCGGTCGCGATTGCATTGGCCACGTTCGGCTGGCCCGCAATCGCCGCAGTCAGATGAGCGTAGCTCGGATTGGTCGCGTAGACGTGGGCGACCGTCATGATCAGGACGTTGAGATCGCGGTCATTCTGGTACTGCTTCCATGCGGCACGGTAAGGAGCGGCGTTCGTGATCAGCCAGGCGTAATCCCGGCAGGAATCTTCCAGCGAATCGTAGTCGGCGAATTCGAGGTTCTCCACCAGGGATTTGCCATTGAGGACCTCGTGGGTGGTGGCCGTGCAGCACTTCGAATGCCGGGCGGCCTTCTTGATGCCGAAATACCCGGCGTGGCCGACGGGCTTCGCACCCCACTGTGATTCCAGTGCCGACTGCGCAATGAGCAGTGGTGCCGGGCAGCCGGTTTTCTTTTCGAGCGAAACGGCAATGTGAGCGACTTGTTCAAGTCGCTGTTCGCGATCATTCATGTAGCACCTCAGTTGTGGTTTGGATTGGGCGAAAATGACAAACAAGCGTTTGCTCTAATCGTTGGGAATTGCCAAAGTGAAGGGGTAGCCGGAGACAAAACAGAAGACGCGAAAGCCGCAGTCAAAGCGTTGATCACCGAGCCAGTCCTGTAGCAGCGACTGGCGAAATCCCTCGTTCTTGAATGCTTCCGAAACTCAGAGCTCGAGAACCCGCATGCCGGCACAGTTTTCGGATTCGGAGATCGGAGACTATTCCGACGTCGGTGTCAGGATGCCATTCGGCGAGATTCCATGGCGCGATTCGATCGCGTTTTGATGATGCTGAGATGAAGTGGCTAATGCTCGACGTCGTCAGCCGAACCTATCGCTTCATCCATCGCCTCTTCGACGAGGACACAGGCGGCGAACTACTGCTTCGCCTCGCCGCCAGCGATTTGGTCCCGCAATAGGACGATCCAACAATGCCTGGCGGGGAGACCACGGGCAACGCCCGCAACGCTCCGTAGAGAGACTGCCGCCGTCAGCAAATGACCGAAACGCACATCCCGCCCGGAAGCTGAACGGCAGGCGTTGAGCCCGGCGTCGATATCAGCCAGGTGCCGTTGAGTGGACGAGTGAAGCGGCCCAGCAAAATCGGGGCAAGAGTGCGCCTCACCGCGTGCGGGAATTGGCCGGGCATGGTGTGTTAAACGCCGCTGATCTTGCTTAGAGAGCCAATAGTCGCAACATATTCAGAAATGGCGCCCGCAGGCGCGGTCGGGCTCGCTGCAGAGCTGTACTGAAGCTCGGCATATGTTGGCAGGAAGAAGACCGCGGGGCTGAAAAGAACGAATCGCTGAAAGCCCGCGACAGGAATCCACGCGGCGGATTCACGCAATGCGTCGTAACCGTTCATGTAGTCCGGATCCAGTCTGAGTGGGGCGAGTTCAAGATGGCTGCCGGGCTCCTGCTCCCGCGTGCCGCATCAAAATTTGACTCAGATTTTTCGAGAATGCCGACCGTGGCATGACCGCATCGCAGCCCGCTTCCTGCGCCAGCCTCTGCAAGTCGGTCTGCACGTGCGATACGTAGCCGAGCAGGCTGACATGCTTCAACTCGTCTGTTCCCTTTAGCTTGCGGATCAATTCAATCGGATGGATGGCTTCAAAGTTTAGATCGAAGATAATCACTGCCGGATCTGCCTTAGCCCTTTCGAGAAGATCCTTTTCGATAGTGACGTATTTGAGGGTTACACCGGCGTGTTTGGCTGCCCCGTCAATCTTTGACGAAAAGAATATATCGTTCACTACCGCCAGTACGGTCTTATTGAATTGGTTTTCCATGTTTTCGGGGGGCCTCCAGTTCACTGGGGTGGCAACCTTGCGCCTAGCGGTAAGCCGCAGCGAAGCGACCACCCGCAATACCTCGTCGAAGTTGCGGCCGGTGCTCATTGGGTAACTGAGCATCAGCTTGATCTTCTTGTCCGGACCGACGACGAATACCGTGCGCACGGTGGCATTATCCGCCGCCGCACGGCCCCCCCGAAGTATTTCCGGCCTCTGCCGGCAGCATGCCATAAAGCCTGGCGATCTTTAGCTCCGGGTCGCTGATCATCGGGCAAATTCACCTTGTGGCCCTGCGTTTCCTCGATATCCATGGCCCACTCGATGTGGTTGGTGACGCGGTCGACGCTCAGACCGATGATCTTACAGTTTCGCTTTTGAAATTCGGGTTGGGGCCCCGCCATGTAGCCGGGTTCGGTTGTGCACACGGGGGTGAAGTCTTTCGGATGCGAAAACAGGGTCGCCCGGCCGCCACCCATCCACTCATGAAAGTTGATCGTACCCTGGGTGGTTTCGATGGTGAAGTCAGGGGCTTCGCGGTTTATTCGTAAAGACATCAGACAGCTACCTGGGCTCCCGCTCCTGTTACGGCGATTTGCGCCAGCACCGCCTCGGCATCGGCCTCGGTAAACTCCTGAGTTTTTGCCGAGTGATTCATCGAGCAGAACTTTGGCCCGCACATCGAGCAGAAGGCTGCGTCTTTAAAACCCTCCTCGGGCAGGGTTTCGTCGTGATAGGCGCGCGCCGTTTCCGGATCAAGCGACAACTCGAACTGCCGGTTCCAGTCGAAGGCGAAGCGGGCGCGCGACAACTCATCGTCGCGATCCCTCGCGCCCGGGCGGTGACGAGCAATGTCGGCCGCGTGAGCGGCAATCTTGTAGGCGATCAGTCCTTGTTTGACATCCTCACGGTTGGGCAGCCCTAAATGTTCCTTCGGGGTCACGTAGCACAACATGGAGGAGCCATACATGCCGATCATCGCAGCACCGATGGCGGACGTAATGTGATCGTACCCAGGGGCGAAATCGGTGACCAAAGGACCCAGGGTGTAGAAGGGCGCTTCGTGGCACAGCTTCACTTCCTTTTCCACCTGCATCTGGATCTGGTCCATGGGAATGTGCCCCGGACCTTCGACCATCACCTGAATATCGTGCTTCCAGGCAATCCTGGTCAGTTCCCCCAGCGTCGCGAGTTCCGCGAACTGCGCCGCGTCGCTGGCGTCGGCCAGCGAGCCAGGCCTAAGTCCATCGCCCAACGAAAAACTGACATCGTGCTTCTTGAGAATCCTGCAGATATCTTCAAAATGCTCGTAAAGCATGTTCTGCTTATGATTTTTCACCATCCACTCCGCCAGGATCGCCCCGCCGCGGCTCACGATGCCGGTGATGCGCCGGGTCGTCAGAGGAATATATTGCACCAGTACGCCGGCGTGAATCGTCATGTAATCCACGCCCTGCCCGGCTTGTTCCTCAATAACTTCGAGCATGACGTTGATGTTGAGATCTTCGACGCGACGCACCCGGCTCAGCGCTTCATAGATCGGCACAGTGCCGATCGGCACAGGGGAGTTGCGGATAATCTCCTGACGGATGCGGGGAATGTCGCCGCCTGTCGACAGATCCATCACCGTGTCGGCGCCATAGCGGAGCGCACAGCGGAGCTTCTCCAACTCCTCGTCGACCATCGACGTTGTCGCGGAGTTGCCGATATTCGCATTCACTTTGCATAAGGAGGCAACCCCGATGCACATTGGCACCAGATTGGTGTGGTGAATGTTGGCGGGAATAATCATCCGGCCCCGCGCCACCTCATCCCGTATCGTTTCAGGGGACAGGCGTTCGAGCCTGGCAACATACGCCATCTCTTCGGTGACCAGGCCCTGGCGACCGTAATACATCTGCGTCGGAGTCAAATCCGTAGACCGTTGCTTTACCCATTCAGTTCGCATAGAGTCCTCCATTCACATCTGTTGTTCGCGCTGGCCCCCGGTACGTTACTCACGTCTCAACTCCGCTCATCGGGCCGTTCCCTGGGGCGTGCGGGGCTGCAAATCCTGCCGGATGGGCTGACGCAGCGGTCTGCTTCCCCCCCCGGCCGCATGGCTTTTGGCCATCATGACCTCGTCACTTCGTCTTCGGCACCACGAAGCCCGGCGGAAGCGCGGAGCCCTCTCCGAAGAAGTATTCGTCCATCTGTTTGATGACAAATTCCTGCGACTCCGCTGTGCCAAGGTTCAGGCGATACTCGTTCATGAGCATCTTCAGGTGCTCAAGCCACATCTTCCAGGCTTCTTTGGAGATGCTTTCATAGATCTTCTGGCCGAGCGGATGTCCTTCGAAGGGAACTTCGCTGAGGCCCGGCAACTCCGTTGAAAGCTTCACACAGAACACTTTTCGGCCTGCGGGCTCTATGCGCGCCGCAACCGGAGGACTTCCAGCACCACAACCCATATACGATCTCCTTCCTTGAAACACTCACATGCGGATATGCTTCCCGGACAAAACCTCGAATCCATCCGGGTTGTACGTCTTGTCCATAATGCCTGGGCCCTTCCCGGAAGTCATCGAGTAGCCGAAGCCGGAGCAACCCCCGCCGACGACTGCGATCCGCAGCCCGACTGGCCTGGGGCCATAAACTATATCCGAATTCCATCGGGAAGCCATCCGCACCCTTTGCCTCTCTAGGACACGGGATCGCGTTTAAAGTACTGTGCGTTCACCTCGGTATAGGATGCCCACTTCTCGGGCAGGTCATCCAGTGCAAAGATCGCCGAGACTGGACACACTGGCACGCACGCGCCGCAGTCGATGCATTCGATCGGATCGATGTAAATCATATCCACGCTCTCGAAGCCCGGCGCCTCTTTCCTGGGATGAATGCAATCCACCGGGCAGGCGTCCACGCATGCCGTGTCCTTCACGCCAATACACGGTTGTGCTATCACATAGGCCATCGCGTTATCTCTCCTTTCCCTCTCACGCTGGATATTGAATTCTCCACCGGCCACTCATTCACAATATTTCTGATCCTCTCAGGCTTCCCGCCATTACACTTAGTTGCGACTCGCCATTGCTTCCAACGATTCCCTGATCGTCGGATTCCTGCCATCCTCCACGTCTTCGCGGCGGATCTGGTGGAAGGTTGTCAGAGTGGCGTTCGCTTTCGCCAGGATGGCGATACGTTCCACATAAAGATCCAGTTTGGCGCCAGGAATCGCCCAGAGCGCCACGTCATCCGTCAGCACATCCAGATAGGTGCGCGCCCCACAGCAGCCCAGGCTCAGCGCGGCTCGTCCGGTGTTAATCGCCTGTGGAATGATTGCGCAGGCAGGCCGCCCCATGGCCGGCGGCAGACCTCCTTCCACCTGCTGGGATGCTTCGGACAAAATCAGCATCTGGTCTGCCTTCGCGAATAGCAGCACGACATCGGGTGTTAGCGGTATCGTCGCGAGCGGTCCATAGACAACATAGGGGGACCGCGACCCGAGGACCGGGATCGAGGCAATGTCTTGCTCCCGAACGTAACCCAGATCCGCGAATACTCTGAGAGCGTCGCGACGGTCGGTGTCGTGGGCTTCGGTTGTCTCCAGGTTATGAGTGAACGTGCCGATCGCGCAAAGGACGTGAGCCCCTGGGGAGGTGGCGAATACCTCGGTTGCCGCTTCTTGCCAGAATCGACAGCCTGCGGGAACGCGCCCCGTCCAGTTCCTGATACCTGCCGGCACCTTGTCCGTGAAGCAGATTGCGATGGGCGGCAATGAGAGCCTGATTGAATCGGCCAATGTTCGGACGATTTGGCTTGCGTTGAAATTCATTGATTCTCCTTTACGATCACGATGTTTGATACCCGGCGAAGCCAAAATATCAGCAAGGTCGAATCTTTGATTGCGATGCAATCAGTGAAGTGAATTCTCTCAGGTCTTTCAGCCAGGTAATCGTTTGCGGCTCATGGAGGATCGCGTCAGGCCTGAATCAGCTCGATGACCTGTGCCTCGACGGGCTGCGGGTCGCTGGTCTCTGACACGCCTGCAAAGTCGTTGGAGGGTTCCAACTCTCCTGACCACGCTTCAATACCTCCGGCCATGCTCCGGACGTGGGTAGAGCCGTAAGCCACAAAGTAGGAAGCAACTTCCAGACTGTGACGCCCCGTATTGGAGTAGAAGATGATCGGCGTGTCCTTCGGCCAGGTATCCAGAGCCTCGAACTTCAGTTCCACGGTGAGAAGTTGTGCGCCCGGGATATGCAGCGTCTCCCACTCCCCGGGTGATCGCACATCGATCAGCCGCCATTTTTCCCCGCGCCGGAGGGCTGCCAGCACTTCCGGAGATTGCACAACCAGAAGCCGCGAATCGTTCTCAGTCTCAGGTTGGAGCGTGGCTGCTACCACCGTAGGGAGGATCTGAAGCCCTGCGTCTACATCCGCGCTCTCCCGGATGCAGACGATTAGCGCGTCCAGCTGGTCCGCAATATTGTGTTCCTGCATGACCTCTGACACGGTGTCGGTTGGCTGATAACCGCAGGCGGCGCACCCACCGATATGGTAGCGCCGGAACAAGCCCAGTTTGGCGCTGGGATAGACGCTGAGGATTTCGCCCATCGTGGTCTCCGGTCCGATTTCCAGTAACGGCATGCTCTGCTCCTTTCTCTGTTGAACTCTTCTCGTCACCTGGGCGAAGGGCTCCCGTTTTTGAGAGTCTCCTGGAGGAATCACTATACGCTGAACGAGCTTCCACACCCGCAGGTCGATTTCACCTGAGGATTGTTGAATTTGAAGCCCGAGCCTTCGGGCGAGTCCACGAAGTCCACTTCAACATCCTCCAGGTATAAGAGGCTCGCCTGGTCGACAATGAGTTTGAACCCATCCGAGTTGTACGTCTTATCCAGCATGTTCGGGCTGTTCTCAAAACTCATCGAGTAGCTGAAGCCGGAACATCCTCCGCCGACGACTGCGATCCGCAGCCCGGCTGGCCTCGGCTCCTGCGCCTCGATAATCTCCTTGACATTACTCGTCGCTCGTTCCGTTATAGAAACCATAAACTATCTCCTTTGTTCTTATTTCCTTCATGCAAACAGTCTGTCCCGCCGAATCCCACGTTCACCTCATTGAATCCGAGAAGTGAATTCTCCCAGGCCTTTCATCCAGCTAATCATTTGCGGCTCATTACAAAGCAGGTCCGCAAGGGTGGTCCTGGTCAAAATGTCGTCAACTGCCGCCTGCACGGCGCGCCACAGCACCCGCAGGGAACAGTCAACCGAGTGGACACAGTCCTCCCTTTGGCCGGAATGCGTCTCGCAGAAATCACTCTCAAACAAACGACCGCCGAGTACGGCCATCACGTCGCTGAGGGCGATCTGGCTGGCCGGGCGCGCCAGAGAATAGCCGCCGGTACCGCGCACCGCCGTTACGAATCCGCCCAGTCGCAACATCCGCAGGAGCTTGCCAACATAAGCCTCCGAGACGCCTTCGGCAGTGCTGATCTTAGGGATGGTCAGCCGGCCGCCCACTCCTTCCCGCCCGAGGTGGATCAGGCAGCGCAACCCGTATTCTTCGTGTGAGGTCAGTTTCATCGATAAGAGATCCTTGAGACCAGAATAACGTCTTCAATGCCAAGCTCCAGCCTGGCCGCTTCCGACATCATTTTTTTGGTCCACGGGGGGTCAAATACCAGGTCGAGCTTAGTACCAGTCACTCCTGGGACACTCTTTATCTTCGATTCCACCTCAGGCGGCAGGCTCTCGGCAACGGGGCAGTTTGGCGCCGTGAGCGTCATCCGAACCGAAACAAAGCCTGCCTCATCCGCCTTGACCTCATAGATAAGGCCAAGCTCGTAGATGTTGACGGGCATCTCCGGATCATAAATTGTACGGAGCGCCAGGATGACCTGTTGCCGAAGCTCGCCGGATGTGATTGCCGATGTCACTTTGTGGAGACCACCTCTCCGGTGCCCCGCAGCGCCGCGCGCAACGTACACCAGGCCAGGGTCGCGCATTTCACACGCGCCGGAAACTCCCGAACACCCGAAAACACAACCAGCTTGCCGAGATCCTTCGGTAACGATTGATCGGTGGTTAAAAGGTCATGAAACTTCGCCAGCAGGGCCTCGGCCTCGGCAATGGTCTTGCCCTTTAACGTCTCGGTCATCAAAGAAGCCGACGCGGTCGAGATCGCGCACCCGGCTCCCTGGAACGTCACCTCGGCGAGCACACCGTTGTTTTCCCTGAGAAAGACTTTGCACTGATCGCCGCACAGCGGGTTGTAGCCTTCCGCCTTACGATTCGCGTCTTCGAGCAACCGGAAATTGCGCGGTCTTTTGCTGTGGTCGAGGATGGTCTCCTGATAGAGGTCGTTGATCATACTGCGAAGACCTCCTTCACCCTGTGAATGCCCGCCACCAGTGCGTCGATGTCTTCTTTGGTGTTATAGAACGCCAGCGAAGCCCGGGTCGTGCCCGAAACGCCAAAGCGGTCCATCACCGGCTGGGCGCAGTGGTGACCTGCGCGCGCGGCTATGCCTTCCCGGTCCAGGATGGTTCCGGCGTCGTGCGGATGCACCCCGTCGATTACGAAGGAAAGTACGCCGGCCTTCTCCCGCGCCGTGCCGATCAGGCGCAGACCCGAGATACTTTCCAGGGCCCTGGTTCCGTACTGGAGTAAGTCGTGTTCGTACGCCGCGATGGCGTCCATGCCGATCTGGTCCAGGTAGTCGATTGCGGCACCGAGTCCTATGACACCCGCAATATCCGGGGTGCCGGCTTCGAACTTGTATGGCAGATCGTTATAGGTTGTCTTCCCGAACGTAACAGAGCGGATCATGTCGCCACCGCCCTGCCAGGGTGGCATGGCCTCAAGCAGTTTCTCTTTGCCATACAGTACGCCGATGCCGGTGGGCCCGAAGACCTTGTGTCCGGAGAAAACGTAGAAATCGCAATCCAGATTTTGAACGTCCACCTTCATGTGCGGAACTGCCTGCGCGCCGTCGATCAACACCGGGACGTTCCAGCGGTGCGCTGTCCGGATGATCTCTCGCACCGGGTTGATGGTTCCAAGTGCATTCGAGACGTGGCTCACGGCGACGAGTTTGGTTCGCTGGTTCAGCAGCTTTTCAAACCGGGCGAACTCCACCTCGCCCCGGTCATTGATGGGAATGACTCGCAGTACCGCACTCTTCTCCTCACAGAGCATCTGCCAGGGCACGATGTTGGAGTGATGCTCCAGAGCTGAAATGACCACCTCATCGCCGGCCCCAACGTGCGTTCGACCGTAGGTCTGCGCCACCAGGTTGATGCCTTCCGTCGCGCCGCGGACGAAGATGATCTCCTGCGTTTTAACCGCGTTCAGAAACCGCTGAACCTTGCCCCGCGCCGCTTCATAAGACCGGGTGGACCGTTCACTCAGCTCATGTACGCCGCGGTGGATGTTGGCGTTGTCCATCCGGTAGAACCGTGTGAGCGCTTCAATGACGCATTTCGGCTTCTGGCTGGTCGCCGCGCTGTCAAGATAGATGAGCGGCTTGCCATGCACCTGCTGCGCGAGAATCGGGAAATCCTTGCGGATGGCAGTCACATCGAGGCTAGTTGCTGCAGGCATGCAACCTCTCCAGGAGAATTTGCTCCAACCGGGCGCGCAACGAATCTACCTTGACGCGGTCAATTACGTCGCGGGCGAAGGCATGCAGCAGCAGATTGCGTGCCTGCTCCTTTGCGATGCCGCGCGACTGCAGGTAGAAGATCGCTTCCTGATCGAGCTGGCCAATGGTCGCCCCATGAGTGCAACGAACATCGTTGGCGTGAATCTGCAGCTCAGGTTTGGTATGGATGGTGGCGTTTTCGGAGAGAACAAGATTCCTGTTGGTCTGCCTAGCATCAGTCTTCTGGGCGTCCGGACGAACGATGATCTTGCCGTTAAAAACCGCAGTGGATGTTCCGCCGAGGATGCCCTTATACAACTCATGGCTGGTTCCATGGGGCTTCGCATGATCGATCAAGGTGTGATTGTCGATATGCCGGCTGCCGGACGCCAGATAAAGGCCATTGACGGTAGCTTCCGATCCTTCCGCGAGGACGGCATTGATGTCGTTCCGTACCAGGCCGC
>JBBQDH010000212.1:0-10374 GCA_038319515.1 Bryobacterales bacterium
CGACGCCGGCCCGCGCTCCCGAAAGTCGATAAAGGTCGATGTCCCGTTCGCCAGCCGAATCAGCATAAACCCGCCACCGCCGATGTTGCCTGCCGAAGGATGCGTCACTGCCAGTGCAAACGCCACCGCCACCGCCGCGTCAACCGCATTCCCCCCGGATTCCAGCGTCGCAACGCCGACATCAGTGGCATGCCCCTCACGGCTGACCACCATCGCATGCCGCGAATGCACCGGTTGCCGGGCATATAGATCGGGAATCCCGGCACAGCTCAGGACAAAGGCAGAGAGAACCACAGCAGAGACAAATCCGGCAGATCGAAGTTGACGCATACACATGATTGTATTGGTTCGGGATCCTCCTTTCCGTCCCCGCGCTCAGCAGGCCGATTCGAGGTCGGTATGAACGAAATCCTGCCCCTTGTAAAGCACCCGCTCACGATATGCCTTCGCCAGAGCCCATGTAAAGCAATCCCCAAAATTCAGTTGCGCCAGGTGCTTTCCCTTCCCGAACCAATTGAAGGCCTGCCGCGCCAGTCGCCCCTGTTCCACCGTCACCGGTTCAACCCGTATCGAGAACTCCTCCAGGAACGAATCCAGCATCGCGCTCCGCACGGAATCCAGGTTTCGGTCAACATAGATCGAGGCTTCCAGGTATCCCGCCACAGAAAGACGCACTGTAGCCGCGCCTTCGATTGCCCTCGCGAACATCGCCGCCTCCGGTTCATCCAGCAGGATCGCGAGTAGCGCGGACGTGTCCAGAATCATTTCGGTATACCGGACTCGTCATATAGATCCGCATGATCAGCCGACGATAGTCCCGGCCGCAGCCCCTTCGAAAAACGTTCCGCAAAAGCAAGAATCCGCTCCGCCGTCGTCTTCGTAGCCTTCTTCCGCCGTTCCGCTTCCAGCCGCAGTTCCATTGCTCCGATGACAGCCGCCGTCATACTTTCGCCCGTCAGCGCAGCCAGTTCAGCCGCAAGTCTGTGGGCCTCTGGATTCTTCAGGTTGAGACTTTGCAGAATTCTACCCTCTGCAGGAAGAATAGCAGAAATATGCCATCTCACTGCCCTCACCGCTCGCCGTAAGGGTTTAAAAATGCGGCTGAAGTTTCATTCAAAGCGGTATAGACTCAAGCTGGAACAATCACAAATGAAGCTGCGCGCCTCCATCGTCATCCCCGCACTTTTCGCTTTCGCCCTCACCCTGTCCGCCCAGCCCCCCGCCGCCCCCGGCGGTCGTGGCGGCTTCCTCCGCAGCTAGTCCGTTCCCTTTGGCTTCGCCGATAATCAAGGCTTCACCTCCCTGTTCGACGGCAAAACCCTCAACGGCTGGGCCGGCCACCCGCAACTCTGGAGCGTCAAAGATGGTGCCATCTACATCCACCCCTCCTGCGAACACCCCACGGGAACCACCTACATGTACTGAACCGGCGGTGAAGCCACCGACTTCGTCCTCAAATACGAACTGAAGGGCAACGGAGCCGTCAATGGCGGCATGCAGTTCCGCAGCTATCTAACCGCCGACCAGAACGCCGCCGGTCGCTATCCCCCCCGAGTCCCCGTGGTCCCGGCGCGCCGGGTGCCGGACGTGGCGCCAGCGCGGGTGGTGGTGCAGGGCGTGGCGGCGGCGGACGAGGCCCGGCCTGCGGGAATCCCGGCAAGCCCCCCTCCCGCGAAGAAATGGCCTCCTGGGATAGGTTCGGTCCCCAGGCCGATTTCGACGCCGGCAACATGTTCACCAGCATGTTCTGCGAACAGGGCGGTCGCTCCATCATCTCCATGGCTGGCCACGCCCTCCTCGCCGACAAGGGCAAGGTGCAAGACCTCGGCACCATCGCCGATAAAGCCACCCGCCGCTAAAGCCACCCTCGATTCCTGGTTCCACAAAGACGATTTCAACCAGTTCATGATCTTTGCCAAAGGCCACACCACATCCCTTTACATGAACGGCCACCTCGTCACCGTCTTCATCGACAACGACGCAACATATTTCCGCCCCGTCGGCAAGCTCGGCCCCGAACTCGAATCCACCGGCGAATACCGGGTCCGCAATATCTGGCTCAAACAGCTGTAGACAACCCGAGACGATAGAAGCCACGCTTCGGGGAGCCTGGTCGTCTGGCAACGGCCATTGGCATGCTCAACGAATCTTCACAATGCCAAAACACGATCATCACAAAGCGGCCGCGCATCACGAAGACGCAGCAAAATCCCATCGCGACGCCGCAAAAGCCCACGAAGAGGGCGACATGGAGCACGCATCCCAGCATTCCCAGCTGGCAAACGATCATTCCGCGAAGGCTCATGAGGCATCGAATGCCGCGCATGCGAAAACCAAAGGACCGAAAACGCTCTGATTCGGCCCTGATACTGTAAGTGGGCATGCCCACGCATGAGGGCCGTCAGCAAATGTGCTTTCCGGCTTAACATGCTGAAAACTCTACTGGACAAAAATCTTCACTGTCCTGCTGACCGCCCCAATTGTCGTGACCACCAAATCGTCACTGCCTGAAGGAGCTCCTGCCGGCACCGTGGCGTTAATCTGGTACACACCGATGAGTGACGGGGTCAGCCCGCTGAAGGCCACATTCGCATTCGCCCCGCCAATGGTTACGGTAACCGGAGCTACGGTGCGCGACAAAGCGGTGGCGGACGCCGGATCGCCGGTTCCCGGCGAGGAATCCAATGGCCCCAGGCCTGTCGAGTAGATCACCACCACCTCGCCCTTCGCAGCCGGGCTGGATGACCCCACAATGGCTCCTGTCAAACCATGTACAATCACTCCATTCACGCCATCAAGCAGGAAGACTCCGGGCAGCGCGCTCAGTATCGGTACCTGCACAGCCTGCGTACTGTTGCCGTTGTTGCTCACTGCCACCGGCGCGAAAGCCCGACCGGCGACCTCAAAAGGAACCTGAAAATTAATCTGCTCCGTCCCATTCACGTTCGCCACCGCATAAACCGGCGCAGAAATGCCACCCACCGTTACTGAGGTTCCGGAGAGCTGGAGAGGCCATCTGGCTGCGGAAGACACCTCAATACCCTGCACACTGCTCAGGCGGGAGCCGAACAGTACAGCGAGAGAGCCTGGGGACATGCCAGGCGCGTAGCTGGCGGCGCTGTTCACGCCGGCGGAAATGAACGTAGGTGCACCGGGACGCCCGGTGATCTGCCGGACCCGGTTGTTCATTGCGTCGGCGACATATAGATTTCCGGCCGTGTCGAGCGCAATGCCGAACGCCCCGTTAAAAGGCGCGGCAGACGCAGGGCCGCCGTCCCCTGCAAAATCGGCGATGCCGGTCCCGGCGACGGTTTGGATTGCGCCTGCCGACGCCATGATTTCGCGGACGCGGAGATTGCCCCCATCGAACACAAAGACGTTGCCACTGCTATCCACCGCCAGGCCGCCCGGATAGCTGAGAGCAGCGGCTGTCGCGGGGCCGCCATCCCCGGAGAAAGCAGCCGTGCCGTTACCGGCCAGAGTGGTGATGGTGCCCGACGCGTCCACTTTGCGAATGCGATGGTTCAGCTGGTCTGAGATATAGACGCTGCCTCCCACGTCGACCGCCAGGGCCGTGGGATTGTTGAGCAGAGCCGACGCAGCGGTGCCGCCATCCCCCGAGAAACCCGCGACGCCGGTGCCTGCTAAGGTTGTCACCTTTCCTGAAGCATCGATTTTTCTGACGCGATGGTTGCTCTGGTCCGCGACGTAGAGATTCCCCGCGGCATCCGCCACGGTGCGGCTGGCATTGTTAAAGGCTGCCTGCGTGGCGGGACCGCCGTCGCCCGAGAAACCAGCAGTTCCGGTACCGGCAAAGGTTGTGATGTTGCCGTTGAGATCCACCTTGCGGATCCGCTGGTTCCCCACGTCGCCAATGTAGAGGTTACCGGAGGGGTCCACCGCGATTCCTGTCGGCGTATTGAGCTGTGCCGAGGCAGCGGGACCTCCATCCCCCGAGAAGCCGCTGTTGCCTTTACCCGCCACGGTGGTAATCACTCCCCTGGAATCGACTTTGCGAATCCGATGGTTCAGCTGGTCGGCGACATAGATATTTCCCGCATAGTCCGCCGCTACTGATACCGGCTGAAACAGGGCTGCAAGGGGGGCCGGGCCGCCGTCACCGGAGAAGCCGGGAAAACCGTTCCCGGCGAAGGAAGAGATCGTTCCGGCTGCCTGGCCGGCACACAGGGCCGCAGTGTTCGTGCACAGAGAAACTGTGTAGATTCCCTCCTTCGTTCCGTCCGAAAAAAGCAGTGTCAGTGCAGCTGTGTTGCCGCTCAGGGAAGACGAGCCAGGGTCGTTGATATCCGCGACAGCGTGTCCGAAGACCAGGTCTCCTGTCGAAACCACGCGGATGATCGTTCCGGCGCTCCACAGATAAATGCCGACCTTACCAGACGTATCTTTGACACGGAAGAGGATGTTGCCCGCATCCAGACTGAATCCGCCGATCGTGTCTTTGTTGAATGTGCCGATGCCGGGAAGCGTGGTAGTGGTGTCCACGATCTTCTGTATGGCGCCGCCCGCAACGGGGACTGTATAAATCCCGGCGAACGTCGGCGACCCCGGTTCATCGGCGTAAAACGCAACCACGGAGCCGTCGGTTTGTATGCCGGCCGCATTGAAGCGTGTGTGGGAGGGCGTGATCGTATCGCCCGGAAGCTTGCCGGCTGCATTGACCAGTTCCAGGCATCCCGCCGGAAGCGGTGAGCCATCACCCAGGCAGGAGGGGTTACCCGCATAGATGGCGCTGAAGCCCGAAACCGGATCGAAGATGGTGCCGCCTGCGAAGACGACCGTGTTGTTCCCGGTGGCGGCGCCTCGCATCTGGTTCACGCCGCCGAACAGAAATTCGGGGTGAAGTGGATGGTTGCCGTCCGCCCGGTCTGCAAGCGAACCGCCGGATGCCATCGCCGTATAAATGCCAACCGTACTGGATTGTGGCGCCGGGTAGGTCACCGGAGCCATGAAAGCCACCCGCCCGTCCCGAAGTGCCCAGCCGGTATATGCTGATCCCGAGCCCGCGCCCAGACCGAATCTGGTAAAGATTTCGCCATTGGGGCCGACGGTAGTGTGGTCGGCGATGATGTGTGCCACCCCATCTGCGTTAGAGACCGTGTACAGGCCACCCGGGAATGCGGCGGCGCTCGAATCGTTCGCGGCGAAAACGGTAAACCCGCCGCGCGTAAGGGGAGCTCCCACCTGATCGGTGGCGTTTCCCACGCCCAGGTTGAAGTTCGCGATATGCGTGCCGTTGGGCAGAGCTGTCTTTGAATTGGCCAGAATCTTCAGCCCGGATCCATCGGCATTGGCGATCCAGATGGTATCCCAGGTATTGCTGTTGACGTTATCGAAGGTGCGGAAAACGATTGTGTTGCCGTCAATGGAAGGAGTGACACCATTTTGCCAAAAGAAGAGCCCCGGGCCGTCCGGGCGCCGCATGGATTCGTCAACCACCTTGTGGAAGACGACCACAGTTGGTTGCGCCGGGGAAGGGAGCGCCGCAAGAGAGAGAAGAATCGAGAGCGGCAGGAGACGGGAATCGGCAGAAAGAATCAATCGAGCCTCACCTGGTCCAATCTTACTGGAAGACAAGGCAAATTTTAAGGCCTGGCGCGGGCGGGAATGTGCTAAAAGGCACGTTTTTTTGGCAAGTTCTTACGCCGGCGTTCGATGGCGGCGCTGCGGCAACCCGGGCAGCGGGAAAACGCACCTCAGAGAGCCCTCGAAGTGCTCGTTTCGATAGAACCACTCCGCTTCACCGCCGCCAGGTGCGACCAGGCTTCAGCACGTCGGTTACGAATGGAACGGCTATTTCGTGACAGCAGGGTGTCGGACCGGCTACTCTCGGGAAACACCGCACAGGAGACTATCAAAAGCTGTGATCGTTCCTAATGCCACTCCGGCGCACAAATGTGCCGGCAGTAACCGGGATAGTTCTTTCACGACCGCGTCGCCTCCGGTTCATCCGCCGCCTTGTGCAGAAGGCCGAGGATCTGGTGATACAGGCGGTTCCTGACTTCGAAGCGATCTCCGGCGCGGGTCACGTAGCGGACCACCATATCGATTCCTGAGGATCCGGGGCGGATGTCAACGGCGGGTTCGGCGGCGAAGTGGCGGCTGACCAGTTTCCATTCCTGCCCGGCCTCGCGGGCGTCGTTCCCGGTTTCCTTCAATACCTGCTCCCGCACCTGTTCGATAGTGGCGGAAGCATCCCGTCCCGCAGGAATGCTCACCCGAATCTCGTCCCACATCCACTGGCTGCTGGTGGAGTAATTGAAGTACTGTCCGCGAATCGCGAAACTATTGCTGAATGCGGTGCGGCGACCGGTCGGTCGCCCTTTGTTATGGGCCTTTCCCATCTCCAGCATGGACGTACGGAACAAGCTGATGTTCACGATCTCGCCCGACACTCCATTGATCTCGACCCAGTCGCCAACGCGTATCCCGTTGCGGCCCATCAGGACGAACCAGCCGATGAACGCGACGATGAAGTCCTGCAGGGCGACCGTGAGGCCGGCGGTAGCCAGTCCGAGGATGGTCGGTAACTGGCTCGGCCGCCCGAAAATCACCAGCAGGATCAGGACAGCGCCGACAGTATTTATCGTCATCCTCAGCATGGTGACCAGCGTTTCCGAGTTGCGACGATCCATGGCGGACCGATTCGCAAAAACCGTTATCAGCTCGGTGCCGAAAATGAGGCCGATGAGAATGAAGAGGATCAGCGCAAGCGCCCACAGGATCAGGCGGCCTGTGGTGTGATGGTCGACCAGCACCTGCTCCGCCCATTTGTCATAGGTGTCCGCCAGTTCTTTCAGAGTCTGGATCTGATCATCGTAGATGCCGAGTAACTGGCTGCGCGTGGCCCCGCTTCTCAGACCGGCGAGTTTCGATGCCTTGTCGTTACCCTTGTCGTTACCCCTGTCCTCGCCTTCTGAGGCGCCTGCCCCGTGTTCAAGTTTTTCGTGCTGAGACTCCACGGCGGCTGCATATTTCCGCGATTGCAAGGCGGCATTCTTCAGGAGTTTATGCTTTGTTCTCTGCTGAAACCAGGCGTTTATGTCAGCCGAGGCCGTGGCAGGGGCGCCGCCCGCGTAGTTCGTGACGGGTTTCTGGCCGACGCCCGCGTCGTAGTTGTGCATCGCGGCTTCGTGGGTCGCCAATTCTTCCTGAATGCGATCCCGCTGATCCCCTCCGGCGCGCGCCAGATCTTTCCGGGCTTCGGTTAACTGGTCGGTGTCGAGAGCCGACTGAGCTTTGGCTATGTCGAGATTGTCGTCAGGATCGTGCGCCGTCAGTTCGCGAACCCGAACCGCGTCATCCGTGACGATGGCCTGTAGTCCCGCCACTTTTTTCTCGAGCGCTGCGGCTTCAGGTCGAAGCGACGGTTTTTGCAGCGTGGCCTCACGCAGAGCGGCGCCGAAGGCCTGGTCCACTTCATGATCGGCCAGATGCTGGGCTTGCCGGGCGTATTCGGTCTCCTGGGGTGATGCAGGCAATGCCGCCAGAGCCTCAGCGGTTTGCCAGGGCTCCAGGTTGACCGAAGCCTGCTGGCCAGGTGAGGCTTTCGAAGACCCGGCGTTCCTGTGAACGAAGGGCAATGATTGGCCCGCGCCGGGCGCACCCCATGAAAGCACGATGCACAGGATCATCAGCGCCACTAAGCCGGCAAGGGCTATCCATTTCAGCTTTTTGCCCATTTTTTCAATTATCGTTGTGAGTGCACTGCGGGGGGTACAGCGGCCCGTGTTCGGAGATGATTGATCACGCGTGTATGTTCGCCCCCCTGGCCGATTTCGACGCTGGCAATATGTGAAGGCAGCATGCTCTCAAACCAGGCTCGCCCGCGCCGGCATCGCCATGCCGCGCCACGCGTTCCTGGCCGACCGGGATATAGCAGTGTGCTGAAAAACTAACTCCTGCGGCGACGCTTTATCCCATAAAGTAGTTGTCTGGACAGGATGCGCGCTGAAATCGCGTAAATCGCTGAATTTAGAAGGTTTCGGCGTGCCCGGGCGGAGTCGTGCGCCCTTTCGGGCATACTTCTCCCTATGCGTTTGCAGTCTGAAGATTCAGGTGGGAGAAGTCGATTGAAGACCGCAACCGCTCCCTCGCGGAATATAAGCCTCTGCCGGAACTGAAAACAGAAGTCGTCGTCGGGTGGGTGTCCGGCGCGGGCGATCATCCCCACGTCGGCCCGGCCCGTTCGTGGGCAACTCGGCTTACGTCCATATAGTCATGCATCTCTTCCGTGACGAACTGCAAGGGAACCAAACTCTCGCGCCGCGCGATTCAAAGTCGATACACTGACGAACCTTTGAATCTAATAGCTTGATCTCGCCATTCGTTGCCTGACAATAGGTGTACCGCCCAAACCGCCGGTATTTGCCGAATGCCATCACCACGACACTCACACGAGATACCCGCTACTCTGTTGCACGTTGGCGCAGCGCGCTTCTGGTTGGCCGTGCTGCTGACTGGCGCCGGTACCGGAATTGGGGCGGTTGTACTGACCCGACTGCTCGAAGCCGTGCAGCGCCTGATGTGGCATGGCTCTGGTACGGATATTCTGGCGGCTGCTTCGCGGGCGGACCTGCCCCGTCATATTCTTGTGCTCCTCGGCGCGGGAGTGGTGACCGGCGCAGGTCAAATCTTCCTCAAACGGCTGTCCAGCGGGAACGGTATTGATACCACGGCTGCCATTTGGTTCCATGCCGGCCGACTGCCCGCGCTGCGCACTCTGGGCAGTGCGTTTCTTTCTGTCGTTATTGTCGGTATGGGTGTCTCACTCGGACGCGAGGGTGCGGCGAAACAGGTCGGCGCCGTGATCGCCAACTTCTTTTCAGACCTAGCCCGCCTGTCTGATGAGCAACGTCGCCTCCTGGTCTCATGCGCTGCGGGAGCTGGTATGAGCGCAGCGTATGGAGTGCCACTGGGAGGCGCGATTTTCTCGTTGGAGGTGATGCGGGGCATGCTCGCTCTCCGGTACGTCCTGCCCGCCATCTTCGCTTCCGTCGTTGCTACAGCCATCTCCTGGCTTGCGATGCCGGACGCTCCGACATACCTCATCCCGGCCTGGTCCGGTTCAGCTTCCAGCGTGGTCTGGTCCCTGCTGGCAGGCCCGGTGGCTGGCCTCGCATCCGTCGGTTATGTCCGGCTCATTACGTGGGCCAATCGCACCAAGCCGGGGGGCTGGAAACGAATGACCGCGCCCTTACTGGGCCTGGGGCTGCTGGGGATCATATCCATTTGGTTCCCGCAGGTGCTGGGGAATGGCAAGGACATTTCTCAACTGGCATTTGCCAATCAGGTTGCTCCGCCTTTGCTGCTGATACTCCTGGTCCTGAAGCCGGCTGCAACCGCGCTCTGCGTACGAAGTGGGGCGCCCGGTGGCTTGTTCACGCCTTCGTTGACCGTAGGTGCGCTCCTCGGCGCCGTTCTGGGCCACGCCTGGTCCTGGTTCTGGCCGGGCGTGCCGCCCGGACTATTCGCCGTGCTTGGCGCCGGCGCTTTTCTGGCGGCAACCACACAAGGCCCCATCTCCTCTGTCGTACTCATCATGGAGTTGACCGGGAGAGACCGGTCGTTCATTTTGCCGTTGCTGCTGGCAGTGGGTACAGCTACTCTCGTCGCCAGGACCATCGAGCCCCGATCGATCTACGACGCGAGATTGACGGATGAGGAAATCAGGATTCGGCAGAAACTGCGCGAGGTCCAACAAACAACATCGGAGTCCGTCCGGACATAATAGAGGCCCACACGGGGTGCCTGATCCTCCCGGAGATCCCCAGATAAGATCCGCCGTTCAAGTCCGCGCGGCGCGGCCATCGGCATTGAAGACTCGATCTGCGAATTTCCCTGGCCCGAAAAATGTACTCTTCCCGGCGTCAGTGCTGCGGAGCCTCCGCCGAATTGCAAAGGCTCGGCCTGTCCGCGTCCATCAGCGTTTATCCGCCCTGATCCGCGTACCAACTGCCAGTCCCGGGCACCGGCCACACCAACCAACGCCCCCAAGAAAAACGAGTCACAGAAATTTTTCTCCCGTAACTCACAGCAAATAAGAACCAAACCCGCAACGAAATCGAATTCCCCACCCACCCATGCAGCAAAATGAAACCGCCAATGAACCACCCAAACTCCTCCCCCAAACCCCGCAACGATGCCCAAAAGACCGCCTCCCTGACCTTGCCCTCGGTTTCTGTATCCCTATAACAATTTAGCCCCGTCGTCAGCATCGGTGCGTTTCAATCCACGCCCCCCACGCGGAGGGCGACTTCGTCCGTGCTGGCGATCTTCTGCCACTCGCCGTTTCAATCCACGCCCCCCACGCGGAGGGCGACGGCAGGCCGTACTGGTCATACTCGCCCCACTGCT
>JBBQDH010000213.1:0-10349 GCA_038319515.1 Bryobacterales bacterium
TGCAATCCTGTTCATAAGTGTTTGAACTTGCAATCATAGTAGATTCGACATGGCATACGACGATCTGCGCGACTTCATTCGCGCTCTAGAGAAGAACAACCAGCTGAAGCGGATCCCGTTCGAAGTGGATCCGAAGCTGGAGATTACGGAGTTCGCCGACCGCGCCGTGAAGAACGGTGGTCCCGCGCTGCTGTTTGAAAAGCCGAAGGGTTCGAAAGTTCCTCTGCTGATCAACGGCTTCGCCAGCATGCGGCGCATGGAAATCGCGCTGCAGACGGATTCGGTGGATAGTATTGCGAAGCGCATTTCCGACTACTTGGAAATGCGTATGCCCGAAGGTCTGCTGAACAAGCTCAAAATGCTGCCGAAGCTGGCGGAGATGGGCGCGTTCTTTCCGAAGATCGTTTCAAAAGGCCCCTGCCAGGAGGTCATCAAACATGAGGGCTTTTCGCTGTATGATTTCCCGATCCTGACCTGCTGGCCGGAAGATGGCGGGCCGTACATCACGCTGCCCATGGTGTTCACGAAGAACCCGGAAAATGGCAAGCGCAACTGCGGGATGTATCGGATGCAGGTTTACGACGAACGCACCACGGGCATGCACTGGCAGACCCATAAACAGGGCGCGGAACACTATCGGCGGAGATTTGCAGAAGGCCAGAAGCGGATGGATGTGGCCGTCGCGATCGGTTCCGACCCGGCCACCATGTACTCGGCGATTCTGCCGCTGCCGCCGGATCTGGACGAGATGATGATCGCGGGGTTCCTTCGCGGTAGTCCGGTGGAAATGGTGAAATGCCAGACGAGCGATCTGGAAGTCCCCGCGAATGCCGAAATCGTACTGGAAGGCTACGTGGAACTAGGCGAGCAGCGCCGGGAAGGGCCGTTTGGCGACCACACCGGCTACTACTCGCTCGCCGATGATTATCCGGTGTTCCACATCACCTGCGTGACACATCGCAAAGAGCCGATTTACGCGACGACCATTGTCGGTCCGCCGCCCATGGAAGACTTCTACATGGGCAAGGCGATTGAGCGGATCTTCCTGCCGTTGATGCGGATGCAATTGCCGGAGGTTCGCGACATGTGCATGCCGGCGGAAGGCATCTTCCACAACATCATGCTGGTGTCGATCCGCAAGTCTTATCCGGGCCATGCGCGTAAAGTGATGAGCGCCATCTGGGGACTGGGTCAGGCGATGTTCACGAAATGCATCGTTGTGGTGGATGAGGATGTGGACGTGCAGAACGTGAGTGAAGTGGCGTGGCGCGCCCTCAACAACATCGATCCGGAACGTGACATTCAGTTCACCATGGGGCCCGTTGACTCACTGGACCATGCCAGCCGCCTGGTGAACTATGGCAGTAAGATGGTCGTGGATGCAACGAAGAAATGGCCGGGCGAGGGTTTCACGCGCTAGTGGCCGGACGTGCTGAAGATGGTTCCCGACGTGAAGAAACGAGTGGACGAACTATGGAAAAAAGCCGGTTTATAGTCGCGCTGGTCATATCGGCGTTTGTCTTCGCGCTGCCGGGTTGCGGGGCGGATGTCCATCCGATTACGAAACGGCGCGTGGCACAGGTGATGGGCCCGGGCGGCGCGGACTGGCTGGTTCGCCCGGAGCGCATTGAAGAAGAGCATCCTGACGAAGCTCTGGATGCACTGAAAATCGTGAAGGGTTCCACGGTCGCGGACATCGGCGCGGGCGTGGGGTACTTTACGTGGCGACTGGCGGAGCGTGTAGGCCCGACCGGAATTGTGTATGGCCAGGATATCCAGCAGTACATGCTGGATCAGCTGGAGCAAAACATGAAGGCCCGGCACATTACGAATGTGAAGACGGTGCTGGGCGGGTATGACGATCCGAAGCTGCCGAAGGACTCGCTGGATCTGATTCTGCTGGTGGATGTTTACCACGAGTTTTCAGAACCGGTGAAGATGGTGGAGCGGATGAAGGAATCGCTGAAGCCGGGCGGGCGACTGGTGCTGCTGGAATATCGTGCGGAAGATCCGAAGGTTCCGATTCGCCCGGAGCACAAGATGACACTGAAACAAGTGCGGGCGGAGATCGAGCCGCAGGGCTTGAAATTTGATCAGGTAATTGAAACGCTGCCGCAACAGCATATTATTATTTTCAAACGCTGATCTTCAGACGACGATGAGATTTCTAAGCCTGTTGCTGTTGAGTGCCCCGCTGTTCGCAGCGGACTCGTTTCTGTTCACTTCGTTCCGGTCAAACGGCGAAACCGGCGTATTCGCGGCCCTCAGTTCGGACGGCAAGACCTGGAAGCCACTGCGTAACGATCAACCCTGGATTAAGCCGGAACATGCTGAGATGCTGATGCGTGATCCCTGGCTGGGGTGCGGCCCTGACGGGGTTTGGCACATGCTGTGGACGTGGGGCTGGACGAAGGGCGCGAAGGGTCCGCTGCGGATCGGTCACATGTCTTCGAAAGACCTGATCACGTGGGGCCCGCAGGAAGAGATCGGCGTCCTGGAGCAGGAGCCGGAAGCCCGCAATGCCTGGGCTCCGGAAGCAGTGTGGGACGGCACCAGGAAGGAATGGATTATCTTCTGGGCAACGTCGATTCCCGGGCGATTTCCGGAGACTGACAAAGACGGGGACAACGGCTACAACCACCGCATCTACGCAACCCGGACGAAAGACTGGAAGAACTTCGCAAAGGCCGAACTGTTCTTTGACCCCGGCTACAGCGCTATCGACGCGACGATTGTGCAGGAAGGGAAGCGCTGGGTGATGGTTTTCAAAGATGAGCGCAAGACACCGCTGCAAAAGCGGTTGCGACTGGCGTTCGCGGATTCACCGCAGGGCCCGTGGAGCAGCGCGACAGAACCCTTCAGCGGGGACTGGGTGGAGGGCCCAACGGTGGTGAAAATAGGGCCGGAATGGTGGATCTGGTTTGACCACTACGCGAAGCCGCAGCATTACGGAGCGCTCACGGCGAAAGACTGGAAAACGTTCACCGACGCCACGCCGCAACTGGCCTTCCCTGCGGGCAGCCGACATGGCACCGTCGTTCGTATCCCCGAAGCAATTGCGAAGACTCTGAAATAAATCCTGGCCACCCCTTCCCTCCGGTGTTTCGAAGGAGTAATATCTGGGCCAGGAGATTACCTCAATGTTTGAGAGTCTTGACGAACACATTAAGCACGACGACCAGGCAGAAGCATCCACCAAAGAGCGCGTGTTGAAGTATGTGATGATCGGCGTCGTTTCCGTGGTTGTAGTCGGCGGCATCTTTGCTGTTCAATTCGTAAAGTAAACGTTAGAAATTAATTCCCCTTGAGGTTCCAGCCGAATCACGCTAAAAGTGGTGCTTGGAATCTTTTATGAAATACGTGTGCGCGTTGGGTGTTGCCGCCCTGGCATTGTTTAGCGCACCTGCCCAGGAGACTGCGCCGCAAGCGGGCCTCGCTTCGGTTCGCATCCTGTTTGGCCTGACCGATAACTCGCCTTCCCGGTGGGATGGCACGGTGACGGTGAATGGCGGTTCTGTAAAAGCCATCCAGGGAGTGCGTTTCGGGCCGGAAGACTCCACCGATTACGCGCAATCCTGGAAAGCCGTTACGCGACCGCAGGGACAGGACACCGTCATTGAGAACGGTGTCCTGATTACCGCGCTCGCGCCGCCTGACGCGCGCTGGGCCATTCACACACCGCGCGGCGATTTCAGCTTCACACTCGCAGAACTCAGCTGGGGATCACACACCGATTTTCTGGACGGTGCCGTGGAAGTGGATCGAGTACCGGCCACCAGACAGATCACTACTTCCAGCGATGACGAGGACTTCCCCGCTATTGCCGCCGGGCAGAACGAGGTCTGGATGAGCTACGTGCGCTTTCGCCATGCCAATCGGGATCAGGAGGCATTTCACCCGATTCGTGTCCCACTCCAGGATTTTGCTGATTTAGCAAAGCCGGTTGGTGCGGATCAGGTGATGGCAACCCGGTGGGCGCGTGACACCAACAGCTGGTCCGCGCCGGTCCCGGTATCCCCGGCAGGTGAAACAGTCACTCGCTCGGCCATCGCAATCGACGGATCCAATCGTGTGTGGGTGGTTTGGTCAGCGTTTCGCAACGGCAATTTCAATCTCTTCGCGCGAGGCACGCAGGCTGACGGCAAGTGGGGGCCAGAGCAGCGCATCACGTCCGATCCGGGGCCCAATCTAAGCCCGGTAGCGACAACCGACGCAAAGGGGAGAGTGTGGATCGCCTGGCAGGGATATCGGAAAGATAATCTGGAAGTCCTCGGGAGCGTGCAGACCGGGAATGGTTTCTCGCCTGAAGTGCTGATTTCCGAGTCGCCCGGGAACGATTGGGACCCCTCAATTGCAGCGGCTCCGAACGGCGACGTGGCTGTCGCATGGGGCACCTATGGGAAGGGCGACTACGACGTGTATTTCCGCAGGATGCGGTCTGCGGCGAAGGGCGGCATTGAGCTTGACGCATCGGTAGCCGCTGCCACAACGAACCTGTTCGAGGACCACACAAGCATTGCCTTCGATGCCAGGAACCGGCTCTGGCTGGCCTATGAAGTGGCGAGCGCGCGCTGGGGTAAAAACTACGGGACTTACGATACATCCGGCTCGCCACTCTACGATGACCGCAATGTCCGGGTGCGGGTTTTTGAGGGCGACACGGCATACACCACTTCTTCAGACTTGTATAACGTTTTGCCTGGAGCCCCGGCGGGGTCAAACCGGGTCGCCCGGCCCACGCGCAATCGCAATCCACTGGCCCCCAATCCCAATACGGCGAAGAACCGGCGCCCGGGGCAGCAGCTCGGTCCGCGTGTCGGTCCATTGAACAGCTCGCCGCGCCTGGCTATTGATCCGGCGGGCGGAGTTTATCTGGCTTTCCGCACGCTGTCGTCTCCCGTCAATATACGCTCTCCGCTGGGCTCCGTGTGGGTTGAGAATGTGGTGTATTTCGATGGCCATAAGTGGATCGGGCCCATCGTGATTCCGCGCACGGATGGGCTTCTGGAGGGGCGCCCGGCGATGCTGGCGCTGGCTGCGGGGCGAGTGCTCACGGTGTCCGCAATGGACCACCGGCAGTCCATTCCGCAAGGCCTGGGGCCCGCAGGAGCGGAACGAATCAACAGTGATTTATATTCGGCGGACCTGCGTCTGGATGGCCTGGCTGTGCCGGATGGCAATGCAGAGTTGGCGCTGTCGGTTGCCGAGCGCGCGGCGGTCCCTGATCCACGCATCAAAGCCGAAGAAGCGCAGGTTGCAAAAGTGCGGGGATACAGGGTTCCGTACGCGGGCGCGCAGTTGCGCATTCTGCGGGGCGATATGCACCGGCATACAGAGTATTCGCTGGTGGGGACGCGCGACGGTTCGCTCGACGACGCGTATCGCTACATGATCGACGCGGCGGCGCTCGATTGGGGGGCCTGCTGCGACAACGAGAACGGCGAGGGCCACGAGTATTTCTGGTGGCGCCAACAAATGGCAGCCGATGCCTACAAGCTGGGCGACCGGTTCATCCCGCTGTTTGGATTTGAGCACGAGGTTCGTTATCCCGAAGGACACCGCGTGGCGCTGTTTTCGAGACGGGGAGTTCGGCCACTGCCGCATCTGCCGCCCATGGCAATCGATTCCCCGCCGTCTCCGGCGCCGGATACGCAGATGTTTTATCGGTTCCTCAAGGCCTTCGGCGGGATTTCCATACCGAGCACCAGTGCGACCGACATGGGGACGGACTGGCGTGACCACGACGCGGACGTGGAACCGCTGGTCGAAATCTATCAGGGCTTTCGCCAGAGCTATGAACGTGCCGATACGCCGCGCGCGGCCAGGGAAGATGACGCGCTGGGGCGACTTCGCCCCGCAGGCTACGTGACGCAGGCGCTCGACAAAGGCTACCGGCTGGGGTTCACGGCAGGTAGCGACCACTTCTCCACCCATCAGGCCTACACGAGTGTGCTGACAGCGGAGGCGAGTCGCGAAGGCATTCTGGATGCACTGAAAAAGCGACATGTGTATGCGGCGACCGATGATATTGTGGCCGACGTGCGCTGCGGGGTTTACATCATGGGCGATGAGTTTTCTGTCACCGGGCAACCGACGATTTCAGTTAAGCTGATGGGCAGCGCGCCGTTCGCAAGAGTGGTGATGGTGAAGGACGGGAAAGATATTCTGCTGGACGCGGCAGGGGCTGAGGTCAGCCTCGCCTGGTCCGACACGACTGCCGAAGCCGGCAAGACTTCCTACTATTATGTGCGCGGGGAACAGACCGACGGGCAATTGGTCTGGAGCAGCCCGATGTGGATTACCCGCAAATAGGCCTTACAGCTTCGCGATCACGGCGTTGGTGAATTCGTCGGTACCGGCGGATCCGCCCACATCGTGCGTCAGATGTTTCCCTTCCGCATAGACGGCTTCAATTGCTTTCTGCATGCGGACGGCGGCAGCGCGTTCGCCCAGGTGCGCGAGCATCAGACGGGCGGACTGCATGAGAGCCGTCGGATTCGCGAGCCCCTTGCCCGCGATATCGGGCGCTGATCCATGCACCGCTTCGAAGACGGCAACTGTCTCGCCCAGGTTCGCACCAGGAACGATGCCGAGACCTCCAACCAGACCGGCGCAAAGGTCAGAAACGATGTCGCCGTAGAGGTTGGGCAGTACCAGAACATCGAACGTCTCGGGGCGCATCACAAGCTGCATGCAGGCGTTATCAACGATCAGTTCGCCGTACTCAATTTGCGGGAAGCCGGCCGCGACTTCGCGACAGCAGCGCAGGAAGAGGCCATCACTCATCTTCATGATGTTGGCCTTGTGAATGGCGACCACCTTCTTACGCCCCTCGCGCGCCGCGTATTCGAAGGCCGCCTTCGCGATCCGCATGGAGGCGACTTTGGTAATAATTTTGATGCTCTCGACCACATCGGGAACCACTTCGTGCTCAATGCCCGCGTAGAGATCTTCAGTGTTCTCGCGGAAGATGACGAGATCTATCGGCAAGTCCGCAAAGCGGGTTTTGAGGCCGGGCAGCATGCGGACGGGCCGAAAGTTCACGAACAGGTTCAGACGCTTGCGCAGCGCGACGTTAACGCTGGGATGGCCACTGGCAATCGGGGTGCCGACGGGACCTTTCAGGCCGACGTTGGTCTTCGCCAGAGATTCATAGACGGACTCCGGCAGGAATTTGCCGGTATTCCGTTCGGCGAGCACGCCCGCTTCGACGCGTTCCCATTGCACATCGACGCCCGTCGCTTCAACGACCCGAACGGTAGCCTCCGCGACTTCCGGTCCGATTCCGTCGCCCGGTATCAAAGTAATGTGGTGAGTCACGTATTCTGATTATACGAGGGGTATCCCGCGACCCCTTCGTTTCCAGTCATGGCATTCCGGCTGCGCACAGCGCAGGGCAAACTGAAGATCGAGCACAGCATTCTGGACGATCTTCGCCCGGTTTTAGAACGCCTGGTGGCTCGGGAAGATATTCGTTCGATCATTCCCGGGGTGATCCGACCTGTGCGTGACGCGAAGGGCTCGGTGGTGAAAATTCGGATTACCGTGCAGACGCAAAACGGCTGGAAGGGCATCGGGCTTTGCAATGGGGCCCGGCAGGAGTTGTTTATTAGTACCGCGATGAGCCGGGCGGAACTCGAAGGTGCGCTCATGGCGGCGATTGCAGCGGAGGCATGAGGGCTGGCTTTCGATTGATCCTGCTGTTTCTGACTGCGGCCTTGCTTTTCGGGCGTTTCCGGGATCTTTCACTTTCAGGCAATGCGCGACCAGAGCGAACTTTTCGACGCGGCTGTGGAACCAATCAACTTTGACTTCGTGCCGTGGAATATCATGACATCGGCGGGCAGGAGACCAAAGCTACAGGTTCCATCCGTGAACGCACGGGAGCCGAAGACCCTGCACCAACTCTCCGCGTGGCTGGATTGTGGTTACACAAATAACCAGGCCGAGGGGAACTGGTATCTCTCTCAGGACGGGCGCACTCTGCTCGAATTTTCAAGGTAGCTCTTACCTTCACTGGCTGCCCGCGTGCGGTTCCGTACCGCAGAAGACATGCAGTCCGTTGCGGGCGATGCCGCATTGCAAATCAGTTGGTCCGGATTGGGAGCACGCACCCGACGCCGGGAGTTTCAGAGTATTCGCGGCAGCAATTGACAACTCTCCCCTCTTCCTCAGCAAAGACCACCTTGACCCCGAAGCCGCTGCCGCATGGCGAAAATTCATTGAAACGTCACCTGCTTCGAGCTTCGCCCTCCAAATTCACGCGGTGCTCCTGAAACATGCAGCCAACACCAAACCATGACCACCCGCCTGTGTTGTATACTCATAGTTTCCCTGATCCACAAATAAGAAAAGAAGACAATGCCGAAACGTACTTTCCAACCGAACAACCGTCGCCGCGCGAAAACCCACGGTTTTCGGACCCGCATGAAGACCGCAAACGGCCAAGCCGTTCTCTCCCGCCGCCGCGCCATCGGCCGCAAGAAGCTGACTGTCAGCTCGGAGAGGTAGTCGGATATTTCCACGGTCCCTCACTCGGTCCCCGACTCCGGGCCAGCAGAACCGGCCCCTCCAACAAAAGGCTTTCCCAAAAGTGTACGGCTGCTTCGCTCCAGCGACTTTCGAAAAGTTTACGACCAGGGGACGCGCTTCACGTGTCCCCTTTTCGCTGCTTTCTGCGTCGCCGATTCTGCGCAAACCCTGCCGCGCGTCGGATTCACCACACCCAAAGCGCTTGGCAAAGCAGTCAAGCGCAACCGGGTTAAACGTCGCGTGCGGGAAGCCGTGCGCCTCGACCTCGCGAAGCTGAGCCCCGAGTGGTCAATCGTCTTCAATCCGCGGCGCAAGGTGCTGGACTGCACGTTCCCCGAACTTCAGGCCGAGGTGAGACGTCTGTTCATACGGTGCGGGAAACAGACGGCGTCAGCAAAAGCGGCCATTCCTCCGGCAGTCGTGCCTCCAGTGGATGTTCCGGCGGTGGTTTCGTCACCAGAAGCCTCATCGCTGTCCTCACCGGATACAAACGCTTGATCTCTCCGTTCCTGCCTTCCGCCTGCCGGTTCTACCCAACCTGTTCGGCTTACATGCGTGAGGCAATCGAAGTCCACGGGCCGGTGCAAGGTGTCTGGCTTGGTGTGAAACGTCTGGGTCGCTGCCATCCTTTCCATGAAGGCGGCTGCGATCCGGTTCCGCGTTCTTAACGTGAATAACAAATGAGTTCTCCGACGCCCCCGAATAAGAATCCAAAAGAGCTCTCCAACGAGTTGCGAATGGTGATTGCCTTTGTGCTCATGGGAATCATCCTGGTCGGCTCGCAGTTTGCGTACAGGAAGATGGGCATCATTGCGGACAAACCTGAAACGACCGCTGTGAAGTCTGAGGTCAAGACCACCAAGGCTGCTCCCTCCTCCACGAACGCACCGGAAGTCACGCCGCCTTCAGCCGCACCCGTGGCGGGCGCAATTGTTTCCGCCACGGAGTCTGAATGGACCCTCGATACCGGGGTCTACAGAGTTGTCTTCTCCAACCGCGGCGCCGTGGTTCGCAGTTGGACGCTCAAGAGTTTTAAAGACGCCAACGGCAAGCCGCTCGAACTGGTGAACATCAAGGGTGCGGAAAGCAAGGGCTTCCCGTTTAGCTACGTTTTTCGGGCCCAACAGCCGTCCACCAATCTGGATAAAGCCCTGTGGGTTCCCCGTCCCAGCGCCGATGGCCAGGCGATTGAATACGAATTTTCCGATGGCCGAACCGTTGCGAAGAAGGTCTTCTCCTTCCAGCACGATGGCTACATGATGCAGTTCGCCGACGAAGTGAAGCTCGACGGAGCAGGCGTACCCCACCTGGTGCAGTGGCGCGCTGGTTTCGGTGATATGGCAGTTCCCGCCGCGGCCGGACACCAGGAAAATATTCGGTTCGACGGCCAGAGCCAGAAACTGGAAACGACAGCGACCAAGTCCGCCAAGAATGGTCCGAACCGCACAGACGGTCCACATTCATTTGCCGGTATTGAGGATCAATACTTCACGGCCGTCTTCCTGCCGCCGCCCGGTACTCCCCTGCAGATGACCACCTTCAGCGACACGGTTTCCACCACATCGGATGCCTCTGAGCAGCCCTACCCCGGTTTCGCGGTGGGCGGCCTGGGACGCAACCAGATGGGTGTCTATGTGGGACCGAAAGAACTGGATGAACTGAAAAAGGTGAACCCACGGCTGCAGGACGTGATTGACTGGGGTTTCTTCGGCTTTATCGCCAAGCCGCTGTTCTTCATTCTCACGTGGATGAACAAGAACTATGTGCACAGTTATGGCTGGGCTATTATTCTGGTCACCATCCTGATCAACATCGCG
>JBBQDH010000214.1:0-10328 GCA_038319515.1 Bryobacterales bacterium
CCTCTAAACCCAGCTCACCGGCCGTCGGCGAATAGCCCTGGTCCACCGTCACCGCCTGCAGATGCGCAGGCGTCTGAATAATCGGACGTCTCATGCGTTCTTCCCAAAGGCGCGACCATCCGTCGCGTGTCCTGAGCCTCCGAACCACTCCGCCGTTCGGTGTCTCACAGAATTCCACTCCCACATCCCGCGCCCACTTTGCCACCGCTTTGTCGCGTGCGAAGGTCAGTGCGTTGCCGGTCTCTTCATGTGCGCGGATGCGTTCAAAACGGACTTCGCTACGCAGTGCCCGGAGCACATCCACCACCTCCCCGACACGGATGACCAGGGGTTGCCCCAACCGGGCCAGACTTTCACGAAGTTCCCCAAGCGAGGCCGCCAGGAATGTCCAGTGGCACGGATCAAAATCGCTCGCCCGCAACAGGCTCGGCTCAATCACGTAGAGAGGCAACACCGGCCCCCGCAAACTTGCCTCGAACAGCGGTTCATGGTCCTGCACACGCAAGTCCCGTTTGAACCAGACGACTTCGGGTGTCATACCAGCAACGGCCCCGCGTGCTTCCAGTAACGTGAAAACCGTCGCAGGTCGACAGCCTTCCTCAGTTCCACGAACGGCGGTGCAGGCAGCACCTCCACCCGTGCGTGTTCCTGCAGCTTTCTGATCTGTTCGCGCAGCCACGGGTCGGGCGAATCAACAGTCATGATGCCTGCGCTCTGTTCCCCGGCGAGCGCCAGCAGCGTCTCCACAGTAGGCCCCCGATAGATTTCCACCGGTAGTTCCAGCAGACATTCATAAATGAACATGATGCGCTTCAGGCCCCAGCCCGCCTGCCGCAACTGTTCGTCATCGAAAACAAAAGCCGCATCCGCGACCAGGGTGTCAGGCAACGGGCAGAGGCTGCCAGAGTGCATCCAGAACAATAAATTCATCGCCGGTTCTCCTCGAAGAGTCGGGCCGCAAGCGTCTCATACGTTCCATCGAAAGGGCATTGATTCCGGCTCGGGCAATCGCCGCAAAACTTGCCCTCGCTGTATCGTTCCAGGTTTTCCCTGTTGAAGAAATAGGGTTTATTTGCAAACGTCGATGCCACCCATTGCCACGAGAGGTTATTGGAAGCCGGGTCACCATCCAGCAGATGCGTCAGGAACCACCGCGCGCCCGCCTGCCAGCGAACCCGACGCCAGTGCACCACGTACGCAGCCATCCACATCCGCGCATGGTTATGCAGATAGCCCGTCTGATGCAGTTGCCCGACGAACGCATCCATGCATGCGAGACCCGTCTCAGCCTTCACAAGGTCCGCCGGCAGTTCGTCGCGATAGGCTGCACAATCGAGGCCGGTCTTGTATTCCTCCCGGTCCTGCCAAACTCCATCCCCCCACAGCAACCAAAGCCTCTGCCAGTAGTCCCGCCAGGCAAGTTCGGAGACCAGCTTATCCGAACCGCGCGCGCTTTCATACACACGCCTCAGCGTCAGCACTCCATGCGTGATGTACGGTGAGAGCCCTGTCACCCCGCCCCCAAGGTAGTTGCGGGTTGCGGCATATTGATGCGGTTTCATCAGCTTCAATTTCGTTTCCGCGTGCGAAGCCCCGCCGCGAATCGGGCTGATCTCGGCATCCCGCGCCGCAGGCTGGGGGAACTCCATCCGCAGATAGTCTGCAAGCTCATCCCGTGTTGAAAAGTCTTTTTTCATTGCTGTTCTAGCGCGCCCGTATCGTGCCCAACCCACCATCCACTCCCAGCACCTGGCCCGTGACCCAGGAGTTTTCCGGATCAATCAGCCAGTCAATTGCCGACGCGATATCTTCCGGGCGCCCGATGCGTCCCAGTGCGTGCATTCCCTGCGACGCTTTCAGCGATGCTTCGTTCTGCGTGATCCGCGCTGTGAGCGGCGTTTCCACAAGGCCCGGGGCCACGCAATTCACCCGTATATTTCGACCTGCATACGACGCCGCGGCTGACAAAGTCAGCCCGATCACTCCACCCTTCGCGGCAGCGATCGCTTCGTGGTTCGGTAGCCCGGTTCGCGCGGCAGCGGTGGCACAGAGTACGATCGATCCTCCCGTGCTCATCATCGCTTTTGCCCCCGCCCGCACGGCTGCGAACGCGGTCGTCAAACTGAGATCAATCGTCTCCCGAAACTCCCGTTCGTTAGTGAGATGAGCAGGCTTCAGCAGCAGTGAACCGGCGCAGTTGACCACAGCACCCAAAGGCGAGAACTCCGCCACTGCGCGCTCCAGCGTTTCGAACCCCGTGGCGTCCACCACCACATACCGCGCGTTCAGTTCCGCTCCCAGCCCCGCGAGTTTTTCCTCATTGCGCCCCGCCAGCACAACCTCAACTCCCTTTGCGGCCAGACGGCGCGCTGTGGCGGATCCGATGCCCCCCGTCGCTCCGATCAGAAACACTTTCATAGCAATGGGATGTTTCGTGCCTGGCCCCGGTGGAAAATAAAGGTGCTTCAATTGCAGTTACTTGCCTCTATAAGGGAGATCTCGGGCTTCAACCCGGCAAAATCTTCCGGGGAGGTACCTTGAACTGTGCGTGCTGGGAGAGAAATTTGGCAAAAATTCTGGTTGTCGATGACGAAGTGAATCAGCGAACCGCGCTGGCAGGCTTAATTTCCCGTTGGGGCCACGAAGTGATGTTTTCCGCAAATGGAGTGGAAGCCCTGGCGCGCCTGAAGACCTTTGATGCCGACGTGCTGATCACAGACCTCAACATGCCTGAGATGGATGGCCGGGGGCTTCTGGAGGAGTTGCGGAAGAACCCCGCCGCGCCTTATGCCATCGTGCTCACGGCGTTCGGCAGCGTGGAAACGGCCCTCGAAACTGTGCACCAGCTGGGCGCGTTCTGGTATCTGGAAAAACCGGTGCAGCCGCCTGCCCTGAAAATGATTCTGGAGCGCGCAGTAGAGAAAAAGCGGCTGGCATCCCACGCCGGTCGCCTGGAGCGTGAGCTCGCTTCGCGCGGTGTGCTGGGCGAACTCATCGGCGAATCCCCCGCCATGCAGGAGATTTTCTGGCTGCTGCAACAAGCCGCGCCCACCAGTGCCACTATCCTGATCACCGGCGAGAGCGGCTGCGGCAAAGAGGTCGCCGCGCGCGCTATCCACCAGCTCAGCCCCCGCAAGACAGGCCCCTTCTTCGCGGTGAACTGTGCGGCCATGCCGGAAGCCCTGATGGAGAGTGAACTGTTCGGGCATGAGAAGGGTGCTTTCACGGGTGCCATGGAGCGGCGCGCGGGTTGCTTCGAGCTGGCCAACGGTGGCACGCTGCTTCTCGACGAAATCGGCGACATGCCGATGAACACGCAGGCCAAGCTGCTCCGCGTTCTGGAAGAGCGCAAGGTTCGCCGGCTTGGGTCGCCGCGGGAAACTGACCTTGATGTTCGCGTGTTGGCCTCCACCAACAAGAGCCTGAAAGATGCCATTGCCAGGGGCGCGTTCCGCGAAGATCTCTTCTTCCGGTTGAATGTGTTCGAAGTCCACCTGCCGCCCCTTCGCGAACGCCGTCAGGATATCCACGGTTTGGTTGCGGAACTCATCGCGGGCCTGAACCGGCGGCATGCCTGCCGTGTCACGGACATCTCCCCGGAAGTGCAGGCTGCGTTCGCTTCGTATGGCTGGCCCGGTAATGTTCGCGAACTGCGCAACATCCTGGAACGCGCTGTAATTCTGGCCGGCGCGGGCACCATCGGCACTCTGCATTTGCCCAGGGGCTTCGCCGGTACCACCGCACCTGCGCTGCCGACAGAACCGCTGCACGGTGACGGCGTCGTACTCGAAGCCGGTATGACGGTCGAACAGGCGGAGCGCGCCCTCATCGAACTCACCCTGCGCAGTACGGAGAACAACCGGACCCGCGCGGCCGCCATGCTGGGCGTGAGCCCCAAAACACTGTTCAACAAGCTCAAGGAATACGGCAGCGAAGAATGACCTTGCGCGTTCGCCTGCTTTCCCTCACATTGGGCCTGGTGGTTTTGGTGGCCCTGCTCCTGACTGCTCTGAACCTGAATAGTCTGGCTGTCACTTCCCTTGAATCCGCTATCGCCAGTTCAGAGATGGCCGGTCGCCAGGTGGAGTCCTTCCTTCTGCGGCGCCTTGCCCAGACCCCCGCCAATGCTGCGGATGCCAAACAGGTCTGGCGTAAAAAAGTAGCGGAGGATGGCGAAATCACGGCACTGCTGGAACAGGTCATGGTTCAGTCCCGCTCCATTGTGGAGATCTGCGTCGCTGGCGAAGACGGAACTATTCTGACAAGCTCGAATCCCCAGCAGCGCGGCTTGCCGATCACTCACCGGCAGGACCTACGCGCCCTGCTCGAAGCCCGCCCGCTCCGGCGCCTGACCGGGATTCTTGCCGCTCACGATGACTACGAAACCCGTATTCCGTTGGCGATCAAAGGCCAGAGCACCCCGCTGTTCACCACCCAAATCCTGTTTTCGCCCGCTTTGTTGCGCGACAGATTTGTGCCCGAATTTCGAAAGATTGCCCTCTTCTCCTTACTCGCGCTGGCGCTCGCATTTGCATTTGCCTGGTGGCTGGCCAGTCTCGCCATGCGGCCACTCGCCCGTGTGGAACACCTGATCGACGACATCGTGAGTGGTCGTGATCCGGGGGAAGCCGCCGGCCGTCACAGAGAAGCTATTGGCCGCCACAGCGAAGCCCGTGAACTCGCGGTAATCGAATCGAAACTCAGTATCCTGGGCGAGCGCTACCGGGATGCACGCGAAGACGCCTCGCAGCTTCTTGAAAAACTGGATGCCGGAACGCGGCGTCAGTTCGAAAGTCAGATGGCCATCGCACAACGCCTCACCGCGATAAACAGCCTTACCGGTCGGGTTGCTCACGAGATCAAAAATCCGCTGAATTCCATTGTCCTGCGGCTCGAAATGCTGCGATCGCGCCTTGCTGAGGAATCGCCCGATTCCGAGCCGGAATTTGCCATTCTGTCCCAGGAGGTCATGCGTCTTGATCGCGTGGTGCGAACCTTCCTTGATTTCAACCGTCCCGTGGAACTCGCTCCGGAAGACGTGAACACAGGGGAATTGGCTGCGGATATTTTGCGCCTTCTGGAACCAGAGGCCGCAGGGCAGGGAATTGAGTTATCCCTGGAACAACCGGCTCGCCCGGTCGTGGTGCGCGCCGATCCGGGCTTGCTGCGGCAGGCTCTGCTGAACATCGCCGTGAATGCCCTTGAAGCCATGCCGCGTGGGGGCTCCCTGCGTGTGACCATCCAGAGCGCCGGCCAGAACTGCATCATCCGTCTGTCCGATACAGGTCCCGGCGTCGCACCCGAAGAACGTGAACGCATCTTCCAGCTTTACTTCACCACTAAAACAAAGGGGTCCGGCATCGGGCTCGCCATGACTTTCCGCGCGATCCAGTTGCATGGGGGGACAATTGACGTAGAGAGCGTGGCTGGAGAAGGAACCACCTTTCAGGTGAGCCTCCCGCTGGGAGGATCGGACAGGATTTCATGAAATTGCCGCACTTACTGGTGACGATCATTTTGGCCACCGGATTGAGTGGCTGCTGGCTGGGCAGGAAGAAACCGATGGTTCCCCCGGTGCCGCCTCCTCCTCCGGCTGCGTCTGCTCCTGCCGCGCTTCCTGCTCCCGATCCGCCGCCGGTCCCCGTGAAGAAACCCGTTGTACCTCCGACACCGAAACCGGCGCCGTCCAGGCCTCTCCCTCCAGCCCCAGCCCCGGCCCCGGCCCCGCAACTGGGCGAATTGTTAACTCCGGGTCGCCGCCAGCAGTACGAACAGGATTTCACCCGCAGCGTGACGCAGGCGAGGGCAGTTTTGAGTCAGCTCTCGGGACGGAAGTTAACTGCGGGGGATCAGCAGGCGGTGGGCAGGGTTGGAACTTTCCTGCAACAGGCGGAACAGGTGAAGGGGAACGATCTTGTGACGGCGCTGCAGCTGGCAAAACGGGCAGAAGTTTTGGCGCAGGATCTGCTTAAGTCTCTTAAGTAGTTCCTGCGCCAACACTTATCGGAAATTGGGTTCGGATTTTCTAACGCCGTGCTGCGTGCACTTTGGGAGTCGCCAGGTACCCGCGAACCTTGTCTTTCGTTACTTCATTCACCACCAGCTCATACGGCTGGCGTGCGTTCGACGTGTAGAACTGGACCGGCTCATTCACTGTGCGGTCCTTCTTCTCCACATTCTTGTCGTCCGCCAGAACCGCCAGCGTGAACCGGTTGCGTTTCGCGTCGGCCTTCCGCAGCGTTATTTGGATATCCCCAACCTTCTGCGGGCTGACGCCCTTTGTGAGCGTGAACTCGTAGATATTCCGGTCGCCCAGATCGCGCAACATCTGTATCTCCTTCGAGTTGGTCGCGATCAGACCACTGATTTCACCCATGTCGCCGCGGGCGCGCTGCAGATCCGACTTCGTTTGCAGAATGTCCGATTTCGCAGAATCGACGTCAGTCTTCACGGAACCGACCTGCGTGGTGATGCCATCGATCCGCTCGGCAGCCGCGCTGTTCGATTCCTTCACCTTACCCAGTTCCGCCGTCAGTTGCTCTGTTTGAACCTTCTGCTCACGGGCGATTTTCCCGACAACCAGATCGGCATGCCGGGTCGCCAGTACCTGCGCGCGGCCAACCTTCACACTCGTGTCCTTTTGAGTATTGGCCATCTCCTCGCGGAATGCCTGAAGAGACGCCTGCAATGCTGCGTCCGACTCAGTCAGGTGAGACCGCAATGCGACCGTCTCTTTTTGCGAATCGGCGATCTGACGACGTAGTTGGTCCGCCTGATTCTGTGACTGCGAGCCCTGCCAGCCTGCATAACCGCCGGTGGCGAGCACCCCCGCGCCGAGGAGCGGCAGCCAGAATGAGGGCTTCTGGCGATTTGGGCTTTCGTTGAGGGACTGCGTAGAATTGCTGTTTTCGGTCATGGCTGTTGCCTCCGCCTGAGAAGATTGCAAGGGGCGTGCCAAACTGAGAGGGATTATTTTTCAATGACTTAGGAATTTTCCGGACGAGAGTGCGTAAGTGTTACCGGTAAAGTCGCCGGGGCCGGAAACAAGTATTTTGCTCTCAGAGAGTCCTTCAACATGCGAACGGGGATGTCGGGTACTGGACATGGCATGACGCTTGCAACAGAATGGGTCATGACACTTTCCGAACCTCGTTTACCGCCCCGCGATCCCGAGCCCGTATTACCATTCCCCGACCCAATGCCGGATTTTCCCAAACCCGATGTAGATGTCCCTGAGGCTCCGCCCTTCACGATGTGACGTTACTGGCTGGACCGGTCCAGCCGGACATCGCGAAATGTGAGGTGCAAATAAGGTGGTGCGAACGGGGAGGGTCGAACTCCCATGACCTTGCGGTCGCTGGAACCTAAATCCAGAGCGTCTGCCAATTCCGCCACGTTCGCATGTAGGGTTGAACCCTTGAATTATAGCAATCGGAGCTGCCTGGAGGCGCAAAATCAGCCCCGAAAGAGGGCGGGTTGTATTATGAATAAGGACCCGAGTCGGTAGCTCAGTTGGTAGTAGCATCTCACTTTTAATGAGAGGGTCGCGGGTTCGAGTCCCGCCCGACTCACCACTTTCTCTTCTTCATCTCCCCAGTTGCACCATCACATCGCGCTCCGCCGCGCGTCCATGGTCGTCAATTACCCGCACTAAATGCACGCCATCGACAACCGGTCGCCACGGTAGCGCCCCCTCGCCAACCCCCCGCTTCCCGATCAGCGCATTTCCGTCAAACCAGAACAGATTCTCCACACCCGCCGCCACACTCGCTTCCAGTGCAATCACCTCCTGCGCCGCCGACCGCCTGAGCGTATAGCTCACGCCCCGCAAAGGAGAGGCAATCTTCGGCGACTCACTGGAATCTGCTCCCGTACCGAGCAATGCACAATTGGGCAGCACCGGTGGAACGCGTCGCGGCATTCCGGCCTCCCGGAAAAGTTTCAGCATGTCCGAACTCCGGAATTCAAATACCTCAAACCGCGTGCTCTCCGGTGCATAAGGCGGGCAGACCGGCTTGCCGGTCCCCGTGTCCATTGCAATCGCCCGATGCAGATCACTCACCCGAATCGGCGATTTCCCCGGTAAATACCAGGTCTCCACCGTCTGCGGACACCACGCGTTTGGCAAATCCCCGCTTGCCGCGCAAACGCTCACTCGACTCACTCCCGCCGGCGGCTTCAGTTCCGGCACCGCCTCTTCCGCCCGCGCCAGATTCAGCGCGTCCACCATCCGGAAAAACAACGGCGCCGCCGCATCCACACCCACGAAGCTCGGATTTCCCTCGCCCTCGAAATTCCCGATCCACACCACCAGCACATACGGCCCCGCAATTCCCGCCGACCATGCGTCGCGGAATCCCCAGCTGGTCCCCGTCTTCCAGGCCACGGGCCACCGGCCCCGCACCGGCAGCGTCCCTTCGTCATCCGGCCTGGAGTTGCGCCGAAGCATGTCGATGGTCACAAAAGCGGCCTCCGGGCTCAGCAGCCGCACACCCTCCTGCCGTCGCGCCCCACGCAGCTGCTGCACAGGTCGCAGCACGCCCTCATTCGCCAGCATCGCGTAAAGCCCCGCCAGTTCCTCCATCGTGACCTCGCCGCCGCCCAACGCCAGCGCCAGGCCATAGTAAGCTTCCGGCCTCAGCCTGCTCACCCCTGCGCTCTCCAGAAACTGATACAGGCCGGGTTGCCGCAGTTGCGTCGCCACCCATACGGCAGGCACGTTGCGGCTGCGAATCAGGGCTTCTTCCGCCGTAATCGGTCCGAAGAACCGTCCGTCGAAATTCTCCGGCGTGAAAGGCCCGAAAGACGTCGGCGCATCCCGCAAAATTGTCTTCGGATGCAGCACTCCCTGGTCCAGCGCCAGGCCATAAATAAAGGGCTTCAGCGTCGAGCCAGGCGAGCGCTTCGCCAGCACCCCGTTTACCTGGCCGTCAATCGACGCATCATGATAATCCGCCGAACCTACCCAGGCCCGCACGCCCATATCCCGCGTATCGAGAAGCAGCGCGGCAACATTACGTATCCCGCGATCCCTGTTTTGCGCCACATACTGCCGGATCTGCCGCTCCACAAGCCTTTGCAGCGCGGCGTCCAGCGTGGTCTCCACCCGAGGGCCGCGCTCTGCCCTCAGCGCATCCACAAAGTGCGGAGCCAGTTCCGGCATGCCGTATAGCGCGCGCGCCACCACCGGCAGTTCCATCTGTCTCCGGTCTCCTTCAAACTCACTTCCTCCGTGCCGGGCCAGCCACAACTGCCCCAGCTGAGCCCTCGCTTTCAGCAGCCGCGAATCGCCCGCTCCGCGCCCCGCACGCGCCGCAGGGCTCTGCGGAATCACCGCCAGCGTCAGAGCCTCCCCCAGACTCACCCGCTCCGCAGGCTTACCGAAATAGATCTTGCTCGCCGCGCCCACGCCCTGGACATTTCCGCCGAATGGCGCCACGTTCAGATACGCCTCCAGCAAGTCGTGTTTTGAATACCGGGCTTCCAGCCAGAGCGCCGCGCAGGCCTGCCGCAGCTTGCCCACCGCCGTGCGCGTCTTCATCCGATAAACCAGTCGCGCCAGTTGCATGGTGAGTGTCGATCCGCCCTGCCGCGCCCCGCCCCGCCACGTCCGAAACCCGGCCCGCAACAGGGCCGCCGGATTCACTCCGGCATGCCAGTAAAACCAGCGGTCTTCCTTCAGCAGGAACGCTTCCACCAGCTCCGGCGACATCTTCGGGAGCGGCGTCCACAGCCGGTATTGATCGTCCGAAGCCAGCGTCACCCGCAGCAGTTCCCCGTCCGCCGACCAGACAGCCGTCGAGAGAGGAACCCGCGCAGACAAAGCCGCGTGCGGCCAAAACCGCAGCAACACCATCACGATTACCATCCCCATCAGCAAGCGCCTCATGGCTTGACGATCTCAATCCTCCCGGCTACCCCAATCCCCGTTACCCGCCGGTCGTACATCCCCTCAGCAAACGCCGGCGGAGCCTGAAACACTCCTGCATTCGTTGCGCGTACCCGATACACAAAAGTCCCGGCATCCTTGCCCGCATCCCCGTACAAAACCAGCCGGTCCTCCCGCACATCCACATACTGGGGCACCCAGTTCGACTTATCCGGCAACCCCACCGGCAACGCGCCAAACCGTGCCGCCCGCGCGGGGTCCGGCCCTGCCGCACTGCTGTCCGCCGCTGGCCGCAACTCAAGCACCGTCTCCACGCCACCGGGCAGCAAATCCACCACCGCAATCTGGCGCACCAGATCCCGTTTCGACGACCGAACCCGCAGTCGCACCAGGAACTCCTCGCCCACCTTCACCTGCGCCGTGATATTTCCCTTTAAAT
>JBBQDH010000215.1:0-10280 GCA_038319515.1 Bryobacterales bacterium
CCGCCAGGATCGAACTGGCGACCTGCTGATTACGAATCGTGACTCCCTTACTTGCGGTTGATCATTCTTGCGTATCGTTCCTGGATGAAGCGAGTGACAAGGGAGTGACCATTCATTGCACAGGACGGGCGCAAAAGTGGCACACCTCCGGGATCGCAGGGGTGTGATGAACCTCTCTACCTCTTGCCTTTTTGGCTCAACACCAAACGCGACCGATACACCAGCGCCTGTTCGGGCGATTCAATATGGATTTGAAGCGCCGGAGAGACCTTCGGAGGCAAGCCCACCGTGAGCGTATATCCCGAAGCCATCGCAGCGAACCCCTGGTGCACGGAATCCGGGATTTCCGCCGTTGAGGCACAGAAGTCAGACCAGCCACCAGTCACTTCGGCCAGCCGTTTCAGTCCACTCTGATAAGCCGCGCTCAGCGTTGACCCGCTGTAACGGAGGTGAGCAATATACAGAGGTGTCTCCCGGCCACTGATCTCGCCTTCCAGCTTGTCCATCTTTTCCCCGATCAGCGCACCTGGAAAGCGGCGGCTCAGGTCATGAGAATCACTCGAATTGATCACGGGATTGGAAAAGTCCTCGCGATAATTCGTCACGTTGCTGTCCGTCACGTAGAGCGTCGCCACGCGAACATTCGCCGCGCGCGAAATGCTGTCCGCCAGCAATTCAATCGCGATCAGCGAGTCGAGCAGGCCCGCTTTCCCCGCCACGGCACTGGACTGAATCGCGTCAATAATGCTGCTGCGGTTCGTTGTCGGGTCCACCAGTACGGCGGGGCCGTCCTGCGCCCGAATAAGCGCCACCAGGGTGGATGCGGGCAATTGGCTGAGTTCCGCAACCACCGCGTCTTTCGCCGCCTGGGCATCGGTCAGGTCGCCCGCCAGGTCCAGCACGATGATGATCATCTGCCCGTCCCTTGGTGATTTTTCTGAAACCACAGGCACCGGTTTGCCATTCACACGAACCTTGAAATCCGCCGGCTTCAGGATCTTCTCCGGTTCGCCAACCGGGCGTACGGAAACCCGAATGGTGCGCGTGGCCAGAGGTGCGGCGGCAGCGCTCGCCGCGCACAGCAACGACAAAATCAGGCTCCGCCTCAAAAACTAAACCTCGCGCCCAGCTGAATGACGCGCCCGCCATGCGAACCGATGATTCGGCCCGCGTTAACATTCGGCGCCGAAGCCGGCCCGATCGTTGTGTCCGGCTGGTTCCAGTCCGCATGGTTCAGCACGTCAAACGCAGCCACGTTGAATTCAATGGTTGTTTCCGAATTCAAAGGAATTCGCTTGGAAATGTTCACGTCGAAGGCATGCACGGCCGGATTCGAGAGATTCGGCAGGGTCCGGGATGCGTCCCCCAAACTGAAATCCGCCGGCTGGTCGAATGCGGCGGGATTGAACCATTGGGCCGGCCCCTGGCTGGCCGCGTGAGGGTCCACGTTAGGCACCAGGTTCACGTTCAGCGCGCTGATCACGCCGCCGGTATTATTGAATTGCGGCCGGAGTGCCAGCGGCGTCCCGGCGCCCAGATACACGTCGCCGGAAACCGCCCAACCCTCCACCAGGTAGCGCCGCCAGTCGGAATAGGTCAGGAAGCCCCTGTTCGCGCCCAGCGGCAATTCGTAGACATAGTTCAATTGCACCGTCTGCGGAGTGTTCCACGAGGTGAGCGACCATTCGTTGTTGCGGTTATAAAAGTCCTGCGTGCCGTAAGGCCCGGAATAGTCGTCCATCTGCTTCGAGAAGGTATATGCCAGGTTCAGGGACAATCCGCCCGATGCCCGCTTTTCCAGCCGCACGGTGCCGGCATCGCGCTGGTAACGGCCCAGCGGCCACGAAGAGTTAACATCGAAACCCTTGTACTGCGGGTACGGTCGAAGGGAGGCGTTGAAGCTCTCCACATTCAGCAAATCCCGGTACCGCAGCGCGTCCGCCGGGATGGCATTGGGATTTACCGCACCGTTGCCCAGCAGCAAATCATGCCCGTCCGAGTGCCCATACGAAATCGCGATCAGGAAAGACTTCGGCAGTTGCCGCTCGATGCTCAGCGATGCCGATTGCACCGCGGGCAACCGCCCCGAGGTGTTCGTGAGATCTGCAATCGAGCCGTCAGCCGCATGGGGGTCGAGGTTCGGCAGCGGCGTCTCCAGCGAGGGAATTCCCCCCCTCAGCAGCAGCGCCGGCTGCAGCTGTACGTTCGGTGAAAGGAATGTCTGCCGCGCATTGAAGGCTTGCGTTCCCCATTGGTTTCCGTAAATCGGAATGGCGGAGTGGGACCGGGAATAGCCCGCGCGAACCACCGTATCCGAACGATTGAGCGGGTTCCAGGCAACGCCGACACTGGGATCGATACTTCGCGAAGTCGGGCGGATACCGCGCGCCACGCCGTTCCTGCCCGCAATCACCAGCGCCCGCCGCCCCAAATCCACCGTCGATTGGCGATCGTATTTTTCCACTCGCGGCGTGCGCAGCGTGGCCCCCAGACCGAAGCTCAGCGTCACGCCCTTTGCCACGGACCATGTGTCACCTGCCGAAACCAGCGCGGACGCTCGCCGGAAGTAGGAAGGGCTGGTCACCACGCTGCGTTCAGCATATTCCGGAAGCCCCAGCAGGAAGCCCGCAAAGCTGTCACCCGTGTTCGTGATGCCGGGCAGACTGGTGATGCCCGAAGTGAATCGGAAGTATCCCGCCGGGTATTGCGGCAGCGAGACGTTTACCTGGTAGGCCGTGAACCCACCGCTGAACCGCAAGGCATGCTTCCCCTGTCGCGTGGCGATTCCATCGCTCCAGTCGTACACGTTATTCGCAGCGGTGGAAGCCGGGTACGCACGACCCAGCCCTAAATAGGATGCGATGGTGTAGTTCGGGAAGACGGCCTGATCCGCCCCGGAAACCGCTACGCTCGACCGTGCCTGAAAGCCTGCATTGTTCACCGTATTGGGCGAAACCGTCCACGTATCGTGCACTGTCGCCACCGGATTGCGGAAGTTCCTGTCCGCCGCCCCGGGGTTGGCCTCGCTCGCAAACCAGCGCGGCGCGCCCAGCAACCCATTGGAATTATCAATCTCCAGGCTCACCCGGTGACGTGTTCCGACCGGGGCATCCACCTTGGCAATCAGGCCATTGGCGATATTGGTCTCAGGCGAATTGATGAAGTAGTTGTTCTGCAGAAACGGTCCGACGGCGGCGTTTGGCCGCGGATAAAGCGCGACCGCTGCCTGCGCCACTTTGTCCAGCCGCGACGCCGGGATTCGCCCCTCCGGGAACTGGTCGCGAAGGTATTGCAGATTGCCCGAAGAAACCGGCCGGGCCGCATCGAATTGCGGGTTCGGGCGCGTGCCGGCAGGGTCAAAGATCGCGAGCCGGTTCCCCGCCTGGTCCACGGTAGCGGAGAAGTCGCCGGTGCGCTGCGTAACCGTGGGGATAGTCTGCAGATAGGTTCGCGAAATCCGCTCACGAACCCCTTCATAGGAGACCGAGAAGAAGATGCCGGAGGACTTGCGGATAAAGTGCGGAAGCAGCAACGGGCCGCCCACGTTGAACCCGAACTGATTGCGGCGCAGCAGGGAGTTCTGCTTGCCCCGCTGCCGCACTTCGTGCGGAATCGCGTCAAACGCATCGTTACGGATATTCTCAAACACCCGTCCGTGCCATGCCGGCCTGGGCCCTTTCAACTTCACCTGCGAATGCTCCGAATCCGGCCGCATCCCCAAAACCCGCGTCTGCCGCTCAAACTCCTGCACGGCCTGCTGCATTTCCGTCAGAGGCTTCTTTGGCGCTTCAGGCGAAGCCGCTTCGGTTCCCGGCAGCAGGAGGAAAATGACAAAAGGCAGCACTCTATCAGTATAAATCTTTACGCTGCCCTGGGCATGCCTGCGACCGCCGGCCCGGAGATCAATCGTACGGTGCGAGATAGATCTCTCCCTCGTCTTGCCGGACCTCTCGTCGTGCTCGAAGAGTGGAGTAGCCCTAAAGCGCGAAGAGGATCATAAGGAAAGCATTTCGTAGTATCCTTTCGTTAGGCCGTTACCTAACGAAAGGATGCCCAGTCATGGACGAGCAGCCAAACCTCCGTCTGGGCCGCTACGCGGTCACCAAATGGGGCGACGAGATAGTACGCGCTTTCCTCCCACCTCCGCTTCCCCCCAGCCCACCTCTCCAAATGGGACGGCTCCAGAAGTTGCTGGAACAGGCAAATCAGGCAATCGGACGCCTCGACGGGCTCGCCTCAGCCCTTCCCAACCTCTCACTATTGATTTACGCTTATGTCCGGAAGGAAGCTGTCCTCTCGTCTCAGATAGAGGGCACGCAGTCGTCGCTGTCGGATCTGGTGCTGTTTGAGAACGACGAAACGCCGGGGGTGCCGCTCCGCACTTGGAGATCCCAATAAAACTGAGAAGATCTTTTTTTGGAGCCACCCGCCAGGATCGAACTGGCGACCTGCTGATTACGAATCAGCCGCTCTACCAACTGAGCTAGGGTGGCTTCGTGAGGAAGGAACTCCCTCTTTTATATCACGCCGCAGGTTTTGCAAAAGCGCGTCCCCCACCACCCCGCGCGCAGCCCCTGAAACCACCACCCAAACAACTACTTCTTCTTGTCGTCCAGGATGTAAATCTTCTCGCCCGGCTTCGCCAGCTTCAAACGCTGTCGAATCTCATACTCCTGCTCCGTCGGGTTATCCGTCAGCCGCTGGATCCGATCCTTCTTCTGCTCAATCTCACGCGCCAGCTTCTGGTTCACCTGCTCGAACTCCTGAACCTGCCGGCGTTTCGTCAAAAGGCCCGGAATTCCGTTCTCCCCGCGTAACACAACAAATGCATACACCACCCCGCTCAGCACGACGGTCGCGTAGATCGCTTTGATACCGGAAATCTTCATCTCAGAGGCTTCGAGAGACAATGGTAACAAAGAACAATCCCTAAAGTAACCGCCCCTGCTCTTATGACTGACAAAATCGTCGTTTTTAGTACCTGCGGCTCCGTCGGGGACGCCGAATCACTCGCTCGCCATCTCATCGAAACCCGCATGGCTGCGTGTGTAAACGTATTTCCGCAGATTCGCAGTTATTACCGCTGGGAAGGCGAAATTCAGTCTTCCGCCGAGTGTCTTCTTCTTATCAAAACCTCCCGCGACTTATTCGACCTCTTACGGCAAAAGCTCGAAGCAGCCCACTCTTACGAACTCCCCGAAGTCCTCGCGCTCCCCATCATCGCCGGCTCCCCCAACTACCTCGACTGGCTCACCCGCGAGCTCATACCGGAGCCCGCCGTATGATCGAAGCTTTCCTCTTCGATATGGACGGCGTCATCGTCGATTCCAACCCCCTCCACCGCACCACCTGGACCGAATACAACCGCCGCCACGGTCTCGAAACCACCGAAGCCATGCAGCAGTGGATGTACGGCAAACGCAATGACGAAATCGTCCGCCATTTCTTCGGCGAAGCCCTCTCGCCCGCCGAAATCTTCCGCCACGGAGCCGCCAAAGAAGCCCTTTACCGCGAAGTCCTCGGCCCCCAAATTAACCAGTCCCTCGTCCCCGGCGTCCGCGCCTTCCTCGAACGCCACTCAGACCGCCCCGCAGCCGTCGCCACCAACGCCGAACCTGCCAACGTCGACTTCGTCCTCGACCGCGCCAACCTCCGCCACCACTTCCGCGCCGCCATCGACGGTCACCAGGTCACCCACCCCAAGCCCCACCCCGAAATCTACCTCAAAGCCGCCCAGGCCCTCGGTGTCCCGCCCGCCAACTGCGTCATCTTCGAAGATTCCATGACCGGCGTCCAGGCCGGCCTCGCCGCCGGCATCCGTGTCGTGGGAATCACCACCACCCACCACGAACTCCCCGGCGTCTCCCTCCTCATCCCGAATTTCCTCCATCCCTCCCTCGAAACCTGGCTCGCCCGCTCCACCGGGGAGGGTATCGCCTGACCCCTCAATTTCGTTCGGTATATACTTATTTTCAGTTCAAATTCAGGGATTTTTGAGGTACACACATGCGATCCACACTGCTCCTCTGCACAATTCTCGCCGTCTCCGGCGCCACGTACGCCCACGCGCAAACCCTCTACGGCTCTCTTACCGGCAACGTTTCTGACTCCTCCGGAGCCGCCATTCCCAACGCCACCATTGACGCGCTCAACACCGGCACCGGCACCTCCCGCCAAATCGCCACCGACAATCGCGGCGCTTTCCTCCTCAGTGACCTCCAGTCCGGCACCTACAAAGTCACGGTCTCCGCCACCTCTTTTGCCAACCGCGTCTATTCCGGTGTCTCCGTCAGCCTGAATAGCATCCTGCGTCTCGATGTCACTCTTTCCGTCACCCAACTCAACGAGTCCATCACCGTTGCCGCCAGCGACGTCACCCTCCAGACCGACCGCGCCGACGTCAGCCATCAGATCTCCGCCGCGCAAATCGCCGACCTGCCTCTCATCAACTCCCAGGGCCGCAATTTTCAGGAACTCTACAAAATCCTCCCCGGCTTCACACCGCCCGCCGAAGCCCACTCCGATTCCGGCAACCCGCAGCGCTCCATGGTCACCCAGGCCAACGGACTTCCCCAGTCCAGCAACAACACCAAGCTCGATGGAGCCACCATCAGCCACCCCTGGCTCCCGCGCCTGGTCGCCTATGTGCCGCCTGTCGAAGCCATCGAAAACGTCAACGTCGTCACCAACAGTTTTGATGCCGAACAAGGCATGGCCGCAGGAGCAGCCACCAACGTCCAGATCAAATCCGGCACCAACACTTTCCACGCTTCAACCTGGGAACTTCTCACCAATAGCGCCCTCAAAAACCGCAATTATTTCTACTGCCTCTACTCCTGCACCGGTGACCCCAACCGCGCCCCCAAGAACGTGCAGAACCAGTTCGGCGTCGCCGCCGGCGGTCGCATCATCAAGAACAAACTCTTCTTCTTCTCCGATTGGGAACGCACCGAACGCCGCCTCGCCGCCTCCGCCCTGCGTACCGTGCCCACCGCCGCTCTCCGCAACGGCGACTTCAACGGCACCGGCACCACCGTCTACGACCCCGGCTCCGGAGCCGCCGATGGTTCCGCCCGCGGCCCCTACCCCGGCAACGTCATCCCGCAATCCAAACTCGACCCCGCCGCCGTCTACCTCGCCAAGCTGATCCCGCTTCCCAACCAGACCAACGTCTTCCCAAATAACTACCTGGCAATCGGAAACTACTCCCTCGTCCGCGACAACGTGGACGTAAAAATCAACTACATCCCGTCCGATAAGTCCCAGATCTTTGGTCGCTACAGCATCTCCCCCTCCGCCGTCTTCGATCCTCCAGCGCTCGGTGCAGCCGGCGGTGACGCCATCAACGGCGGCCAGCCCGGCACCGCTCCCGGCTTGATCCAGAGCACTGCCATCGGCGGCACTTACACCTTCTCCCCCCGCGTTCTGCTCGACGCCGTCTTCGGCTACACCCGCCTTCGCCTCTCCGCTCAAAACGTCGATATCGGCAAGAATTACGGCCTCGATACCCTGAATATCCCGGGCACCAACGGGTCCAATATCCTCCAGAGCGGCTACCCCCGCTTCAGTTTCGCCACCTTCTCCAGCATCGGCAACCCGAACGTCTCCAACCCCTTCCTGTTCCGCGATAACCAGTACGTCACCAGTGAAAATCTCAGCTGGATCCGCGGCGCACACAACCTCCGCTTCGGCTTCGAGTACAGCAAATTCGACATCAACCACTTCCAGCCCCAGGCCTCCTTCGGCCCGCGCGGCGGCTTCGCCTTCAACGGCGGTGTCACCTCTCTCCGCGGTGGCCCCTCCACCACCGGCTACAACAGCTGGGGCGACTTCCTGCTTGGCATGCCCAACTCCGAAGGCAAAGACGTGCAATACCTGAACCCAGCCACCGTCCGCATGCCTTCCTTCGGCATCTACGCCCGCGATTCCTGGCAGGTCAACCGCAAGCTCACCATCGACTACGGCATGCGTTTCGAAAAATACCCTGCCCCCACCCGCGACCACTGGGCCGGCGAACGCTATGACCCCAACACCGATAAGGTCTATCGCGGCGGCTTCGATACCGGCTTTGGCCAGTTCGCCCCGCGTCTCGGCATTGCTTATCGCCTCAATGACAAAACCGTCATCCGCACCGGCGGCGGCATCAGCGTCGACCCCACCACCTTCCGCTACCTGCGCGACGCCTACCCTGCCACCCTCTCGCTCCAGCTCTCCGGTGCCTCCACCTACCAGGCCGCCGGCAGCCTCCGCACCGGCCTCCCGCCCCTCGTCGGCCCGGACCTTTCCCAGTCCGTCTACTCTCTGCCTTCCAACGTCGGCACCACCACCTTCCCGCAGGCCTACCATCGCGGGTACATTGAGGCCTACAACTTCACCATCCAGCACGATGCCGGTCACGGCCTCAACATCCAGGCCGGCTACGTCGGCAGCCACGCCATCCGCCAGACTGTCATCCAGAACATCAACGCTTCCGGTCCCGGTGGCGGCAACAATGGCCGCGCCCTCTTCCCGGCCTTCGGGCGCACCTCCGATATCCGCCTCTTCACGCCCTTCAATACCGCGAAATATAATGGCCTTCTCACCCAGGTCACCCGTCGCGTTGGCCGCTCTCTTCTTGGCGTTTCCTACACCCTCTCCCGCTCCATCGGTTACACAGACGACACCGATGGCGGACTCACTTTCAACTACGTCCCCATCCTCCAGCGCAACAAGGCCGTCGCCGGTTTCGACCGCACCCACAACATGCAGTTCTACGGCAACTACGCGCTCCCCTTCGGCAAGGATGGTTCTTTCGCAAAAACCGGCTTCGCGTCGGTTCTCCTCGGCGGCTGGCAGACCAACTGGATCCTCAGCCGCACCAGCGGTACTCCGTTCACCGTCGGCACCTCCGGCAGTTCGCTCAACGCGCAGGGCAGCTCCCAAACTGCCGATCAGATCCTCGCCAGCGTAGACATCCCCGGTGGCCACGGCGTCGGTCAGCCCTACTTCAACGTCAACGCCTACGCGCCGGTCACCGACGTGCGCTTCGGTACCAGCGGTCGCAATTCGCTGCGCGGCCCCGGCGTCTTCAACATCGATGCCAGCCTCTTCCGGGACTTCAAGGCCACCGAACGCCTCACCGTCCAGTTCCGCACCGAAGTCTTCGGGGCCACCAACACGCCGCAGTTCAACAACCCCGGCGCCACAGCCTCCTCGCTCACCCGCAATGGCGATGGTTCCATCAAAGCCCTCAACGGCTTTGGCGAAATCACAGCTGCCACAGGCGAGCGCCAGTTCCGCTTCGCCCTAAAGATCAGCTTCTGAGTTTTCTAAAAAACGAATGACCCAAACCCGAATCCTAACCGTCCTGCTCCTCTCTGCCACCTCCCTCCACGCTCAAAACCACCAAACCTGGCGAGACTACGGCGGCAGCCCCGATTCCTCCCACTACTCCGCCCTCACCCAAATCACCAAATCCAACGTCACCCAACTCCAAATCGCCTGGACCTACCCTACCGCCGACAACCACGCCTACCTCTTCAACCCCCTCATCGTCGATAACGTCATGTACGTCCTCGCGAAGTCGAATTCCCTCGTAGCCCTCAACGCTTCCACCGGCCAGGAAATCTGGATCCACTCCAACCTCCCCGGCCTCACCACCCGAGGCATCGCCTGGTGGGAATCCAAAGACCGCAAAGACCGCCGCCTCCTCTTCACCATCAACAATTTCCTCCAGGAAATCGACGCCCGCACCGGCAAATCCATCCTCACTTTCGGCAAACGCGGCCTCGTCAACCTCCGCGAAGGCCTCGGCCGCGACCCCCAATCCATCGCCCGTATCCAGCCCGATACCCCCGGCCGCGTCTTCGAAAACCTGCTCCTGCTCGGCTCCGCTCCCGGCGAACAATACCTCGCGCCCCCCGGCGATATCCGCGCCTTCAACGTCCTCACCGGCCAACTCGCGTGGACCTTCCACACCATCCCCCACCCCGGCGAATTCGGCTACCAAACCTGGCCCAAAGACGCCTGGAAATACGTGGGCGGCACCAACACCTGGGGCGAAATCACCCTCGACGAAAAACGCGCCATCGCATACTTCCCCACCGGCTCCCCCACCTACGACTACTACGGCGCCGACCGCATCGGCATGAACCTCTTCGCCAACACACTCCTCGCCCTCGACGCCCGCACCGGCAAGCGCCTCTGGCACTTCCAGGCCGTCCACCACGACCTGTGGGATTACGACCTCACCGCCGCCCCCCAACTCCTCACCGTCACCCACGAAGGCAAACGCATCGACG
>JBBQDH010000216.1:0-10248 GCA_038319515.1 Bryobacterales bacterium
CGTAGACTATGGCGTTGTCGTGGATAGTCAGGTGGCCCGAGACACCCACCTGACCCGCCAGAAGGATATTTTTCTCCAGTACGGAACTGCCCGCGAGGCCGGTCTGCGCGCAGATGATGTTGTCCTCGCCAACAACGCAGGCATGCCCGATCTGTACCAGGCTATCGATCTTGGCACCCCGTTTCACCCGCGTTTCGCCCACCGTTGCACGGTCCACTGCCGTCAGGCTTTGAATCTCCACGTCGTCTTCAATCACTGTACGGCCCGATTGGACAATCTTGTGGTGTGACCCGTCGGAGCGTTTCGCAAATCCGAACCCGTCGCCGCCCACCACCACGCCGTTTTGCAGAATCACCCGGTCGCCCAACTGGCAAAATTCCCGCACCACGGCGTGGGAATGGAGCGTCACGTCGTCTCCGATCATGGCGCCTTCATAAACCACCACATGGGGATGCAGCACCGCATTCCGACCGATGGTCACATTCTCGCCAATTGCCACGAAAGCACCAATGGAAGCGTCTTCCCCGATTTTCGCAGTAGCGGCAATCGCGGCCGAGGGATGAATCCCGGCGGGCGGGCGCGGCGGCTGGTAGAACAATTCGAGCGCGCGGGCGAAATCATGATACGGATTTGCCGAAATCAGCGTCGCCAGACCTGGTACCGTATTGGCCGCCAGCACCGCGCTGGCCTTCGTATTCCTCAGCTTCGGGGCGTATTTCGGGTTCGCCAGAAACGTGAGGTGCCCCTCACCTGCCTGCTCCATCCCTAAAACGCCGGTGATTTCCAGTGACGCGTCGCCTTCCAGCCTGCAGCCCAGCGCACTCCCCAGTTCATTTAGCTTCATAACCAATACAACAGGTTACGTCATCCGGAATCCGCTACAATCCAGGGAAACACCATGCGATCCTACTCCAGCCGGATTTTTCTGATCGCGCAGGCTTTCGCGGCACTGGCCCTTGCTCAGCATGCGGACGGACCTGCCGCCGCGCCCGTCTATAAAAACCTGACGCAACTGAAGAATGTGCCTGCCGACCAGATCGGACCGGCCATGCAGTTCATCTCTTCCTCGCTGGGCGTTGAATGCACTTTCTGCCATGTGCAGGGCAAGATGGATGCCGACGACAAGCCGGCCAAGAAAACCGCCCGCGAAATGATCGCCATGACGGCGGAGATTAACGAGACTCATTTCGGTGGCCGCCCGCAAATAACGTGTTATTCGTGCCATCGCGGCGCCACTCGTCCGGTCGCCGTGCCACCGGTGATGGAATCCGATACCCCGGTTGCAGCCGCAGTTCCCGCGCCTGTGTCGGCCCCTAGCGCCGAGGCTCCAACCGCCGTTCAAATTCTGGCGAAGTACGTCGCGGCGCTTGGTGGTGAAACCGCCATCCGCAAGGTCACCAGCCGCGTTGCAATGGGCAGCGTGATCGCGGGCGGATCGCAAACGCCTATTGAAATTCTGACAAAAGCACCGAACAGGCGGGTGTCGATTACTCATTCTTCCGCCAGTGACAGCTTCACGGCTTTCGATGGCTCCTCAGGCTGGATGGGCAACACCGGTCGCCCTGCGCGCGCGATGAGCGCGTCGGAATCCGGCGCTTCCAGTCTGGATGCCGAGTTCTATCTTTCTCTTCGCGTGGCGGAGCTCTACGCGACTCTGCGTCGCGGTCGCCCGGAGGCCATCAATGGCGTGGAGTGCGAGGTGCTGATCGGTTCGAACCCGGCAACGGCGAACACGAATCGCCCGCCGGTCCGGATGTATTTCGATAAGAACTCCGGCCTGCTGCTCCGCATTGTGCGCTACGCTGAAACCCCTCTCGGTCGCAACGCCACGCAGATCGATTACTCCGATTACCGCGAGCAGGACGGCGTGAAAATGCCCTTCCGCTGGACGCTCGCCCGCCCCAACGGCCGCTTCACCATCCAGCTTTCAGAAGTGAAAAACAATGCCCCGGTTGATGACGCCCGGTTCGTCCGCCCCGCAGGTGATGTGAAATAGGTGTCCACCCGCAACATGCTGGAGAACGTCAATCTGAAGCGGAAGCTTCCTGCAGAAGACTTTAACCGGGTACTGCCGGTCTTGCAGCGCCGCCTTTACGATCTGGAAAAGGCGTGCTGGGACAACAAACTGCGCTCCGTCTTCGTCTTCGAAGGCTGGGACGCATCCGGCAAGGGTGGTTCCATTGGAACTCTGACGCAGCGCCTTGATCCCCGCGGCTTCAAGTTGCACACCATCACCCGGCCGCAGTCGTTTGAACTGAGCCGCCCCTGGCTATGGCGATTCTGGCTCAACGTGCCGGATCAGGGCGAGATGGCGATCTTCGACCAGAGCTGGTACACGCGTGTGTTGCAGGAACGCGTCGAGGGCCTGGTCCGCCCGGAGCAGTGGCGTGCGGCTTACAGCGACATCATTGAATTTGAACGCATGCTGGCGGACGACGACATCACCATCCTGAAGTTCTTCCTCCACATCTCCCGGCGTGAACAAAAACGCCGTTTTGAGCGCATTGAAGCCGACCCTTTGGAATCCTGGCGCATCACCAAAGCGGACTGGGACCGCCACAAGAAATACGACCAGTATCTGGAAGCCACTGAGGAAATGCTGGAGCGCACCGATACTGCTGAGGGTCCGTGGACCATCGTGGAGGGTACGTCGCGTCGCTGGGCGCGGACCCGGATTTTGACCACGATTATTTCTACCCTGGAGCACAAGCTTGGTGACAAAGCGCCGCCCCGTGAATCTTCCGAAGAAGCGGCGGCTTCCGATGAAGATCTGCGGTTGGCGATGGCGCTGCTGGAACCGGCCGAGGAGAATCAGGATGCTTGAAACACTCGACCTTTCGCTGGCGATTCCACGGGAAAAGTACGCGACCGAACTCTCTCGTCGCCAGATTCAGCTGCGCGAACTTTCGGGCGTGATCTATCAACAGAAGCGCCCGGTCATCATCGCGTTTGAAGGCTGGGATGCAGCGGGCAAAGGCGGTTCCATCAAGCGCATTACGGAAAAGATGGACCCGCGCGGGTACGTCGTGTTCCCCATCAGCGCGCCGGAAGGCGAAGACAAAACCCGGCACTATCTGTATCGCTTCTGGCGTCGCTTGCCGGAAGGCGGGCAGGTCGCGATCTTCGACCGTACCTGGTATGGCCGCGTCCTCGTGGAGCGCGTGGAAGGTTACGCCTCCATGGATGAATGGAAGCGTGCTTACAAGGAAATCAACTCTTTTGAGCGCCAACTGACAGACTTCGGCGCCATCGTCGTGAAGTTCTGGATTCACATCTCCCGCGACGAGCAACTGCGTCGTTTTGAAGAGCGGCGCCGGACCCATTACAAAGCCTGGAAACTCACCGAAGACGACTGGCGCAATCGCGAAAAATGGCCGCTCTACGAAGAGGCAGTCGAAGAGATGCTGCTGAAGACCAATACCCGCAACGCCCCCTGGCAACTGATTGAAGGCAATGACAAATACTATGCCCGCGTGCGCACTCTCACGCGTCTGGTGGAAACGCTCTCCAAAGAACTCAGTTACAAGCCGGCGGATCCCCTGAAAAAAGCCCGCCGACTGCGCTAACATTGCAAGACGGAACGTCCGGTACCCGAATCCATGAAAAATCTGCTGCTCCTGGCCCTGTTTGCCACCCCGTTTGCCACACCTGCGTTTTCGGCCACGTGTGAAAGTCTCTCCAGTCTGGCTCTTCCGAACATGACGATTTCCATGGTCGAAGCGCGCCCGGCCGGCCCCTTCACGCCCCCCGGTGGCAAGCCCGTGCCCGGCATGCCGGCGTTTTGCCGCATCGCCGGTACGTTGAAGCCTTCTGCCGATTCCGATATTCGTTTCGAAGTCTGGATGCCCGCGCAGGGCTGGAACGGCAAATTCCAAGGCGTTGGCAACGGTGGTTTCGCCGGGGCAATTGCCTACCCCTCGCTGCTGGACGCTGTTCGCAACGGCTATGCGACCGCTTCCACCGATACCGGCCATCAGGACGGCGGCACCAGCGCACAGTGGGCTCTCAATCATCCGGAAAAGGTGGCAGATTTCGGTTACCGGGCGATCCATGAGACGGCTGTCACCGCCAAGGCTGTGATCAGTGCGTTTTATGGCGAAGGCCCGAAGAAATCGTACTTCAATTCCTGCTCGAATGGTGGTCGCCAGGCGCTGATGGAAGCGCAGCGCTACCCCGCCGACTATGACGGCATCATTGCCGGTGCCCCTGCCAGCTACTGGACTCATCTGCTTTCCAGCGCGGCCATGGGTACGAAAAACATGCTATCCGAGCCCGGCAGCTATATCTCGTCATCGAAACTGCCTGCCATTCAGGCGGCGGCCCAGGCCCAATGCGATCTGAACGATGGCGTGAAGGACGGCGTGATCGAAAACCCGATGACCTGCAGGTTCGATCCCTCTGTACTGCAATGCAAGGGTGAAGAATCGGATTCGTGTCTTACGGTTCACCAGTTGGCCACTCTCAAATCCATCTACGGAGGCCTGAAGAATTCGAAGGGTGATCTTCTCATGCCGGGCCTGTCCCCGGGTGGCGAAGCAGAGAATGGCGGGTGGGGTGCCTGGGTGACCGGTGCCGGTCCGGAGAAGAGCCAGATGGCTGCTTACGGGCCCCAGTTTTTTAAGAACATGGTTTACAACGATGCTGCCTGGCAGTATCAGAAGTTCGATGTCGACCGCGATGTGAAGGTTGCCGACGAGCGGCTGGCGAAGATTTTGAACTCCACTGACCCGGATCTCACCGCCTTTCAGAAACGGGGCGGCAAGCTGCTGCTCTATCACGGCTGGGCCGACGCCGCGATTTCCGCTATCAATGCCATCAACTACTACGACTCCGTGACGAAAAAGATGGGCGCGGCCAAAGCTGCCGAATTTGTTCGCCTCTATATGGTGCCTGGGATGCAGCACTGCGTCGGGGGCGCCGGCGCGACTTCGTTTGGCCAGGTCACCACGCCGGATGGCGACCGTTTTCACAGCCTCGACGCGGCACTGGAAGCGTGGGTGGAGCAGGGCAGCGCCCCTGCCGAAATCATTGCTTCGAAGCGTAAAACGAACGATCCGAAAAGTGAAGTCGTCAAGACACACCCGCTTTGCCCGTGGCCGCAGACCGCGAAGTACAAGGGCACAGGCAGCACGGACGACGCCGCGAACTTCAACTGCTCAAAATAACTACTGCGAACAAGAAACCCCGGCCGGTGCGCCGGTCGGGGCGACCATTCGCATCGCATCTTCCGATATCTTTCGAAACGCCAGGTGCTGCACCACGGGCGGCTGCGTCGGGGCCATCGTGAAAAACACGCCCACCGTACCCTTCGTGCAACTCATATTAAACTGACCGCGCAGCCAGTTTTCGGGCATCACCGGACCCGCTGCGCTGCACTCCCCCACTTCTTCCTTCAGCTTCCGGATCTCCTCACGTCTCTGCGGGACAGGCGCGTCCAGAAACAGGTTCATCGCCGCCATCTTCTTCGCCTCCGCGTCATCCCAGTTTTTCCAAAGATTGAAGATGTGGTCCCGAGTCTGCGTCTGCAATGGTGAAGCGGGCAACTCGCGCTTCTGCAGTCCGCCGCTTTTGATGAACACATCCAGAGCCTGACTGATGGGTTCCGCCGGGCCCGCGTAAGTCAGATTCGCCATGGCAAACAGCCCCACTCCATAGTCCGGCAGCCACGTCATGTACGACCCAAAACCCGGCAGCCCGCCCCCGTGCCCCACAATCTGCTCAAACCGGCAATCGCTGCTGATTCGCAGGCCGAACCCGTAGCCGCTCGATGTCGCCTGGATAACACCATTCGTCCGCCCTACGGTCAGATTCGCCGGACGCCACATGCGGTTCATCTCCCGAACCGACGACCGTCGCACCGGCCCCGTCTCCGCGTCATCGCGCGCAGGCCAGGCGGAAAGCTGGAACGCGATGTATTTCCCCATATCCGCGGCTGTTGTCAGCAGCCCGCCCATAGACCCAAACGCACCGTGCGGGAGTGGCGCTTCTGCCAGATAAGTGCCATCCGGCTGCAATCGATACCCGACGGCTCGGTTCGCAGCGGGAACCGTTGAAAATTCAAATGTGGACCCGCTCAGCCCCAGTTTTCCCAGGATCTCCCGCTGCATGTATTTGTCATACGACATGCCGGAGGCTTTCGAAATCACCCGGCCCAGCAGTCCAAACGCATAGTTCGAGTACTCGTAACGCGTATCGGGCGGCGTCGAGAACGGAATACCTTGATTCAGCCACCGCGTTACGTCTTCGTCGGACGCCGCCAGTTGCTGGTCTCCCCACGGATTGTCTTCTGGAAACCCCGCGCTGTGGCTCATCAACTGACGAAGCCGCAGCGGCGCCGTATCGCGGGTCGGCAGTTCCATACGGGCGAACTCCGGAATCCATTTCGAAACCGGGTCTTCGAGCGAGAGTTTGCCTTCATCCCGTAGCTTCAAGACAGCCAAAGCCGTAAAGCTTTTTGTCATGGAAGCGATACGGAAGACTGTCCCCGGCGTAACCGGCGAGTTCGTGGACCGGTCCCGCAGCCCGGTTGTTTCCACATGCGCCAGGTGACCGTCGATGACGATTCCCCAGACCATTCCGGAGATCTTCTTCCCGGCTGCATACCGGCGAAAGATCTGGTCGATCTCCGGCATCGCCGCTTCCAGCTTCTGCGCCCGTTGCGGATCAGTAAATCGCGCCGGTGGGGAGTTTTCGCCCGCTAACAGCAAAGACGTCAGCAGAAGCCCGGAAGGCCAGAGTATTCGCATGACATATATTCCCACAGCTGCGAATCCGTTCGACAAGTCAACCCACTAACCGGCGAGGGCCAATTCCGGAGCTTCCGCTAGGGCTGCCTGAGCCGGCCTCGCCCGGTTGAACTGCTGTTTGGACGGCGACAGCACCACCTGCACCACCAGCGTTCCGTCAGCACACTTAAAGGGCATCACAATCCACGCCGGGCAGCCCAAAATACGGGTTTCGAACTCCCCGCCCGAAATAATCACGGGCGTACTCAGCCCCATCGGTCCCAGCTTGTCCTCCAGCAACGTCTTCACGTTCCCGATGATCATGTTCGCCAGTTCCGCCAGCGCGTCCAGCACATCGTCGTCCACTGCCGCATATTCCGCCATCAGAAACCGGGACGCGATCCTGCAAGCCAGCGGCGGCTCGCACGAAATCTGTCCGGAGCCCGTCCAGGCACCGGTGAGGCCCAGTAGCGCCGTCACGCCTGCGTGAGAACTGGAATGGCCGAGACTCATCTCTCCGGCAGTGATCTCCAGACCCAGCATGGTGGAGAATACTTCCTCAGTTGCTGTCTGTATGTGGTTGCGGATCTCGCTGTGAGTGAGCGGCACGTATGTTTCTGTCATGAATAGGCTCTTTTCCGGGGCTTTAACGGATTTCAGACAAGCAGGCGATTAATTCGGACGACCGACAATACCGCTTTTTCAGGTTGGACCTGATTGCTGTGGCAGAACTTCGCGGCCCCGTAGAGATTTAGCCATGCGGTTTCTTCATCCTTCTTCTTCAGCGCAACCCGTGCGGCTTTCAGCTTCTCAGATACAAAAGCGGAAACCCCCGGATTCGCGAGCGCCGGCGTGCCGTTGTATTCTCCGACGATGACATCTAATCGGGCAATCTCCTGCGTGTATTGGGCTGGTTTTAGATTCGTCACAATCGTCCTGTATGTTTCATCGACCAGGTGATGAAATTTCTTTAGTGCGGCATGCGGTTTGTGGAAAATTTTAGAACCTGCCATGGCTGCCAACGCCGCCGCCGCACTCTTCGACCCCATTGCCGCCCTCGCAACGGCATTTGCCACCAAACAACAGAATCAATCTTTATCTCGTTCAAAACATTCCCGAAGAGGCCTGGCGCGCCACGCCGCCCGGCGGAAAGGGACGCACCATTGCCTTTATCGCCGCGCTTAACGAAAGTTCTGCTGCGCTCGCCGCCGCCGTTCACACTTCGCTCGCGGGCGACGGTCGCATCAAAGGCTTCAAGCCCGATGTCGCGGGTTTCCTCGGTTATCTGTTTGCCCACGAAGGTCATCATCGCGGCCAGATCACCATGCCTGCGCGGCAGACTGGCCACCCTGTGTCGCAAAGCACCATGTTCGGCCTTTGGGAATGGGGCACGCGATAACAGGGCCATACGCGATAATCAAAGCAACCTGATGTCTCGCATCGTGATTTCCCGAATTGCCTTCCGCGCACTGCTTGCCGTCACCATGCTGGTGATGTTTCTGGCGCGCCGATCCGGCGGCAGGATGAACCCCTATTGGTTCCTTCCGTTTTACAACTGGTTTCTGCTGTCGGTCTTTGTTTTCGCCGCGTTCGGAATCTTTGCCGCGGTCAATGCCCTGCGGGATTCCCACAACCGGCGCGCCTACCTGTTTGACGTATTGCTTTCGGCCAGCTGGGTGCCCTACTGGTTCGCTAATCTGCGTTAGTTGTGACAGGGTCGAAAGCCGGCTAAAAAGCCTGGCGTGGCCGGCGGCAAGACCGCCGGACACTCCTTGCTTTCGAGCCAGCGTAGTGACCGCGTAAATGGTTTCTTTTTATAGCCAAATTTGTGGCGGGCGGCCCGGCGCGTGAATGTCCGGTTGATGCGGGTTTTTAATTGGTTTATGCGGCGGCTCCACGCCCGGACTTCGCTGCGCAGGGTTTTCAGATCGGGGATCCGCCTGCCTCCAGGGCATTGCCGCGACAAGATGCCGATCCCGATCTCCGCCTGATTCAGCCAACTCCCGTGAGTCGGCGTGTGGTGAACCGTAAACCTGCCCCAAACATCGCCGCCAACATCTTCTCCGAGCAGATCAGTAAGGGACTTACGGCGGTGGATGTTCAGATGATCCAGCACCAAATGTATGGTGCTGGTCTTCGGATAACGGGTAGCGAGGTCGAATACCACTCTTGCGAACTCAACAGCCGACCGGTCCGGCGTGGCCCAGGTGAAATGGCGACCCGCCTTCGGTTCTGCTGCGCAGAAGATGTTGGCAGTGCCGCGTCGTTCGTATTCGTTGTCGTATCTGGCTTCCCGCCCCGGCTCTGCAGGTGATCCGGGACGAACATCGGCGTGCAGGGTGACCGGCTTTTCGTCAAGGCAAACAACAGGCTCCTCCGGATTATCAGGACGTTCGTAGATTTCCAGAACGTCCTCCATTTTGATCGAGAAGGTTTCCTTTTTGAAATTAAGGTCCAGGTTTCGAATACCCCTCACTTGCTCGATGTGAGCGCTTTCGATCTTGATCATTTGATTTCCGGTTCCGAAGGAAGCGAGAAGAGGTTAACGAGATCGTCTGGTTTTAGCTTCTTGCCGTCCCCGAAAAGAGCGCGAAGCTGCTCAACTTTTGCAGCATCGCGCTCCGTCGTTGCCTTGGCGAGCTTGTCGATGAACTTGTTAGCGATTTATTGCTGGAATGTCGGCATGCCTATTCAGTCCACAAATCCCAAAATCTATGGTGTCACGGCGCGGGCCGCGGCTCCGCCGTCTCGCGCCGCGCAGGAATGCGTTGAATCGCCTTGCCGACTTCGTTTCGGGCAAGATCAAGCTCGTAGGAGCTCTGGAGGTTCATCCAGAAATCAGCGGACATGCCGAAATACTGGCTGAGGCGCAAAGCGGTGTCCGCGGTGACGTTCCTCTTTCCAGCCAAAAGCTGATAGAGGCGGTTGGGCGGAACTTCGAGAATGTCGGCCAGTTTTTTGGCCGTGAGGCCGATCTCCTGCAGCTCGTCTGCGAGGATTTCTCCGGGATGAATGGGCGTGCGTGGCATGGGTCTCTCCTTTCGATGTTAGTGGTAATCAACAATTTCAACATTCGACGGGCCAGGCTCGTCCCTGGGCCACTCAAAACAAACTCGCCACTGGTCATTGATCCGAATGGAATACTGGCCCTTGCGGTTTCCCTTCAGGCCTTCCAGACGGTTGGAGTTGAGCGCGACAAGATCGGCCAGAGACGTGGCGGCATCGAGAATACGCAAACGCTTCTCCGCCTGCTGCCGGAATGGCTCCCACTGGCGAACTTTTTCGCCCTTGGCCAAACGTTCCGTGTCCTTGTCGCGGTAACCCCTGATCATCCAGTCTTCATATATCAGTATAGATGAGTGACGTCAAGCGTACAAATTTTACTTCTAAGACGATCCGGAGCATTGCGCACCGCTACGAAGAGGGAGGATTGGAGCGGGCACTGTACGACAAGGCGCGCCCGGGCGCGGCGCAGTTGCTCGGACCGGCAGAGAAGCAGCGCATCGTTGCGATGGTTTGCAGC
>JBBQDH010000217.1:0-10181 GCA_038319515.1 Bryobacterales bacterium
CGTGCTCTTCAGAACCAGTGTGGAGTTCATCATGAAAAGCGCCTGCGGTGCGATTATGGTCGAGTTGCGATCACCATTCGGCACCGAAGGGTCCGGCAGATCGAAGGCCTGAAACATCTCATACATGGAACTGCGCACCACCGGCAGATAAACGGCCCGGCGGGGCACATCATAATCCATGCTGCCCTTCTTCGCGGTGTCGGAAACATACTGACGGTCCTTGTAAGTGAGCAGCGTGCCGCCTTCCTTCAAATCGATCTCGCCGGTGACCGCGGTCACTGCATCGCGAATCTCTTCGGCTTCCAGACGCTGCCGCGAGAAGCGCCACAGAAGCGTATTATCGGGGTCCGTTTCCGCCGCATGCTCGTCATAATTCGAGCCCATTTGATAGGTGTTCGAGAGCATGATGGTGCGCTGCATATCTTTCACTGACCACTTGCCGCTGACGAGTTTCAAAGACAGCCAGTCGAGTAACGGCTGGTTCACAGGCATCTCACCCAGGCGACCGAAATTATCGGTGGTGGAAACAATTCCGCGCCCGAAATGCCAGCGCCACAGGCGGTTCGCCATCACACGGCTGGTGAGCGGATGCGAGGGCTCCGTCAGCCATACCGCCAGTTGCAGCCGACCACTCTGCCCGGCAGGAACAGGCTGCTGATTTTCGCCCGCAATGACTCGCGGGAAGCGCCGCGGCACAACGTCGCCCAGCGTCCAGTGGCTGCCGCGGATATTGATGGCAAGGTCGGCGATCTTCTCGCCCTCCTGCACACCCATCGCTTTCGGATAATCCGGCGTGGCGGCGTCCAGATCTTTCTTTTCCTGTTCCAGGGCCGCCAGTTGATCCTTCACGTCCTGCGGATAGTATTGCTTCGCATCGACGGGCGCTCGGAACGGACCGGCCTTCGCGTAAGAGACTTCCCGAAAAGCTTCCAGCACCGGGTCGGTCAGACCGTCTTCGTATTTGGTGGCGTTGCGCTCTGACACCGTTTTCTTCTCACCTGCGGCTTTACGTTCAGCCAGCACCGTCTGCCACTTCACATCCGCTTCGTCGAAAAGCTGTTGATAGCGTGCGGCAAGCTCTTCGCGGGTCTTCGGCGTGAAGCCTTCAAAGCGCGCGGCGCCCGGTGAAGTCCAGCCCGTGAGAGGTGCCTTCGTTTCATATGCGAGCAGGGCGAACAACACGGAATGCGGAGCGCCTTTTGCCCGCTGTAATTCGTCCACCCACTGAATGAGATAGCTCGCATTCACGCCATACTGACGAGCCACCTGTTCGGAAGAACGCGGTGCTGTAATGCCCTTCGCCAGCGGGCTCAACGAGAACGCTTCGAAGTAAGGGAACCGCGATTTGTGCTCCAGCCGAATGGTGTTCTTACCGGCCTTCAGAGGGTAGACGCCCATGACGGACCAACCCCCTGCATCGGGCGACGCTTCACGGTTCTCAACAGGAGGCAACCCGCGGCTCTCCGGCACGCCGTTAATCCACACAGACGCCGTGCCCGCGCCGGTCTCCTGTTCCAGCGCATCCAGCTGATATTCGCCCGTAGCCGGAACGGTCACATCGTATTCCGCGAAGTAAGGCCCCTTGCTTTTGTCGGGCACATTCGGCTTGCTCTTTTCGATCTTGCGGGTCACGTTGCCGCGATCAAAGGTCTCCGCATTCCGCTCAAGGCCACCATTGCGGACGGGCTTCAGTTCAATCCGCGCATAGCGCCGCAGATCATCGGCACCAAGCAGATACTGCCCTGCTTTCGGGCGCGCTGCTTTGGCAAGGATGTCGTTCTGTACGTCAGCTATAGTGCTGATCTCCTTGTTTTTCGCGGTGATCTTTTCAAGGTGTTCCAGTAACTTCTTACGCTCTTCTTCAGGCACCAGAACATGCTCATTCCACTTCGCGACCACCTTGAAATTCTCCATCGTCCTGGTGCTTTTGAAGATACCCGCCAGCGAGTAATAATCGGCAGTCGGAATGGGGTCGAACTTGTGGTCGTGGCAGCGCGCGCAGCCAACCGTCAGGCCCATGAAGGCGCGGGCCGTAGTGTCCAGCTGCTCATCGACGATGTCCATTTCCATCTTGGCCGGATCGTCTTCGGCCAGCATCTTCGCGCCAAGCGTCAGGAAGCCCGTGGCGGTCCAGTACTCGAAGCGTGTGGCATCGTCCGTGGCGGGCAGCAGATCGCCGGCCAGTTGCTCTTTCACAAATTGATCGTAAGGTTTGTCTTTATTGAAGGCCTGAATCACGTAGTCGCGGTAGCGCCAGGCATGCCGATAAACCAGGTTTTCATCGAGGCCGTTAGAATCCGCGTACCGTGCCACATCCAGCCAGTGGCGCCCCCAGCGCTCCCCGTAATGCGGTGTTGCCAGCAGCCTGTCGATGACCCTGGAGAAGGCTTCCGGCGAAGAGTCTTTCAGAAACGCCTGCACCTCTTCGGGCGAAGGCGGCAGGCCCGTCAGATCGAAGCTGGCACGGCGGATCAGTGTGCGCTTATCCGCAGCCGGCGCAGGCTTCAGGCCCTTCGCTTCCAGGCCACTCAGCACGAACGCATCGATCGGCGATTGAATCCACGCGGCATTCTTCACGGTCGGGAGTTTCTGTTCCGCGGGCGGCACGAAGGCCCAGAATTTCCTGGCTGTTTTGGCGGTGCTCTGTACTTCCCCGCCCCAGGGCGCATTCATCTGAATCCACTGGGCGAGAAGCGCGATATCCGCGTCTTTCAGCTTGCCGGAAGGGGGCATCCTGAGCTCGCCCGATTGCATCACGGCCCTGAGCAGCAGGCTCTCTGCTGGCTTGCCCGGCAACACCGCCGCACCGCGAGCGCCACCCTTCAGCAGGTTCTCCCGACTGTCGAGCTTCAGCCCGCCCATGCCCGCAGTGGCGGAATGGCAGGCCATGCACTGGCGAGCAAACAGAGGCCGGATGTTCGTCTCAAAAAACGAGGCCCCGTCCTGTGCAGTGGCGGGCAGAGCGCAGGCCAGTAAGTACAGCAGAATCCGCTTCATCAGAATGTGGCGAGTTTATCATGCCGCGAATGAGGCCAAATGCTAACCTGGAACCACATTCATGGTTTCAGTGCATCTGGAGAACGGTCTGGTGGAGCTACGCGGGACGGCCATTCCGCAGCGTCCGGAAGGCTTCGCGCTCATTCGCCTGCTGACCGGCGGCATCTGCAATACCGACCTCGAACTGCAGCGCGGCTACTACGGATTTTCCGGCACGCCGGGCCATGAGTTCGTGGGCGAGGTTGTCGAGTCAGACACACCGGCGCTGCGGGGCAAGCGGGTGGTGGGGGAGATTAACCTGGCCTGCATGCACTGCTCCTGGTGCGGCAAAGGTCTGGGCCGGCATTGCCCGCACCGAACTGTGCTCGGCATTGTCAAACACCCCGGGGCATTCAGTGAATTCTTCACGCTGCCTGACCGGAACCTGCATGTGGTGCCGGATTGCATCCCAACCGAGTTCGCGGTGTTTGCAGAACCTCTGGCGGCGGCATGCCAGATCCTGAACCAGGTGAAGATTCCGGAGGGCAGCGCGGTGGCGGTGCTGGGCGATGGCAAGCTGGGCCTGCTGATTGCCCAGGTCTTACAGGCCCATGGCTGCCGAGTGCACCAGTTCGGGCGGCATCGCGCGAAGCTGGCGATTGCCGAGCGGAGGGGCGTGACTACGGAGATCATGGGCAATGTGATTCCCGAAGCCGGGTACCGGTGGGTGGTTGATTCCACGGGCTCGCCTGAAGGCCTCCAGGCGGCCATTCACATGGTGCAGCCCTGCGGAACCGTGATCATGAAATCGACGGTTCACGGCACAGTGGCGATAGATACCGCGCCGGTGATCGTGAACGAGATTACGCTGGTGGGCTCGCGCTGCGGCCGGTTCGAACCGGCGCTTGAACTGCTGGAAAGCGGGGCGGTGGATGTGGCATCAATGATTGCAGAGACCATGCCTCTCAGCGAGGCGCCGCGAGCCTTTGAAACAGCCTCCCGTAAGGGTGTCCTGAAAGTCCTGCTGACGCGATAGTCTGCTATGCTTCATCGAATATGAAGCTGCTGCTTGCGCTCTTCGCCGCCTTTGGACTGGCCGCACAGGAAACACCGGCGCCGGACAAACTTACCAACGACCACTACTTCGAACTGGAACGTCTGACAGGGGCGCAGATCTCGCCGGACGGGGCGAAGATTGTCTACACGCGCCAGCAGGTCAACCGCATTGAAGACCGCTGGGACTCGTCGCTCTGGATCATGAATACCGATGGCTCGCAACACCGTTTCCTGGTAAAGGGAAGCAACCCACGCTGGGCTCCGGATGGCAAGCGCCTGCTGTATCTCGGTGAAGGCGAACCGCGCGGTTCGCAGATCTTCGTACGCTGGATTGATGCGGAGGGCGCGGGTTCGCAGGTGACGCATGCCACCGAGAAAGTGGCCGACGCGAACTGGTCGCCGGATGGGAAATCCATCGCGTTCACCATGTTCGTGGCACGGAAGAATCCGTGGACCATCAGCATGCCTGCGGCCCCGACAGGCGCGAAGTGGACCGCCGCGCCACGCATTGTGGAGACACTGCACTACAGGCAGGATCAGGTAGGCTTCGTGGAAGACGGCGCGACGCATTTGTTCGTCGTCGCGGCTGACGGCGGGGCCGCACGCCAGTTGACGAGCGGCAAGTGGAGCCTGGGCGCGGGCGAACTGCGGGCGGCGGTCGCGATGGACTGGACACCGGACAGCAAGTCCATCATCGTGGTGGCCAACCGCGATGAAAAAGCAGATCTGCAGCGGGAACAATCGCAATTGCTGACCGTGGATGTAGCCACCGGCACCATCAAAGACCTGGTGGCAAAGGCCGGCCTGTGGGGCAGACCGGCGGTCTCTCCCGATGGGCGCGTGCTGGCGTTCACGGGCTACGCGGATTCCAACAAAACCCATACTGTAGCCGACCTCTTTGTGCTGCCGACGGCGGGTGGCGAGATGAAGAAGATCAGCGGCAACTTCGACCGCGATCCGCTCAACCTGCGCTGGGCTCCCGATGGATCGGGAGTCTTCTTCGATGCCGACGATCATGGCTCACGAAATATCCAGTTCGCATCGGTCAACGGCGGCGTGCGCGCGGTCACCACCGGCGTTCACATGCTGACGCTGGATTCCGCGTCGAAAGACATGACCGCGGCGGGCACCGTGACGGACCCGGAACACCCGGCGGAGATTGTGACGTTCAATCTGCGGGGAACTCCGTCCATGAATCAACTGACGAACGTGAACGCGGGAATGCTGGCCGGCAAGAAGCTGGCGAAGACGCAGGAGATCACCTACACGTCGAGCAATAACGCGAAGATCCAGGCTTGGGTGGTGACGCCGCCGGACTTCGATGCGACGAAGAAGTACCCGCTGATTCTGGAGATCCACGGCGGCCCGTTCGCCATGTACAACGTGGCGTTCAACTACATGTTTCAGAACTTCGCGGCGAATGATTATGTGGTGCTTTACGTGAACCCGCGCGGCAGCACCGGATACGGCACGGACTTCTCGGACGGCATTGACCACAACTATCCGGGACCCGATTACGATGATCTGATGGCGGGCGTGGACACGACAATCGCGAAGGGTTACGTGGATACGTCGCGGATGTATGTTTCGGGCTGCAGTGGCGGGGGCGTGCTTTCAAGCTGGATCATCGGCCACACGGACCGGTTCGCGGCGGCGGCGGTGCGCTGCCCGGTGATTGACTGGATCAGCATGGCGGGCCAGACCGATATTCCGGTGTTCGGCTACACGTTCTTTAAGAAGCCGTTCTGGGAAGACCCGAGCGACTGGCTGTCGCACTCTTCGCTGATGTCAGTGGGCAAAGTGACGACGCCGACGCTGCTGATGACGGGTGTTCTGGATCGCCGCACACCGATGCCCCAGACCGAGGAATACTATGCGGCGCTCAAGATGCGGGGGGTGCCGACAGCGCTGCTGCAGTTTGAAGGGGAGTACCACGGGACAGGCTCAAAGCCTTCGAACTTCATTCGCACGCAGCTCTACATGATGAGCTGGTTCAAAAAGTACAAGCGTTGACTATTTGCGGGTGGGAGGCCGCCAGTCGGCGGCCTTTCGGCCGAACCAGCTAATAATGGCTGAGGCCACAAGGATGACAACGAACAAAGGCCAAAGGGCGTGCAGGGCGGCATAAGCCATCCCGCACGCCATAATGGCCAGAAAGAAACAACCGCAGGCGCACACGGGAGCTTATTTCGCGGCGGCTTTGAGGGCTTCGGCCTTGTCCGTCTTTTCCCACGTGAAGCCGTCACCGGTGCGACCAAAATGGCCGAACGCGGCAGTCTTCCTGTAGATGGGACGGCGCAGCTGCAGATAATCGATGATGCCCTTGGGGGTCAGCGGGAAGTGTGCGCGAACCAGCTCAGTGAGCTTCGATTCGGCAACTGTGCCGGTGCCAAAGGTGTTGACCATGACGGAAACCGGATCGACCACGCCAATGGCGTATGCGAGCTGCACTTCCGCCCGATCCGCGAGGCCTGCCGCGACAATGTTCTTCGCGATGTAACGGGCCATGTAGCAGGCCGAGCGATCAACCTTTGTTGGATCCTTACCCGAGAATGCGCCACCGCCATGACGGCCCATGCCGCCGTAGCTATCGACGATGATCTTGCGACCAGTGAGACCAGTATCACCGTGCGGTCCGCCAATGACGAAACGACCGGTCGGATTGATGTGATATTTGGTGTTCTCGTCCACCATGTCCTGTGGGACAACGGCGTCGATGATGTGCTTGCGAACGTCAGCACGAAGCTGCTCGGTGGTGACATCGTCACCATGCTGCGTCGAGATGACAACTGCGTCGATGCGAACCGGCTTGCCGTCGGCGTATTCGACGGAAACCTGACTCTTACCGTCCGGACGGAGGTAGGTCAGGGTGCCGAATTTGCGCACTTCGGAAAGCTTTTCGCAGAGGCGATGCGCCATCTGGATGGGCAGCGGCATCAGCTCTTCGGTCTCGTTGCAGGCATAGCCGAACATCAGGCCCTGGTCGCCGGCTCCGCCGGTGTCCACGCCCATCGCGATGTCGGGCGACTGGCTCTGGATGGCATTGAGGACGCCGCAGGTCTTGGAGTCGAATCCGAACGCGGCATCGGTATAGCCGATTTCCCTGATGGTCTCGCGGACGATGGCGGGAACGTCGACATAGCAAGTGGTGGTGATTTCACCGGCGACGACGCAGATGCCGGTGGTGACCAGCACTTCGCAGGCGACGCGGCCCATCGGGTCCTGCGCCAGAACGGCGTCAAGGACGGCGTCTGAAATCTGATCGGCTACTTTGTCAGGGTGACCTTCGGTAACGGACTCAGAGGTAAAAAGATACTTTTGGACTTCTGCCATGCACTCTCCGGGTTTTAAGTAAGCGGGTTTGAAAATAAGCGGGTTTGGACTCAAGAAAGCTGACCGCAGGCGCGGGCACAATTTGACCAAACTTTCATTCTACAGAAGCGGCTGCGGCGGCGTCAATTGGCACTGGCATGAATGCGCACAGTATATATTGAGATACAGGAGCTTTGAAGCTGGGATGGTTTCGTCCGGCAGGCAGTTGAACACGAGAGAACGGGATATTCTGCATCTGATCGTGCGCGCCTACATCGACAACGGCGAGCCGGTCGGATCCCGCACGCTTTCGCGCCTGCGTCACCTGGCGCTGAGCCCTGCCACCATCAGGAACGTGATGGCGGATCTGGCGGATGAGGGCTACCTCGCACAGCCCCATACTTCGGCGGGCCGCATCCCCACGGACAAGGCATTTCGGGATTTCGCGGGGACCGTATCCGGCAAGCCGCTGCCCAGTTCCGATCAGGACAGGATCATGAGCCAGATGCATCTCGGCGAGAGCCTGGAAGAGCGTGTGGCAATGGCCTCCCGTGTACTGACCGAGATGACGCGCAACGTGGGGATCGCGGCTGCCCTGCCCCGCACGGCGCAGGAGCTGGAACATCTGGAACTGGTGGCGCTGTCGGATCGCCGCGTGCTGATGATTGTGGCCACGCGGGACCACATGGTGCGCAACAGAGTGGTGACGCTGGAGCGGACGCTGACGCAGGACGAACTGGTGACAATCCGGAACTATGTGAACGTCAACTTTGCGGGCTGGACGCTCGAAAAGGCGCGCGCGGAATTACTGCGGCGGATTGAAGAAGAGCGCGCGCTGTATGACGCGGTGCTGCAGCAGGTGACGCTGCTGTGCGAGAAGGGTCTGCTGGTGGTGGATCAGGACCCGCAGGTGGAAATGGACGGGGCCAGCTGGTTGCTCGGTCTGGATTTGCACCTGACGCGGGAGCGCATGCGGGATTTGTTCCGCGCCCTCGAAGAGAAGAAGCGAGTGGTGGCGTTGCTGGATCGGTTTCTGGAAGGAAAAGAAGGCCAGATCGGCATCCACGTGGGGCTGGAAGACGCGCATCCGGCGATGCGGGAGCTGACGCTGATCGGCCTGACTGTGGATTTGCCGTCGGGCGTGCGGGCGCGGATTGCGGTGCTGGGCCCGATGCGGATGCACTATGAACGGGTGATCAGCGCGGTGGAGCAGATTGGCCGGACGTTTGAGGCGTTTTAGGCATTCGAGTGTTAATCTGAGATTTTGGATAACGAAACAAGGGCGGATCAATTGGCTGAAGAAGCACCGGTACAGGGTGAAGTGGTGACCGAAGAGCTGGAACAGCTGCGGGCGGAGCGCGACAATATCAAGACGGACCGCGAGGAATTGCGGGAACTGCTCCTGCGCAGGCAAGCCGAATTCGAAAATTTCCGCAAGCGGACGGAGCGGGAGCGGTCAGAGTATCTGCAGTACGCCGGCATGGAAACGGTGCGGGAACTGCTGCCTGTGCTGGACGATTTTGAGCGGGCGTTGAAGACCGTGGCGGGCAATGCGGACTATGCCAAAGGCGTGGAACTGATCCACGGTCGCATGCTGGACGCCATGAAAAAGCTGGGTCTGGAGCCGATTGTGACTGAAGGGCAGATGTTCGATCCCCACCTGCATCAGGCAATTGAACGCGTTCCGACTGAGGACTTCCCCGACAACACGGTGCTGGGTGAATTCCAGCGCGGTTATAACTTCAAAAGCAAGTTGCTGCGACCCTCCATGGTGCGGGTTGCGGTGAACTCGTAAATCCTGAAATAAATGCCGGCGACAAAACGAGATTATTACGAAGTGCTCGGCGTGGCCAAGGGCTCGGGCGAGCAGGAAATGAAGAGCGCTTACCGCAAGCTGGCTCTGCAGTTTCATCCTGACCGAAACCCGGGCGACCACGAGGCGGAAGAGAAATTTAAAGAAGCTGCGGAAGCGTACGGCGTGCTGTCGGATGCGCAGAAGCGCGCGGCATATGACGCCTACGGGCACCAGGGGCTTTCGGGCATGGGCGGCGGTGGCGGGTTCGACGCGAACAACATGGATTTGGGCGATCTGCTCAGCCAGGTTTTCGGCTTTGGCGACGCGTTCGGCCAGCAGCAGCGCGGGGGCGGACGCGCCCGGCCTGTGAAGGGCGACGACCTTCGTTACGACCTGACGCTGTCGTTCGAGGAAGCGGCGTTCGGCAAATCCATTGAGATTCAGGTTCCGAAGCTGGAGACGTGCGCGCGGTGCTCCGGCAAAGGCGCGGAGCCGGGCAGCGGGACGATTACGTGCCCCGGATGCCATGGGCGCGGGGAACAAATCTACAGCCAGGGCTTTCTTTCGGTTCGCCGGACATGTTCGCACTGCGGCGGCGCGGGGCAGATTGTAAAGAACGTCTGCAAAGAGTGCAAGGGCGAGGGCTATAAGCACGTCCAGAAGAAGCTGAAGGTTTCGGTGCCTGCGGGGATTGGGGACGGCAACCGGCTGCGCGTGTCGGGCGAAGGTCAGCCCGGGGCGAACAACGGGCCGAACGGCGACCTGTATATCTTCTTCACAGTGAAGGAGCACTCGATTTTTGAGCGGCGTGAGAATGATCTGCACTGTACGGTACCGATTAACATCGCGCAGGCTGTGCTGGGAGCGGTGATTGAAGTTCCGACACTGGAAGGACCGCACCAGCTGGAGGTCCCTGAGGGGACGCAGAGCGAGACGGAACTGCGGGTGAAGGGCCGGGGCGTGGCGGAAGTGCAGGGGCGCGGCCGCGGCGATCTGGTGGTGCGGATTGTGGTGAAGATTCCGACTAAGCTGACGAAAGAAC
>JBBQDH010000218.1:0-10095 GCA_038319515.1 Bryobacterales bacterium
CCGGAAGTGAAGCGCCGTGCGCAGGCGAAGGCTCTTGAGAATGCGGTCCCATTCGAGGAACTTCCCTTGTCTGGTGGTGTAGAAGAAACTGCAGGTATTGGCGAGAAAGAACAGGAAAAAGAACGTGACCGGCAGGGTGGCAAGAACGGGCCCGTGCAGCCAGGCATTGGCCGCGATGAGCCCGCCGGCAAGGGCTCCCACTGCAAACATCGCCGGCGCGTAAGGCGCATCGAACCTATAATTCACCGCCATGGTCACCGCGTCGCATTGGTGATGGTTGCACGCCTTTCGGTGGCTTGACCGAACCAAATGGGTTTAGTTAGCGGACGGTCAGCGCCGTGTACCACACGGTAAATGTGACGTCACCGCCGGAGCCACCCTGTTCCGAAATCGCGTCCGGCGCGTAGACGATGAAGGGCTGGTTCGTGAAAAATGATGCGTCCTTGTTGGTGAGTTGAGTCAGGTCCAGATCAGCGAGGTATTTTGCGAAGCCGGGTCCCCAGACGAAGCCGGCGCTGTTCCTCGAAACAGGGGAGGCGATGGACCCGTAGGCGAAATAGAGCTGCTGGGAAACGGAGGTATAGAAGGCATTGTTTTGCTGCATGGCTATGCGGAGAGGCAGGTTGACCACGCCGGGCGATGCCGGGAGCAAAGTAATGGCCAGTTGGTTGAGAGCCAACATGTCCGCGCGGCGAATGGTAACGGTGGATACCAGAAGCGCTCCATTCACGCCGTTTACGCCATTCGCTCCTGCCGTACCTGCCGGCCCCTGCAAACCTGGTACGCCGGGGAGCCCCTGCGGTCCGGTGACACCTGCCGGGCCAGTGGAACCCTTCGCGCCTGTTGCGCCGTTCAGGCCAGTCAGGCCCTGCGCTCCTGTTGCGCCGACCGGACCCTGCACACCGGTGGCACCCTGAGGCCCTGTGGCCCCGCCCGAATCCGCGACCACCGCTCCGAGAGTGATGTCCAGAGTAGCTGCTTTGTCTTCGTCTCTGCCCGGACCTGAGTCAAGGCTCAGTACATAGGTACCAGGGACGGCATCAACCACAGCGGGTATCTGCACTGTGACAACGGTGTTCGTGTAGGAAAGGACCAATGCCGGAAATCCTGAGATGGCCACAACCGGGCGGGATGTACCGAAACCGGTCCCTTTGATGACCAGCTGATGAGGGCTGGTGGTATAGATCGTCCCGGCCGAAACAATGGAAGTTCTTTCGCCGGCAAGCAGGACATGACAGCCTAATCCGGGGAGCAGGGTCAATGCCAGAATGGTGGCTTTTTGCATGCAGGATCTAACGTTCATCTGGCGATATGTCTCCTTGTCTTCACGGTTGTCAACGCCGACGCATGTGCCGCTGAGAGCACGCCGGATTGACAGACTCAGTATCCACGGCAATGTTTGGGGGCGCAATAGTGTCAATGGTTGACAGCGACTCCTGTTCCGACACCCGGACTCCGAAACTGCTGCGAGGGGACTTGACAAGTAATATCAAAATGATATCATTGACACGTCAAGGAGAATTTAGATGTCTATTGAAAAAGAACTTCGCGGCCTTTCCGGCTGGGCGATGGTCTTCGTGGTTTTAGTGGCAGGAATGGCCTCTGTTGGGGCCTTTGTGGTGGGAGTCCGGAGTCGGGAACCCTTCGCGGCACTGGCGGCGGTTCTGGTCCTGACGATTGATCTCACCGCGCTCGCCGGGTTCGCCGTCCTCAACCCGAATGAAGCCCGCCTTGTGACGCTGTTTGGGGTCTATAAAGGCACCTTGCGGCAACCGGGATTCTGGTGGGTGAATCCTCTCACCACCCGGCGACGGCTTTCGCTCCGCATCCGCAACTTCGAGAGCGGCAAGCTGAAGGTGAACGACCGGGATGCCAATCCTATCGAGATAGCATCGGTGGTGGTCTGGCGACTGGTTGACACGTTTGAAGCCGCCTTTAATGTAGACGATTACGAGAATTTCATGCACGTCCAGACGGAGGCAGCGCTGCGCAATCTTGCCACGAGTTACCCGTACGACGCGCATGACGATGCACTGGTATCGCTGCGCCTCTCGGCCGGGGTGGTTGCTGATCGCCTGTGTCAGGAAATTCAGGAGCGCTTGTCGAAAGCCGGCATTGAGGTGATTGAGGCGCGCATCAGCCATTTGGCGTACGCGCCGGAAATCGCCGGGGTGATGCTGCGACGTCAGCAGGCATCAGCCGTCATCGCGGCGCGGCAGAAGATTGTGGAAGGCGCGGTGGGGATGGTGGAAATGGCGCTGCTGGAGCTGAATCGGAAGGGTGTGGTGCATCTGGATGAAGAGAGGAAGGCCGCGATGGTCAGTAACCTGATGGTGGTGCTTTGCAGTGATCGGGGCGTGGAGCCGGTGGTCAACGCGGGCAGTCTGTACAACTAAAGACCAGATACAGAAAGATGGCGCAAAAGAAGGCATTTCCGCTGCGGCTCGACCAGGCCACATATGACGCCCTGCAGCGTTGGGCCGATGCCGATCTGCGGAGTCTGAACGGCCAGATTGAATATCTTTTACGTCACTCACTGCGGCAGGCCAAACGTCTGCCTCCGGACCCACATGAGCTGGCACAGGTGGCACAAGAAGAGGTTTCCGACCAATGACGATCCCCCGTGAACTACAGCGCAGCGCGCCGCGCCCCGTTGAACTGAAGGCAGCCGGGAAGGCTATGGTTGTGCTGGCGTTGCTGCTTGCGCTCGGCGGAGTGACCGCCGGGACGTTACTGCAAATCAAAACTGTAAGCGACGAGGACGCGGTGGAGTTTCGCGCCACGAACGGGATGACCGCCGAAGGACGCATCGTGACCAGCGAACCCCGCAAGGGAAAGAACAACGCACGCATGACGTACGAATTTCGGGTGAGTGGCGTCACCTACAGCGGGAAGCTCAGGCAGGGCGGTCTGCTGCCGGTTGGGTCAACGCTCAGCATTGGTTATCTGCCTGCGGACCCTGCCGACAACTGGGCGGTGGGTCACGAACCGAACGGCACACCCTTCTGGCTTCCCTCCCTGATGGGTCTGACGGCTCTGGCATTGGCCGGTTGCGTGGCGTTCAGCCTGCGGAGCCAGCAGCAGCTTCTGTCTGACGGCCGTGCTGCCATCGCGAGGGCGCTTACGTGCCGCCGGGTCTCCCACGGCTCGCACGGACACCATTACACGATCGAATACGAGTACCGGCAGATGAACGGGTCGGTGTACAAGGGGAAGCTGCGAAACAGAACTGCGGTGACGGCTGACACGGATTTCATTCTGTTGTGCGAACCCGACAACCCGAAAAAGGCACGGACATATCCGTTTTCATTCGTGCGGGTTGCGGAATAGACGGCGCTTTATCCACTTTATCCGCCGAATATTTCCGTCAGGGGCAGAATGCATGGTCCCGTTAGCGACTCCGTTACTTCGCGCGGCGCGGCAACTGACGGGATCGATTACCCAGCAAAAAGGAACGCCGTACCCGTGGTGGCGTTGGCATTTTGCGAGCATCTCAGCGGGCAATTGCGAAGGCGAGACAACTTTAATACAAAGCAGCGGGGGCTCGTCGGGGATGTCCCGATACATGCGGGGATGAAGACTTCGCCGTACGACGACATCGGGCACAGGAACTTCGCCGCCGATCCGCACGCTCAGTTCGAATTCGACCAGTCCCTCACCAAAATATGTGTTCGGGGAGGCGCAGCAACCTCCGCTGCATTTTCGAATGCTTTCCAGTTCCCGACGGTTTTAGCCTCGTCTCTCCGCCCAGCAACTCACATTCCCGAGCGAAACTGCGGTCCAGATCTGCAAGTGTTGAGACACCGGCCCGGCAACTAACTACGACAGGGCTTCGTCAATCAAGCGTTTACTCTCTTCGGCGTGGCGCTTGGGCGAACCGGCGGCGGGGCTGGCATTTCGGTCCCGACCGGCGTACTTCAGGCGGCGGTTCAGGTCCAGGAAGCGACCATAAATCCAGCGCCATGCTCCCATGTTGCGCGGCTCTTCCTGACACCACATAATCGGTGTCTCCGGCTGGTAGCGAGCCAACTGGGCAGCCACTTTTTCGTGCGGGAACGGATATAGTTCCTCGACGCGAATCACGGCCACGTCAGTGACTTTGGCGGCGTCTCGTGCGGCGTGCAGATCGTAGTAGACCTTGCCGCTGCAGAACACAATCTTGCGAACACCGGCCGGATCCAGATCATCCGGCAATACTTCCTGGAAAGTCCCATGGGTGAACTCATCGAATGTCGAGAGGGCCTTCGGTGAGCGAAGCAGAGATTTCGGGGTAAAGATCACCAGCGGCTTCAGAGGCAGCACGGCCTGGCGGCGCAGAATGTGGAAGTACTGCGCGGGCGTGGTGCAGTTTGCCACACGCATGTTATCTTCGGCGCAGAGGGTAAGAAAGCGCTCGATGCGGGCGCTTGAATGTTCGGGCCCCTGCCCTTCATACCCATGCGGCAGCAGCATCACCAAACCGCTGGTCTGCTGCCATTTCTGCTCGCCGGTGGTAATGAACTGGTCAATAATGATCTGGGCGCCGTTCGAGAAATCGCCGAACTGGGCTTCCCACAGGGTCAGGGTATTGGGGTCGGAAACGCTGTAGCCGTACTCGAAGCCGAGGACGCCAAACTCACTCAGGGAACTGTCGTAAACCTTGAAGGGCGCCTGGTCAGACGCCATATTCTCCAGCGGAACGTAGCGATGGCCATCCTGATAGTCATAGAAGCGGAGGTGGCGCTGGCTGAAGGTGCCGCGACCGGAATCCTGCCCGCTGAGGCGAATCGGAATGCCTTCCAGCACCAGGCTGCCATAGGCGAGCGCTTCGCCGAAAGCCCAGTCGACAACTCCATTATTGGCCAGACTATCCACGCGCTTACGAATAAAACCTTCCAGCTTTGGATGCAGGTGGAACGTTTCCGGAAGATGAGTAATACCGGCTACCGTCTGCTCCAAAAGTGCGCGGGAGATGGCCGAGGTTTCGGCCGGTCGCGAGTGCTTCAGAGCCGGTTGCAGGACCCATTTGCCGGCAGCTTTATTGGCATCGAACGCGGCGTTCAGATGAGCGGAGACTTTCTGTCGCAGACCCTGCGCCTCGTCCTTTGAAACCAGCTTTTCAGCTACCAGCCTGTCGCTGTATTGCGAGGCGACGGAGGCCAGCTTTTCGATCTTGCGGTACATGACCGGCTGTGTGTAGGCCGGGTCGTCGGTTTCGTTGTGCCCGTGCCGGCGGTAGCAGATCATATCGACCACGACGTCGCGCTTGAACTCCTGCCGGTAGTCAAACGCCAAACGGAGCACGCGCACGGAGGCTTCGGGATCGTCACCGTTGACGTGGAAAATCGGGGCCTGCACCATGCGGGCGATGTCGGTGGCGTAAAGCGTGGAGCGGGAATCCGCTGGAAGCGTGGTGAAGCCGATCTGGTTGTTGATCACCAGGTGTATAGTGCCGCCGGTGGCGTAGCCTTCCAGTTGCGAGAGGTTCAGCGTCTCCGCCACGACGCCCTGGCCTGCAAAGGCGGCGTCGCCGTGGATCAGAACGGGAATGACGAGTTCTCGGGCATCGTCACCCAGCTGTTCCTGGCGGGCGCGAACCATGCCTTCGACGACTGGATTGACAGCTTCGAGGTGGCTGGGGTTGGAAGCGAGGGAAACGGAAATGCTGTTGCCGGCAGGAGAAGTCTGGACGCCGGTGGCGCCCAGGTGATATTTCACATCGCCCGAACCCTGCGCAGAGGAGGGGTCGATGTTGCCTTCAAATTCCGAGAAGATCTGGCCGAGGGGCTTGCCGATGATGTTGGCAAGGATGTTGAGGCGGCCCCGGTGCGCCATGCCGATGACGATTTCTTCCACTCCGCCGTCGGCCGCACGGTTGGCAAGGTCAGATAGCAATGCGATAGCGGTTTCCGCGCCTTCGAGCGAAAAGCGCTTCTGCCCGATGAAGCGCCGGTCAAGGAAGTGTTCAAACTCTTCGCCGCGCATCAGGTCTTCCAGAATGCGCAGCTTCTGATCTTTGGAACGTGGCCAGATGCCGGTTTCGGTTTCCATCTGGTGCTGCAGCCAGACCTTCTCCTCCGGTCGCTGGATGTACATGTACTCCGCACCGATCTTGCCGCAATAGGTGGCGCGGAGGAGTTCGATCATCTCCCGCAGGGCCACCTGGCGACGGGCGCCGAAGGCATGTTGCAGAGTGCCGGCGAAGAAGTGGCGATCCAGATCCCAGATGGTGAGCCCATAGGTCAGGGGATCGAGTTCAGAATTGTAGTCGGGTTCCGCACCCAGCGGGTCGAGGCCGGCCATCAGGTGGCCGCGAACGCGGTAGGCGTTCATCAGCTGGATGACGGCGGCTTCTTTGATGACATCCTGCGAAGGCTCGCCGACGGCTGCGGCAGGAACCTTGTCGCCTTCCCATTTCACGGGGGCATAGGGAACCTTCAGAGCTTCGAAGATCTCATCGTAGAACTTGTTCTCGCCATCGAGCAGAGACTGGAGCGTGCCCAGGAACAGGCCGGATTCGGCGCCCTGAATGATGCGGTGATCGTAGGTGCAGGTGATGCTCATCACTTTGCTGATGCCAAGCGAGACAATCGTGTCCGGCGAGACTCCCCGATACTCGGCAGGATAGTCCATGGCGCCAACCGCGATAATCGCGCCCTGGCCCAGCATCAGGCGCGGGCTGGAAGCCATGGTGCCAACGGTGCCGGGATTGGTGAGGGAGATGGTGGTGCCCTGAAAATCAGTCGGAGTCAGCTTCGCGGTGCGTGCTTTGGCGACCAGTTCGTCGAAAGCGGCGAGATACTGCAGGAAGGAGAGGGATCCGGCGTTTTTGATGTTGGGAACGACCAGGCTGCGGGCACCATTCTTGCCGGCGACATCGACCGCGAGACCGAAGTTGATCTCCGGTTTGGTCACGCGGAGTGGCTGGCCTTCGGCATTCCAGGTGAAGGAATTGTTGAGGGAGGGGTTGGCCTGCACGGAGCGGACAATTGCCCAACCGATCAGCTGGGTATAGGAGACTTTGGAACGACCGATCAGCGCGCGGTGGTGGTTGATGAGGCGTCGGTTTTCGTCCACAACCTTCACAGGAATAATGCGCTGGGATGTCGCGAGGGGTATGGAAACCGAGGCGGCCATGTTCTCGGCAATTTTGCCGGCGGCACCGCGCAGGACGGTCAGTTCGTCGGTTGCGGAGGGTGCAGGCGGGGCCACGGCGGCAGGAGCGCGGCCTGGGCCATTCGTCCCATTCGTAGCGTTCGTTCCGTTCAGGACAGGTACGCCGTTTTGGTCGAATATGGTCTTCCAGAGGGGGTCAACCGAGGTACGGTCGTGACGATATTCCTGGAAAAGTTCATCTTCGAGCCAGGAGTTGATGCCGGATTGTTGAGATGCCATACGAGGAGGGGTGTTTCTAAGGTTCATGATACCGCCTGGTGGCGGGCTGATTCAGAATTGGCCGCTAAAGAGTGCGCCGGTACCGGACACTGCCCCTGCGTTCGGCCACCATGTCATAAAGCGCCGTTTCAATCTGCTTGCAGGCGTCAATGAGGTGCAGGCGTCCGGCAGGAGCGGTGGAAGCTGAGCGTGATAAAACTCCTGGCAGCCCTGCCAGAGCGGCTCTCAGGCAGCACGGTCCTGCCGCGCGAGCGGACGAACTTCAGCTTCCGATCTGTTCATTTCTATTCAGGATAATCAGTACTTTCGCGTTACCATAACCGCATGTCTGCCCCCCTGCCGCGCCTGCGGACCGACCTCGATTTCATGCCATCGCCAGTGGAGGAGCAGCCAGGACTGCTGATCAGGGATTCGCTGCAATATTCTGACGCCGTGCTGATCATTCCCCCGGCGCTGGTGGAGTGCCTGAGCTGTTTTGACGGCGCGCAAACCTCGCTCGATCTGCGCCAGATGCTGGTCAACATCACCGGCAATTTCCAGGTGGGCGACATGGAGGCCAACCTCACCACCGCCCTGACCCAAAGCGGTTTCCTCGAAGACGAGACATTCGAACGAATGAAAGCAGGCAAGGAAAAAGCTTTTGCCGAGGCGACCGTGCGGGAACCGGCGCACGCGGGCAACGCCTATCCGGAGGAGCCCGCGGAGTTGCGGGAAGTGATGGATGAGTGGATGGGTTCGGGCACGGCGACGCCTGCCAAACGCAAGCTGATCGGAATCGCCGCGCCGCATGTCAGCCCGCAGGGCGGTTACGAATCCTACCGGTCCGCCTACCGGCTGCTGACGCCGGACTACAAGGAACGTACCTTCGTGATTCTGGGGACATCCCATTATGGCGAAAGCGAGCGGTTCGGTCTGACGAGAAAACCGTATCGCACACCCTGGGGGGACGCGCTGACAGACGTGGGACTGGTGAACGAGCTGACCAGCAAAGCCGGGGACGCGATCGGCACCGAAGACTATTGCCACGCCGTGGAACATTCCATCGAATTCCAGGTGTTGTTTCTGCAGTCGATTTACGGGCCGGATGTGAAGATTCTGCCGATTCTCTGCGGATCATACGCACACAGCATCTATATGGGCGGGAAGCCGGAAGCCGATGAGCGCGTGAACCGGTTCCTGGGAGTGTTGGGCGAGATCGGCGCGCGCGAGGCGGACCGGCTCACCTGGGTGCTGGGAATCGACATGGCGCATATGGGTCGGCGGTACGGAGACTCCTTTGCAGCGATCGCCAATCAGGATGAGATGCTGCGGGTGGGAGGCAGGGACCGGCAGCGGATGGACCGGATTGCTGCGGGGGACGCGCAGGGGTTTTGGGATCTGGTGCAGGAAAATCGCGACGATCTGAAGTGGTGCGGATCTTCACCGGTTTACACGTTTCTGAAAGCGAAACCGGAGGCGCGGGGACAGCTGGAAAACTACGAGCAGTGGAATATTGATGAGCAGAGCGTGGTCAGCTTCGCCGGAATGTCTTTTACCGCCGGTATGTCGTTCAACGCCGGATAAATAGAGATACGGCGGCGGGCGTGACGGCCACACGGTCAACTCCATACTGCAGTTCGAACCATTCGGAGACGAACGCGTAGGGGAACGTGGGACGCACGAAGCTTTCGATCAGGAAGTCGAGCGCGGGCCCTTCGATTGCGATCCCGGAGACCTCCACGCGTTCCACATCGACTCTGGCCTTTCCCTTCCCCGATTGAAACCGCGCCATCACTTTGACCGGGCGCTCACCGGAAAACAGGTTTTTCAGCAACCAGCCGGGAGCCTCTCCGGTGGTCGCCTGGCGCAATTTCAGGAAATCAATGTCGGCGTAACCGGTCGCGCGGTTAGTGCCGAGTTCGAGGCGAAGATTGCGTGCTCCCCGCGGCACCCGGGCCCGGGCTTCGTCGAGAATCCAGGCGTTGAGTTCCCCTGAGGAAAACAGGAGTCGCGTGCCGGTTGGCGGGTGCCCGTGCTCAAGAAGATCGATCTTGCGGCGCACGGACTGCGGGTCAATCACAGCCGCCAGCAGGGTAACTGAGGCAGTGAGGCAAAGGAAGGCTGTCGGGATCCGCACAATACTATTGACGCACAAGACAGCTATTTCGGGACAATGGAAGTTTGATCACAGTGCGACCTGCTACAGAAAGAGACTTCGCGGCAATCGCCCGTATCCAGCTTGCCTGTCCGGAGGCGGCGCAATGGCCAGTCGGCGACTATTCGAACTTCCAGACCCTGCTGGCGGGCACCGAATCCGGCCCGGTGGGATTCTGCGCGTGGCGCCAGACGGCCGCGGACGAAGCCGAGTTGTTGAACCTGGGTGTCTCGCCGGAAGCGCGAAGGCAGGGAGTGGCTGCATCGCTGCTGGTTGCCCTGCGCGGCGCCGCCAAAGGGGATATCTTCCTCGAAGTGGCGGAACCGAATGCCGCGGCAATCGGGCTCTACCGCAAGCTGGGCTGGGTGCCGGTCGCGACGCGAAAAGGCTACTACGAACAGGGTCAGGTCGACGCAGTTGTGATGAAGAAAGGTTCATGGTAAAGTCCTGGGTAGACAGGCAATTGATTCGCCTGCACTTCAAATGAAGTGAAGCTTCCCACCCGGCTGGATGCTTAACTGCAGACGGCGGGGCGAGGCAACTCCACTCGAGGAGAAATGCCCGGAATGGATCGTACTAATCTCGAA
>JBBQDH010000219.1:0-10048 GCA_038319515.1 Bryobacterales bacterium
GGATCTGCGCAACGGCACTGCAGGAGCCGAACTCTCCATCATGGTGAGTTCAAAAGTGGCCTCAGTGTCGGGAATAGTTTCTGATGAACACGGACCAGTGGCGGGCACGCGCGTGCTGCTTGTCCTCGCGGCTCAGCCGAATTCCCTCTCCCAGCGGATTTACGGAACTTCAGACGACTCCGGAAAGTACCAGATCCGCAACGTTCCGCCCGGCAGTTACCAACTGCTGGCCGTCTCCGAAAGCGACGCTGACGCCATCATGCAGCGCGGCGGTGGTCTCGATGAATATGAAAACTTCATGGAACCGGTTGAAATCCATCCCGACGACAAGATCACTAAAGACCTGAAGCGTCGCACTCCCGGGGAGTAACCCGCCCTACTTGGTCTTCATCACCCAAACGCCGTCCCAATCCGGCCCCGGCGGATGCTCCAGCATGTACCCGATCCGATTCAAATAGGCCTGCGAAGGTGCGTCATTTGGATTCTGGCTTAGCACTCGCCGAAACGCCTCGTCGGCCCGCTTCCAGTCCTGCGCCCTATACAAGCCCAGGCCGTCTTTAAAATACTCCAGGCATTCCCGCAGATTGGGGAACGTCTCATCCGTGTGGTAATCCATCACTTCAAACACAGACGAAGGTTCCGTCTTTCCCTTCACAATCAGCCGGTCCACTTCCCGCACCCGGTACGTCCCCCGCAGCTTCCGGAACGTCGTTTCGCTGATCAGAATCCGCGCGCCATACTCCTTGCACGCGCTCTCCAGCCGCGACGCCAGATTCACCCCGTCCCCGATCACCGTGTAGTCCATTCGCTTGGGCGATCCGATATTGCCCGACACAATACTGTCCGTATTCAGCCCGATGCCGATATCCACCGGCTTTTTCCCTGCCGCCGTCCGCTCGGCGTTCCAGCGCCACAACTCCTGAATCATGGAAATCGACGCCCGCACCGCCCGGTCTTCATCGTCATCATGCGGCAGTGGCAACCCGAACACAGCCATGATCGCGTCGCCAATGAACTTGTCCAGCATCCCGCCCTGCTTCTGGATGCAGTCCACCATGATGGTGAAATACTCGTTCAACAGACTGACTGTCCCGTGCGCGCCCAGGTCTTCGGCAATCGATGTGAAGCCGCGAATATCGCTGAACAGCACCGTTCCGATCACGCTCTTGCCACCCAGAAACTCGTCGCCGCCCGCCATCAGCTTTTCGGCAATCCCCGGGTCCATATACCGGCTCATGGTGGACTTCATCCGTTTCTCGCTCGAAACGTCCTCCATCATCAGCAGCGTACCCAGTTTCTTCGCCGGCTTGCCCTCTTCCGCCTGCGTCATCAAAGGCAGCACGGTCAGGTTCACTGAGAGCTTGTCTTTCCCCACCACCATCTCAGCGTCCACGGTTACGTCCGCCTTGAGCGATACTTCCACTGCCGCGATGTGATCCAGAATCCAGCTGTTTGGCCCGGCAAAGAACTCCGCCGCTTTGTGCTTCAGAATCTCTTTCTCAGTGACCTGCAAAATCCGACAGCCCGCATGGTTGCACGTGACAATCGACCCCACTTCGTTCAGCGTCACCACACCGTTCGACATGCTCTGCAGCACGCCTTCGTTGTAGTTCTTCATGTTCTGAATGTCGTCGAACAACTTGGCATTTTCGAGACTGATACTCAGCTGCGCCGTGAACACCTTCAGGCGCTTCTCGTCCTCACCCGTGAACGGCCCGCCCTTTTTGTTCAGAATCTGCGTGACGCCAATAGTCTTACCGTTCTTGTTGACAATTGGCACACACAGGATCGAACGCGTGAAATAACCTGTGCGCTTGTCGAAGGAAGGGTTGAACCGCATATCGGCATAGGCATAGGGGATGTTGATTGCCTGCCCGCTCGTGAACACCGCTCCCGCAATTCCCGCCGTATTCGGCAACCGGATCTCACCGACGGAAGCGCCCATCGCCACCCGGGAGAACAGTTCGTTCGTCTTCTCGTCGTTCAGAAACAGCGTCGCCCGATCCGCCTGCAGCATGCGCGCCGCTTCCGTCACCACCTTGGCCAGCATGGTGCTCAGATCCATGTCGCTGGTCACTTCCGCCACCAGATCCAGGAACTTGAGCTCTTCCTGGCGAGCCACCAACATCCGCTCCATCACCTGCGCGCTGCGCAGCGTCATGGAGGTCTGCGCCGTCATGCTCTCCAGCAGTTCCAGATCGTCCGACGTGAACCCGCCCAGGCGCTTATTCAGGATCTGCAGGACCCCGATCACTTCCCCGCCCGGCGTCACAATCGGCGCGCAAAGCAGGTTGCGCGTTACAAAGCCGGTATCCGCGTCAACGGACCGGTTAAACCGGGCGTCGTTATACGCATCGTCGATAATCAGCCCCTGCCCTGTCTTGAAAACATGGCCCGCGATCCCGGTGTCATTCAGCAGCCGGATCTCGCGGAATCCCACCCCCTGCGCCACCCGCGAATACAATTCGTTCGTCTTCTCGTCGTTCAGAAACAGCGTGCCACGTTCCGCCCCGGTCTGCTGCACGCTCACTTCCACGATGTAGCGCAGCAGTTCTTCCAACGTCTCTGCCGCCGCCACCTTCGTTGCGATCTGCAGCAACAATCCCGTCTGCCGGGTCTTCCGGCGCGCGCGGGGCGTGATCTTGGTGACGTTACCGCCCGAATGTGCCGCGCTACTTCCCATTCAGCCCCTCAAGCCGTTCACGCAATTCCACAATGGTGAGCTGCAACTGCCGCATCTCACTCCGGAAAGCGTTCTGAATCGCCTGCACCGCGTCATCCTGTTTCGCTTTTTGCCGCTCCATCTCATCGCGAATCGCCTGCGCGGTGGCACGCAATTGAGTATTCTCCGCATTCACCGCGACCACCGATTCCTGGGCCTTCTGCTGTGCCGAAAAGCGCAGCGTGTCCATCTGATCGCGCATCGCTGCAATGGTGTTGCGCAGCTCAAGAATTTCGCTATGGGCAGCCGCAGCTTCGGATTGTACAACGTTCTGCATAGTATGGCGCACCCGACCGTGACCCTCATTTTAGCGCGTCTAAAAATAATCGGGCATTCACCACTGCTGTCTCGCCAAACGCTGCCGGATAGTGCCGCAAGTTCCCCGTCACCAGAAACGCCGCCCCTGCCGCCGCCGCGCACTCCAAAAACCGGTTGTCGTCCTCATCGGTCGCCACCGTCACGGGTTCGCCCCCTTCAACCCGAACCACCACGGGCTCCAGTGACGCCAGCATCCACTCAGCCCTCACCCGCACTGCCCGGAATTTTTCCCGCAACAGCACATCCTGATACTCCGCCCAGACCTCTTCCGTCACGCACGCCACAAGCTCACCCGCCAGCGCGCGATCCACCATCTGCGCCTCCAGCCCGGCCGGCTTCAGGCAGGCCGACAGCAACACATTCGTATCCAGAACAACGCGCATTCACCCCGAGTTTGCCACAATCGGTTTATCCACATTGGACAACGACATATGAAAGACGACCTCGGACGCCGCCTCAAGCAGGACTACGAAGATGCCCTCCGCATCCACTTGCCCCGCCGAAGCTACGTCGTCATCCGCATCGACGGCAAGGGTTTTCATAAATTCACCGCAGGCCTCGAACGCCCCTACTGCCGCCGACTGGCAGACGCTCTCGATGCCGCAGCCCTCCACCTTTGCCAGGAAATGATTGGCTGCCGCTTCGCCTACGGCCAAAGCGACGAGTACTCCTTCCTGCTCACGGATTTTGAACGCGAAGACGCCGCGTTGTGGTTCGACGGCAATTTGCAGAAGATCGTCTCCGTCTCCGCCAGCCTCTTCACCGGAGCCTTCAACAAGGCTTTCGAATCCGACAAAGTCGCAGCGTTCGATTCCCGCGTGATGGTCATTTCCCGTCGCGAAGAAGTCGCCCGCTACTTCCTCTGGCGGCAACTCGATGCCTCCGCCAACAGCCTGAACATGCTGGCATCAGCCCACTTCAGCCACAAAGAACTGCTGGGTAAATCAACTTCGGAAAAACACGATATGCTGCATTCCACGGGTCTGAACTGGGCCCACGAACCGTCGGACTTCAAACGCGGTCGCGTCGTAAGACACAGCGCCGGGGCTTGGCAGACAGATCTCCACATCCCCATCTTTAACCGGGATGAAGCCTACCTGCACGCCATCATCCCGTGACGTGGCCTATTTCGCCGCTTCGATTTTCAGACTCTGAATGATCCCGGTCTTTTCAAATAGCTTCCCTGTCACTTTCACCCGTTGGCCTGCAAACTTCGCCGGAGTCTCCTGGTCGCTCAGCTTATAAACCTTCCCACCCGAAAGCAGCGCGTACTTCACGCTCCCCCCACCTTTGACGCACTCTCGGGCACACTTCGCATCCGGCGTGATCTTCATCATCGAGTGATCCGCCCCGCACATGGAATCGGTCACCACTCCCGTAAACGTTCGCTCCGCTGCTGAAGCCCCCAGAGCCGCCACCATCAGGACTACCACTGTTATTCGTTTCATTATTTTCCCCCTTGATGAAAATCCGAACCCAAAATCTGTAGTCCGTGCGCCATGTTGACCCGCCGCCAGAGCTCGTTATATTGCACCTCCGGCAGCGTTTCCTTCAACTGGAACCGGAAGTCCCGTTCCCGCGTGGTGATCGTCAGGTCGAAGGCGTCCGAACTGCTGACATTCACCAGATCACTAATCCTCCAGGTCCGCGATTCGCCTGCCCGACCAGTCTTATAAACCACCCCGTCAACACCCACCAGAAGCACTCCCTGCGACCCGCCGTGACCCTGCAGCAGCTTCACCGGAATCTGCCAGACTGGCTTCACCCGGTCATCCGCCAGCGCAGCGACAAAGCGCTGGTCCAGACGCTCACGGAACACCGGATACCAGTCCGCCGCCACCTTCGCCGGCAGCCTGTCAAATACATAGACGCGGTCGCGCCCCAACTGCCACCGGTTATCTTCATAGCTCACGATCCGGAGCGAATCTACCCCCAGTTCGAGTTCCTGAATATTGCCCAGCTTCCAGCTCACCGCATGCTTAGGCTTCCCCCGCTCTTCAAACGAAATCGATACGCCGTCAATGCGCAGCACCCCCATTCCACCGCTCCTCAGGTGCTTATGACGCACCTCATACGTGCCCGCCTGCGCCCAAAGACTACCGGCGAGCGACAGCCCCAGGATCAGGAGTGCGCCAGTTTTGGTTTCAGTTCGAAATGCCATTTCCAGACCTCATAAACCACCGGATAAACCACCAGTTCCAACAGGAACGAAGTAAAGATCCCGCCAATCATCGGAGCCGCAATCCGCTTCATCACATCGGCCCCGGATCCCACCGACCACATGATCGGCACCAGACCCAGAAACATCGCGGCCACCGTCATGAACTTCGGGCGGATTCGCTTCACCGCACCGTCCAGAATCGCTGCCTGCAAATCGGCCAGGCTCTTCAAACGCCCCTCCTTCGCCGCATGCTCGTAGGCGATGTCGAGATAGAGCAGCATGAAAACCGCCGTCTCTGCATCCACTCCCATCAACGCAATCAGTCCCACCCATACCCCGATGCTCATGTTGTAGCCCAGCATATAAAGCAGCCAGATTGCGCCCACTGCCGAAAACGGCACTGCCAGAACAATCAACAGCGTCTTCACCACCGACCGTGTATTCAGGTAGAGCAGCATCATCACCAGGAAAAGCGTCAGCGGCACCACCACCAGCAGGCGCTCCCGAACCCGGGCCAGCCCCTCATACTGGCCGCTCCAGGAAATCGAATAGCCTGCCGGGAGTTGCAGTCCTTTGTCCACCACTCGCTTTGCTTCCGCGACATAACTGCCCAGATCGCGACTTGTGACATCGACAAAAACATAACCACTCAGCAAGCCATTTTCCTCTCTGTACATCGACGGACCAGAGACCAGCTTCACCTCTCCCAACTGTGAAATCGGGATCTGCTGTCCGCCCATCCCCGCCACCAGCACCCGCCCCAGCGCCGCCGGATCACTGCGAAATCCCTGCAGGTAGCGGACATTCACCGGATACCGCTCCCGCCCTTCAATTGTGGTGGTCACGTTTTCCCCGCCAATCGCGCTCATCACCGTGGACTGCGCGTCTTCCATGCTCATTCCGTAGCGCGCCAGCTTATTACGGTCCCACGCGATATCCAGAAAATATCCGCCCGTGGTCCGTTCCGCAAAAACGCTGCGTGTGCCCCGTACAGGGGCTACAAGCGTTTCAATCTGTCGGCCAATATGCTCAATCGTCTTGATATCTGATCCAAAGACTTTCACCCCCACCGGCGTTCGCACGCCCGTCGTCAACATGTCGATCCTGTTCTTAATCGGCATCGTCCAGGCATTCGAAACGCCCGGCATCCGCAACGCCTCATTCATTTGATCGACTAACTCGTCCTGCGAGATGTGATCGGGCGTGATGTGCCGGAAAGCTGGCCGAATCCAGTCCGGAGCCCAGTTCGAATACCATGTGTCCGCCTTGCGCCACTCACCCACCGGCCGGAGCGTCACCACAGTTTCCGCCATCGAGAGCGGAGCCGGATCGGTCGATGTCTCCGCGCGTCCTGCCTTCCCGAACACCTGCTCCACTTCCGGAAACCGTTTCAGAATCCGGTCCTGCGCCTGTAACAGTTTCTGCGCTTCAGTCTCAGAGATCCCCGGTATCGTCGTCGGCATGAAGAGCAAAACGCCTTCGTCCAGAGGCGGCATGAACTCCGACCCCAGCTTCAGATAGACAGGAAACGTCACGGCCACCAGACTGACGGCGGCGGCCAGCACCACCCACTTCCATCGCAGCGCCAGAACCGCCACCGGATGATAGAGCTTAATAAGAATCCTGCTGATGGGGTGTTTCTCTTCGGAATGAATCTTCCCCACCAGCACGGCGTTCGCAATCTTCGCCAGCCACCGTGGACGAAACTCAAAATCCTTCATGTGTGTAAACAGAAGCCGCATCGCCGGGTCGAGCGTAATCGCCAGCACTGCGGCAATAATCATGGAAAAATTCTTCGTATAGGCCAGCGGCTTAAACAGACGGCCTTCCTGCGCCTCCAGTGCCAGCACCGGCAGAAACGCCACCGCAATCACCAGCAGCGCGAAAAAGCTGGGGCCGCCAACCTCCTTCACGGCGTCGATTACAACCCGGTGGTAGTCCTCCTTCCGCCCCGTCCGCTCCCACTCCTCCAGCTTCTTGTGGGTCTGCTCCACCACCACAATCGACGCGTCCACCATGGCTCCCACAGCGATCGCGATACCGCCCAGCGACATGATGTTCGCCGTCACCCCCATCATTCGCATCGGGATGAAAGAAATCACAATGGCTATCGGGATCGTCAGTGCCGGAATAATTGCGCTCGGAATATGCCACAAAAAAACCAGAATTACCAGCGAAACAATAATCAATTCCTCAATCAGCGTGTGCTTCAGGTTGTCAATCGACCGAAGAATCAGGTCGGACCGGTCGTAAACCGGTACCAGCTTCACCCCTGGCGGCAAGCCGGGCTGCATCTCGCGGATCTTTTCTTTTACGCGGTCGATCACCGCCAGCGCATTCTCACCCTGCCGCATGACGACAATGCCCGAAACAGCGTCGCCGGTGCCGTTCAGATCGGCGATACCTCGCCGGATATCAGGCCCCAGCACCACCTCTCCGACATCCCGCACCCTCACTGCGACACCACCCGCCGATGCGCTCAGCACGATGTTCCCGATGTCGGCTGTCGATTGCGCATACCCGCGCCCGCGAACCATATACTCCGCGCCACTCATCTCCACCAGCCGTCCACCCACATCGTTATTGCCCGCCCGCACCGCCTCCACCACCTTGCTGATGGGCAGCCGGTAGGCCTGCAATTTCACCGGGTCCACATTCACCTGGTATTGCCTGACGAAACCTCCCAGCGGCGCTACCGCTGCCACTCCCTGCACCGACTGCAACTGATAGCGCACAAACCAGTCCTGGATCGACCGCAATTGCGCCAGGTCGTGCGTGCCGCTTTCGTCCTTCAGCACATATTGAAAGACCCAGCCAATGCCCGTCGCATCAGGACCCAGTTCTGTCCGCACACCCTGCGGCAAGCGGGGCAAGACACCGGAAAGATATTCGAGCGTCCGGGAACGCGCCCAATAGATGTCCGTACCTTCCTCGAAGATGATGTACACGTACGAATAGCCAAAATCGGAGAAGCCCCGCACAGTGCGGACTCCGGGCACCGACAGCATGGCGCTTGCCAGAGGATAGGTCACCTGATCCTCCATAATGTCGGGACTCCGGTCCCAACGCGAATACACAATTACCTGCGTATCGCTCAAATCCGGAATCGCATCCAGCGGCACGTGCTTCATCGACCACCAGCCCGCCGCCACCGCAGCCCCTACCAGCGCGAAGACCACGAATTTATTCCGCCCGGAGAATTCAATAATGGCGTTGATCATTTCCTTTCCTTCGCCATTTCGGGCACCATTCCCGGCATGTCCGCCATCCCGCCGCCCTGCTTCATCTGACTCTCGGAATTCAGCAGGAACGATCCTGAAGTCACAATGCGCTCACCCGCCATGAGACCCTTCAGAATCTCCACCCGATCTCCCGACTGGTCCCGGAACCGAACGCCCGTTTCCACTTTTCGCGACGCAAAATATCCGTTCCCCTTGTCAAGAAAGACCGTCTTCGAAGTCCCTGCATCCAGCACCGCTTCCGCCGGCACACTCAGCCGCCGCGCCGCGCCCACAGCCATCTCCACATCCACAAACATGTCCGGCCTGAAACGCATTTCCCCTGCCTTCCCGGGCGCCTTCGGATTCGCCAGTTCCAGCCGCACCTTCATCGTTCGCGTCACCGGATCGATCTGCGGCTGAATATAGGTAACGCGTGCAAACTGCGCTCCCCCGCCCCCCGGTACAGTCACCTGCGCGCCTTGCCCGATGCGGACCTGCGCGGCGTCCGTCTCAAAGATGTCGGCCATCACCCAGACCCCGCTCAGATCCGCCAGCGTGTAGAGTTCGGTGTCCGCAGCGACCCTCTGCCCGGGAAATGCGTTGCGCGTCATCACGTATCCGTTGGCCGGTGAGTAGAGCGTAATGGACTGCAGCGGTTTCTCCTGCTCTTCCACCTGCCGTATCTGTTCCGCCGTCAGATTCAGCAGCAACAGTCGCTTCCTCGCCGACTCAGCCAGCGACTCACTGTTCGCCGCCGACTCACTCATGGAGCTGTGCTGCAGGATCGTCCGCGCTTTACGGGCCAGCAGATACTCCTGCTGGGCGGCCAGCAGTTCCGGGCTGTACATCGTTAGCAGCGCCTGCCCCCGGGCTATCAGTTTGCCCGTGAAATCGGCAGACACGGTAGTGATCCATCCTTCCGTTCTCGCCTGCACGCGGGTCATCAACGTTTCATCCGGCACCACGCGGCCCGCCGCATGAATCACCTGTCCGGCTTCTGTAAACTCCGCCTGACCATACCGCAGACCAATCAACTGTTGCTTCTCAGAACTAATCTGTAAAGCGTCAGAAGCAGGCGCGTCGCCGTACACCGGTTCCAGATCATTACCCGTCGCCGGATTCAGCCCCGGCTTGTCGGACCTGTAAGAGGGGTCCTTCGGATCACGATAGTACGCGGCTTTTTGGTCTTTCGCTGGCCCGTCTGCCTTCCCTCCATCGGCGTAAACAGCCACCAGCTTCATGCCGCAATCCGGCGCCAGGCCCGGCTTGTCGGACTTGTACCAGGGGTGCATCGCGTCCACATAGTAAAGAACCTTGCGTACTCTCTTCGCCGCCGGTCGCGTGCTGTACCACCGGCCATAGCCGAAGCCAAACACAAACACGAGACCCACGCCGATCAGAACAAAAGCCAACTTCACCAGTTTCATTTGCCGATCTCCCGTTTTGTTGCCGCCATGCCCGTCAGCTCAATTCCTGTCAGCTCTTCCAGCCGTGCCACCGCCAGCGCATAGTTCAGTTGCTGATCGTGAAGCTGCTCTTCCACATCGATCTTTGTCGAAAGATTCCCCAGCACCGCGAGCAGATCGCCGCGGCCCGTCTGATAGGCCGTCAGTGACGAATCGACCG
>JBBQDH010000220.1:0-10027 GCA_038319515.1 Bryobacterales bacterium
GAGAAAGCGCGGTACCCAGCACCAGTCCCAGCAATCCTGCCAGCAAACCGAGGAGCGCGGCTTCGGTCAGGATCATGTTGCGGACCTGACTTTTGGCGGCTCCCAGATATCGGATCAAGCCGATTTCGCGGCGGCGATCCAATACTAATGCTAGCAGTGCGCTTGCCGCGCCCAGCATGGCGACCAGAATCGCGACCGCTTCCAGCGCCCACGTGACGGCAAAAGTGCGGTCGAAAACTTTGATGGCGCCGTCGCGGAGGACGGCATTGGCGGCGATCATGACGGGGAATTCGCCGAGGCGTTTTTCGAGGTCGCGGCGGACGGTGTCGCCGTTGGTGCCTGGCTTCAGGTAAACGGCGATGTTGGTGACGGGCTGGTCGGGGAGGTAACGAAGCAAGGTGCTGCGATCTGTCAGGACAAAGCCGCGATCGTTGGCATAATCGTAATAAATTCCCGCGACGGTGAGGCGGACGGTTCGCGAGCCGAGCGGGATCTGCAGGATTTGGCCTACGCGGACATTGTGTTTGTTGGCGAAAGGTTCGCTGACAATGGCGCGGTCCTGGCCGGGAAGCCCGCGGAGGATCTGATCGGCGTTGCCGGAGAGAAAACGGAGAGTGCGGCGACGGCGAACGATGTCGGTGATGCCTGCGCCGAACGTGGCCTGTGTGCCTTCGTAGCGAAACTGAAAGGCGTGGAAAACATCCACTTCATCCACGCCGGGAGTGACGGCGATGAGGGCGGGAACCTGGGAATCCATAGGCGGATAGATGCCCGCGGTCGCCGGGCCTGCGGCGCGCAGATAGATATCGGCGCGAAGCTGGCTGACCAGCCAGACCTGGACGGTTTCGCGGAAACTGCCGACCATGATGCCGACTGCCACCATCATGGAGATGGCGGTGGCGAGGGCCGTGACCACGATGGAGGTGCGGGCGAGTGCGGCGACCAGACTTCGGCCGGCAATGAGCCCTGCCGCGCCGGGAATCTGCTTCAGCGGGACTCGCAGCGCGCGGATGATGAAGGTCACAAATGCGGGCGAGACCAGGGCGGTGGAAACGACCGCGCAGAGAGTGGCGACGTAGCCCAGCACCGGGCGTCCGCTGATGGGTCCAAACTGGCAGAGAACCACGGCCAGAATCGCGAACCCGGCGGCGATGCTCAGGTCGCGACCGACGTGCAGGCGGGCTTCATGTTCGCGGGATTCGCGGCGCATGGCCTCGGCGGGAGCGACGTTGGCTGCTTCACGGGCGGGGATCAGTGCGGAGAAGAATGCGACTGCGGTGCCTGTGAATAACGCGGAGACGATGGCTTCGGTGGAGAGCGCCAGCGAACCCGGGCGGCTGGTGGTGAAGAGCGCGTTGACCGTGTCGGAGATCATCCCGACGATCAGTCCCGCCAGAAAGCGCCCCAGCGCGATGCCTGCCAGTGAGCCGAGCAGCCCCAGCATGGACGCTTCGCCGAGGAACATGAGCAGCACACCACGGGAACTTGTGCCGATGGCGCGCAGGATACCGATTTCCGCGCGACGGCGCACAACACTGACGGAAATGGTGTTGTAAATGAGAAAAGCGCCCACCAGGAGAGAAATGTAACTCAATATACGCAGATTCCAGCGGAAAGCACGGAGCATTCGGCGGTTCTCTTCGCTGCGCGCGCCCGGGGTCTGCACGTCCCAGGTTTCGGGCACGGTTTTGCGGATGGATTGGCCCGCGGCGTCGAGATCTTCGCCGGGGCCGAGGAAGACTTCGATGCGGTCGAGTTTGCCATACATGTCGAGCAACTGTTGAGCGGCGGCGATGTCGATGCCTACCCAACTGGCGGTCTGCTCCGCGACCACGGTTTGAACAGTGAATTCCTGTGATTGTTTCTTGCCACGCAGGGTGAGGTGATCACCCTTCTTGAGCTTTAGGCGGGTAGCCAGTTCGGCGGAGATGACGGCTGACGTTTCCAGATCGGCCCCGGAGAATTCCCCGCCGTCACGCAGGCCCGCAGCAATGACATCGAGCCCATAGAGGGTGGTTGCACCGGCGCCGGCGATCATGACAGGTTGCTCGATGGCCGGGGAGAAGCGGGCGTTGAGGGGCAGTGCGGACAGGGCAGCCATCGCTGTCTCATCCACGCCCCCGTTCGCGGTGATTTCGTAGTCGACCTTGCCGACGAGCGTGGTGAGGGACGACTCGAACGATCCGGTGGCGGCGTCGCCGGACAGCTCAATCGCGATGACGACTGCCACGCCGAGGGCGACGGAAATCAGGGTGAGGAGGGACCGGGTCAGGTCGCGCTGCAGCGGGCGCAGAATGAGTTGTCGGAAGAGCTTCAATACTCCACGCTCTCGATCTGGCCGTCGCGCATGCGGACGCGGACGTCGGCGATGGCGGCGGCTTCCGCGCTGTGGGTTGCCATGATCACGGCTGCTCCGAATTCATCCGCCGCGCGCCGGATCAGCTTCAGGACAGAATCGCCGCTGGCAGTATCCAGGTTGCCGGTGGGCTCATCGGCGACAAGGATTTTAGGATCGTGCACCAGTGCCCGGGCGATGGCGACGCGCTGCATCTGGCCTCCCGAGAGCTGGAAAGGAAGGGAGTTTGCCTTGTGCTCCAGTTCCACCCACCTGAGGCGTTCGCGCGCCTTTGCTTCGGTGTTTTTCGCGCCCGCCAGGAGCAGGGGCAGTTCGACGTTTTCGAGAGCTGTGAGTGAGGGCAGCAACTGGAAGAACTGAAAGACGAATCCGATTTCTTCGCGGCGCATGGCGGTCAGCTCACGGTCGCCCAGTTGCGCGGTGTGTTTACCCGCCACGATGACATCGCCGGAAGTCGGGAAGTCCATGGCCCCGCAGAGATTCAGAAGGGTGGTCTTGCCACAGCCACTGCGGCCCAAAAGGGCTGAGACCTTTCCGGCCTCGAAGGTGAACGAAACGCCACGCAGGGCTTCTGCTTCACCCTGTACCCCGCCTTCGTAGCTCTTTCGGACGTCCCGGACTTCAATGACTGTCAGTTTTTCCACCTCTGTTTTTGGATTCCCGTCCATGCTGCGAGGAAACAATTTACAGTGCCTCTATTGGCAGTGTATTCTGAAATCGCTCTGGTCTAAGAAACGCGCGCGAATTCGAGTTGCTGAACGGCGTTACTCAATGATAGGCAGAGCAAAGCGACAGCATGACCGCACCTGCCGGGTGGACATGAAAGCACTGGTCTTGGGTCGGCCTTCCGCGACTGATAGACTCAAAAGGCTGTCCCTGCAGTTTAGAGCTGTTTGCGTGGCGCCATATTCATCCAGAATCAGTGGTAAATTCTCAGGCTGCCGGGGCTTCCGGCCGACCGCCCGGAGAAAAACATGGCACTTATACCTGCACCCCTGCACGCTGAAAACTGGCTTCTTGAAAACGGCCCCAAAGAGCTCGAGTCACTGCTCCGGGCCGTTGTCTACCACCCTTCCGCATCTCTGCTGATCACCGATAACGACCGGCGGCACAGTGACGCCAGTTCAGGCGCGGGCAGGCTGCTGGGTCTTTCCCGCGATGAAATTATCGGACGCACCCTGGACGATTTCGTGGAGCCCGCTTTCAAGCCTCAGATGTCCGAGCCGTGGAAAGCTTTCCTGCAGCAGGGCCATCACAAGGGCAGGCTTCAGGTGATTCACCCCGATGGGGGTCTGCGGCAGGTGGACTACCGCGTCAGGGGCAACATTTTGCCCGCGCGTCATATTCTGGTGATGCGCGAAAGCCCGGAAAAGGTGGAAGGGCAGTCCCCGGTCGCGGAAATTCCGGCGTGGGTGCAGGACTATGCCCTCTTTCTGCTGAGCGTGGATGCAACCGTGGCTGCCTGGTACGCGGGCGCCGAGCGGATGTACGGTTACACCAGCGATGAAGTGCTGGGTCAGTTCCTCACCCTACTCTACCCTGCCGGGGACCCGCCAGAACCTCTGATCAGGCATGAACTGAAGCGATCCGTGGAGGAAGGTCACTTCGGAAATGAAGGCTGGGGCATGCGGAAGAACGGGGAACGATTCTGGGCCAACGCCATTACCATGGCTCTCAGGGACGAAAACGGGGTTCTGCAGGGCTATGCCCGGGTGGTGCGTGATTTCACCGAACGCCACGAAATGGATGAGGAGCTGCAAAGAACGCGGGCGCGCTTGCGACCCGCGCCATCGGAAACCCTGATTGCGGGTGTCGTTTCCGGGGAATTCGACCGGATTCCGGAAGCGAACGACGTGTTTCTGGATATGGTCGGTTACACCCGGGAAGACCTGCAGTCCGGACGGCTGCGGTGGCCGGACCTGACGCCGCCGGAGTATATTGCACTGGACGAACTGGCCCATGAACAGGGTTTGAGATTCGGGGCCTGCACGCCCTTCGCGAAAGAACTGATCCGCAAAGACGGGACGCGTATTCCGGTCCTGGTCGCGACCGCCGTTTTGAAGCTATCGCCATTTCGCTGGATCAGTTTTATTCAGGATCTCAGGGGGGCCAGGCGGCAGGAGGATATCGATACCGGGGTTGCCGAAACCGGGGTTGCAGGGACGGGGGTTGCAGAGACGGGGGTTGCAGAGATAGAAGAGAACCACTTTGAGGAGATTATCGGACGCAGTGACTCTCTGAAGAGACTACTCGAGCAGGTGGAAGTGGTGGCTCCCACCAATGCAACCGTATTGATTCTGGGGGAGACGGGAACCGGTAAAGAGCTGGTGGCGCGGGCAATTCATCGCCTGAGTCCGCGGCGGGACCGGCCTTTCATCAGCCTGAACTGCGCCGCCATTCCCACGGGACTGCTGGAAAGCGAACTTTTCGGCTACGAGAAAGGTGCCTTCACCGGGGCACTTTCGCAGAAGATCGGTCGCTTTGAGATGGCCAACCGGGGAACGCTGTTTCTGGACGAGGTTGGCGATATTCCGATGGAACTGCAACCCAAACTGCTTCGGGCACTTCAGGAGAAGTCGTTTGAGCGCCTGGGCGGCACTAAGACCATTCCAATTGAGGTTCGGCTGGTGGCCGCCACGAACCGAAACCTGACCCAGATGATGGGTGATAAGCTTTTCCGCAGCGATCTTTACTACCGACTGAAAGTGTTTCCGGTGAATACACCGCTTCGCAATCATCCCGAAGATATCCCGCTGCTGGCATGGCACTTTGTCAAAAAGTACGGCGCGGAGATGAACCGGAAGATTGAGCGGATCTCGCCACAGACGTTGAAGGCTCTCGCCAACTGGTCCTGGCCCGGCAACGTTCGGGAGTTTGAAAATTTTATTGAGCGTTCCGTCATCCTGTCCAAAGGCTCCGAACTGAATGCACCGCTGGCCGAACTTGGTGCCGATGCGCAGGATGTCAACGTGGGAAGCACCCTGGAAGAAGTGGAGAAGGCGCATATCATCCGGGTGCTGCGGGACACGGGGGGCGTGGTGTCCAGGGCGGCCGCGAGGCTTGGAATGCCCAGGACAACACTGAATGCGCTGATTCGCAGGCTGGGTATCTCGTCGGACGAGTTTTGACAGCCTTGCAGTAACTATTCCGCGACTTGCCCGAAGTGCGCTGTGAGCACTGCCTTGCCGACGAGCGTGGTGAAGGACGACCCGAACAAGCCGGGGCGTGGCCTTTCGTAAGTTCAATCGCGATGACAACTGCGACGCCGGGGGCGATGGAAATCAGGGTGAGGAGGGAACGGGCGAGGTCAATGACTGTTAGTTTTTCAGCCCTCGTCTCGGATTCCCGCCGACCCTGCAGGGAAACAATTTACAGTGCCTCTGTTGGTAGTGTATTCTGAAGTTGCTCTGGTCTAAAAATCCGCGCGAATTCGAGAATGACGCTTGCCCCGCTAAGGTCTCAGAATCGCGACGATATGGAAACTCGCCGTCTTGCAGCAGCTGAAGAGTTGCTGAATGGCGTTAGTCAATCACAGGTAGCGCGCCGGTATGGCGTGAGCCGCACAACAGCGTCCCGCTGGCAAAGATCCATTGTTGTGAAAGGTGTGGAAGCGTTGCGTAAACGTCGCGCAACCGGACGCCCCAGCCGGCTCACTGCCGATCAGGTGGATGGGATACGCAACATGTATCTGGATGGCGCGCGCGTTTATGGTTTCTCGACGGATCGCTGGACGACAGGCAAACTGGCGGAAGCGATTGAGCGCAAGTTTGGCATTCGTTATGACCAGGACCATGTGGGCCGGTTGATGCACAAGTTCGGCCTGCGGGAACGGCGGTTTGAATATCAGCCGGTGGCCGCGAGCACCTTATGTGCGCCGTTGTTGATGGCTGAGGCGGCGGTTTAAGAAGGCCGACAGGCAGAAGCCCGTCGCGCCCCGGCGGGCAGTAAGCCAAAGCCGGCACTATTGTCTACAAACCCGGTTCGGTCAATGACTTCGCGGTGGCATTGCCTTCATTGAAGCCGCCGACGTTCTGCCACGCTGACAGACTTTTAGCCCCGGCACCGGCAAGACCGGGCGGCTTTAATTAACGGCAAGTACTTTAATGAAGACGCTTCTCCCGCGGATCGGCGCGCATGGTTTGTCAACCAGAACTATGGCGGGTGCGGGAACGATGCGGGCTGGATGGTGGTGGAGTTTGGCGGGGGCGGGGTCTGCGGGCGGGAAAGCAGTCGGCCGAACGCGAGCGGACGCGCTTTTATTTACACCACCGGCAACACACGTCATAACCGGAACTCGGGCAATGTGGCATCAGAGACTGTTTTTGCAATCACGGTAGAATCGGCTCCTGAGCCGTCGACTGTATTGCTGGTCGGATCTGCGTTTGCTGTGCTCGGATTGCTCCACCGGCGCCGGGCATAAATAACGCAAGCGCGGCTCACAGCGAGCCGACTCAATACCTATAAAAGCGCGGCTCACAGCGAGCCGACTCAATACCTATAAAAGCGCGGCTCACAGCGAGCCGGCTCAATACCTATAAAAGCGCGGCTCACAGCGAGCCGACTCAATACCTATAAGAGCGCGGCTCACAGCGAGCCGGCTCAATACCTATAAAAGCGCGGCTCACAGCGAGCCGCGCTTCGCTACCTCAGTCATTGCCTCCACAAACGTGTCGATCTCTTCGAGCGTGGTGTAAACGTTCGGGGTCACCCGAATCCCCTCGTATTCCCCCGGCGATACGAACGCCGTGACCCAAATGCGGTACTTGCTCCAGAGCCAGCCCACCAGTTTCGCCGATTCGATTCCCTTGATTCCCACAAGACCGATGCCGCAGGACTGCGCCGGATCGTCACTGGTGTGCAGTTGCACGTTCGGGAACTGACGGAGCGGGTCAGTCCAGCGGGCGCGCAGATAGCGGAACCGCGCGGCCTTGCGTTCCACGCCGATGCTCTCGTGAAAATTCAATGCTTCGGCGATGGCGTTACGCTGAGAAGCCGGGTGGGTACCGATCTGTTCATACTTGCGAATATCGTTGACCAGTGATTCGTCCGCGCCCATCATGGGCCAGATCTTCGGGATCTTTGATTTGCGCATGTAGAGCATGCCGGTGCCGATGGGCGCGAGCAGCCATTTGTGCAGAGACACGCCGTAGTAGTCGCAATCGAGATCGGCGTGTTTGAAGGGAAACTGCGCGTAGGCGTGGGCGCCATCGACAATCACTTCAATCCCGCGGGCGCGGCCCATCTGGCAGATCTGCTTCACGGGGAAGATTTGCCCGGTGCGGTTGGTGATGTGGCAGATGTGGATGACTTTCGTCTTCGGGGTGATGGCATCTTCGACGATCTTCGCGAGATAGTCGAGGCTTGGGGGAGGGACGGGGAATTTCAATTGCTTGAGCACGATGCCGTCGCGGCGTTCGCGCTGCTGCCAGGACGTGATCATGCGAGGGTAGTCCTGATTTGTAGTGATCACCTCATCGCCGGCTTTGAGGTCGAGGCCGAACTGGACGATTTCAAGGGCCTCGCTGGCGTTGCGGGTGATGGCGATTTCTTCGGGGTCGCAGCCAAAGCTTTTGGCCAGACGCCGCCTGCAGGTTTCGACGCCTGGATCGAGAATGCGCCACATGTAATACGTGGGATTCATGTTCTGCATTTCGAGATAGCGGATCTCAGTATCCTGCACGATGCGGGGCGCGGGCGAGACGCCGCCGTTGTTGAGATTGATCAGGGTACGGTCGACGGTGAAGGCTTCGCGGATGTTGAACCAGAAGTCCTCGTCCTGGGCCACTACTGCAGCGGGGCGACCGGAAACCAGCGCGGCGGCCTTCTGGGCTTTGGCAGTGGATTCGAGCTGAAAGGCGGCAAAGGTGCTTGCGGCGGAGGCGAAGAAGCGGCGTCGGTCCATCAGTTATAACGATACCCCTCAGTTTGACGCGGCCACATCGAGAATCATAACGGTGACATCGTCAAACGGTTCGCTGGCACCACTCCACGCCGACACGGAATCGGCAATTGCCTCCGCGTCATGAGCGGCGTCCCCGTTCAGCGCACATACCTGGAGCTTCAACTGGTCTTCGCCGAAGTCCTCGCCTGCTTTGTCGGGAGATTCCGTGACGCCGTCGGAATAGATGACTAAACGATCGCCGGGCTGCAGCTGCGCGGTGTGCTGCTGGTACTCCATCTTCGCGAACATGCCGACGACTTTGCCTCCTCCGGGGAGACGGGTGACTTCACCGTTCCGGCGCAGGAGCGGCGGCATGTGAGCGGCGTTGCAGTAAACCAGCGTTCCTGCGGCGGGGTCGTATTCACCATAAAACAGGGTCGCGAAGGCGCGGGGTTGCGTGGCGCGCTGCAGGAGCCGGTTGAGTTCGCCCACCATGCCTGCGATATCGCCCTGGGCTTTGGGCGCGAGAGTGCGAAGGGCGGAGTACAGGAGGGATACCACCAGGGCAGCGGCCATGCCTTTGCCCGCGACATCGGCCAGGGTGATCGCGAGGTGACCGTTGGGGAGCAGGAAGTAGTCGAAGTAATCGCCGCCGACGCCGAGGGCCGGGCGACACAGGCCGGCGACGCGAACGCCATCGAGAGCAGGCGGGCGGGCCGGGAGCAGCCGGCGCTGAACGTCGATCGCGAGGTCGAGTTCGCGGCGGAGCGAGGCGGCCTCGGCAGCGCTGCGGGACAGGCGATTGTTCTCCAGCAGCAGGCCCAGCTGCCCGGCCAGCACGAGCAGGGGCCCGGCGGGGGGAGCCGATTGGCGGGAGGTTGAAGGGCCCAGGATCAGCATGCCGGTCAGGTCTGTGGCATTGCGGATGGGAACCGCGAGTCTGGCGCGCATGCGGCGCAGTGTGGCGACTTCCGTGCTGCGTTTCTGCCAGGAGTCTCCCGCGAGTGCATGTTCCCAAACAACGAAATCGTCTTCGCTCAGCGGCAACACGCCGTCGATCCGGCGCAGGCGGCGCGGCACAAAGGCGGAAGCATCTACTGCGATGCGATGGTCGGCAGAGTGGAAGGTTCCATCACCATTCGCTTCAAGCAGCGTGACGGATTCCACGGCGCAGGCTTCTGCTATGAAAGCCGTGACGGAAGTGAAGAGATCGTCCCAGTCTTTGGAGCGGCGGGCAACGCGGGCAACACCGGTGACGAACGTTCGTTCGAGCGCTGCTTCGGCTTGCGCCTCAGCGGTGTTCGGTGGCGGGGTCTTAGGCATGCGTCGCGGAAGCAGCTGAAGCTGCGTGCCCTCCTGACGCAGCGTGACAGCGGGATCCACGCGGGACGCCCAGCGTGCGGGTCCGGCGGCGGCGGCGAAAGCCATCGCACCCAGCAGTAAAGCGGCGAGCGCGTAGGAGGGAGGATCGAGCGCGGGCACGTGGAACAGGAAGTTCGTGACAAGCTGGCTCAGTGCAGCTGCGAGGGCAATTCCAATGACAAGGCCGATGGCCGCCAGTTGCATCGCTTCGGCGGTGGTCTGGCGGAAGGTGGCTTCATGCGAAGCGCCCAGCGCCATGCGGACGCCTATTTCGCGGGTCTTCTGGCCCACAACGTAGGCCATCACGGCATACATGCCGATGGAGCCGAGCAGGAGCGCAGAGATGGCGAAGGTGCTGAGCAGCATGGTTTCGAAACGCTGGCCTGTGAGGGTGGCACCGACCACGCTGTCCATGGTGGCGATGTCGT
>JBBQDH010000221.1:0-9996 GCA_038319515.1 Bryobacterales bacterium
ATAACTGCGTTCCCCGGCCGTCACCTCGCCTGTCCATTCGAACATCATGTTCTGCAGCGCCTTCGATTGCCGTTTCAGCTTCACAGAAAACTGCACGTTCGAACCCAATTTCAGAGAATCAGCCGAAGGCTCCACCACCTCAAACGGCACCTTCTCAGGATTTCCCTCCACATCCTGCAACGCCAGCGCCGGCTCGCGCGAATCAAACTTGTAGCTCTTCAGCATGCCCGCCTTGCGCCCTTCTTTCGACACATGCAGCACCCAGTCATGCGCGGAATCAGGCGGCGTAAACGTCCGGACTTCCGCCTTACCTTTCTCCTTCACCTTGATCCGCTCGCCATTGACAGGGTTCAGCCACTCCACGTCATAACCCTGCCTTTCCACGTTCACCGTCACCGCCCCGGGCTTCTCCACATAGACGATATATTCCACCCCATCCAGCGCCAGACCCCGACCGTTATCGATGTCAAAGAACGGCTCCAGTTCCCAGTGCCGCGTGGTCTGCATGAACTCATACCAGATCTTCATCTGCGCCCCGGCCTGTTCATCCGGAACTTCCGTCGCCGGATACTGCCCGTTCATCGTGGCATTCCACAATCGCCGCCGAAACGTGTCCGCATCCTTTATCCCACCGCCGAAATTGCTCACCGACGGGAACTGATATAGCTGCTGTTCGATGGCGCTCACCTGCGTGTCGGCCCCGTCGTAAGATCGATACCGCAGCCAGCCGTCGTCCGCAAATGGCGCCGAAGTCAGCCGGGTCCGCGTCGACCGCGTGTGTTTGTAAGGATCGACAGCCGCCAGATACCCGGCAATTTCTTTCAACAGTTCCCGCGCATTGTCAGACGATTCCCAGTCTTCAAAACCCTGCCACGTCACGTCAAACGCGGCCAGCCGGGACAGCGCACAGGTGAACCATTTCTCCCGCTCCGCATGCGACTTCAGCACGCGGTTGATCAGATCGCCGCCACCGAAGAACGCAAGATCAACGATGATGCCCCGATCATTGGCGTATCGGATCTTCTCTTCCGCCGCGCGAAAGAAAGCCGGATCATTAAACTTCGCGACCGATGCCTCGTCCACCAGCGTGACGCCCAAATGATTGAAGTGCTGACCGGCGCGCGCGTCAACCATCGCCTTCCAGCGCGCCAGATCCATCTGCGCGAACCCAGGGACCACCCCGCCCATCCACAGATGTGGAGTGAGCGCGTTGCCCTCCACCAGCGCAAAGTGATGCACATTGGCGGCGCGCAACCAGCCCGCGCGGTCGTTCGGAGTCGCCGCGAACTTTCCTTCTTTTCCATTGAAAGCCGCGTTGTCACTGGTCAGCCGGTAGGTGTACTCACCCGCCTCGGTCGGCGTATAGCGGATCATCCACTTTGCGCCACCGTCCCACACAGCTCGCACCAGCGCGGTGTCGTGATGCGGCGAGCGAAACTCAGCCTGTAATTTCAGGGAACCATCTGAAGTGGCAGCAGGAACCTCAAAGGTCAGATCGCAGGGGGAATAACGAGGAGTCGGGGGACAGACCGTCTGTGCGAAGGCAGAGTTCACCAATAGCAGGAAACCAAGTACCCGAAAGACCATGACTACAGTCTACGTGGGACCGGCGGTCTTCGCCGCCGGTCCGATTGCTGTGTAACTTGCCTCAGCGCAGCCTAAAAATAATACTTCAGACCAAACTGAATGTTGCGCGGGTTCTGCACCTGACCGGTGATCTGGCCAAACGCACCCGGGTTGGTGATGTCACGACCAGGAGCGCCCCAGCTGACGTGATTCAGAGTATTGAACATTTCCATGCGGAAATCCACATACTGCCTTTCGCGAACCAGGAACTTCTTACCAATCGACATGTCGAGGTTGAAGAAGCTTGGAGCCCGCAGCGTACCCACGCCGGCGCTGCCAAGCACGCCAACCGTCGGAACACCGAAAGCGCAGTTGCCGTCATTGACGCCCGCCACGCAGAAGATGCTCGCGCCACTGTTCAGCACCGGACCAAAAAACTGGTCCACTGTCTGGGACGGAATGGGGAACGACTTGTATGCGTTGGCCCGAACGTTGCCGCGCGGGGTCCTGCCGCCCGTGTTGGCTGCAGAGGCAAACGCTGTGACCGGGAAGCCCGAGTGCGTATTCGTGAAGTAGTTGACGTTCCAGCCACCCAGAATCGCGTCGGCTATCCGGTTCATGTTGCCACCGAACTGCATGCCTTTGCCCACCGGCAGGTTGTAAGAACCACCCATGGAAATGTTGTGCTGGGCATCGAAGCACGAAGGACCGCGGTTAGCGCGACGACTATAAGCGTCCTGCCAGTACGCACCTTCCGCATTCACAGAACCGCAGCCATAGTAGCCGAGGTTTTCCATGATGCTCTTGCTCCAGACATAGAAGCCGGTCAGTTCCAGGCCGCCCGAGAGGCGCTTGCGACCGCTGATCTGCAACGAGTTGTAGCTCATGCGGGCGCTGCCCTCGGTAAGGGCGATATTGCCGACGTTCGGCAGCGTTCTGAACAAAGGACGGCGATCATTCGCAGGCGCCCAGAGGGCAACTGCAGCCGCGCCGGTGCCAACGCCGGCCACCGGGTTGTTCGCTTCATGCGGCACCACAAGATGAGTACCCAACTGGCCGACATAAGCCGCGGTCAGCGAAGTGGTCTTCGTGAACTGATACTCCGCCGTCACGTTGTACTGCTGTGTGAACTGCGGACGCAGGTTCGGATCCCACGCACGGCCCTGATAGAAGGGTGCCGCCGTCGGGCTGGAACGCGGACCAGTCAGCGAACCGCTGTTCGGCGCATCCGCGAAACCAATGCCGATGTTGCCAGGGGTGCGAACGTCATAGTTCACGTTCGTTTCCACGAAGTACGGCGGATTCAGCGGCAGGCGCAGGTTAGCGCCCGTGCCTTCCATAAAGCTCGACGCGGCGTAACCCGCACGCAGCACCAGCTTCTGACGCGCATTCCACGCAATACCAAGGCGTGGTTCGAACTGCTTGTAATACGGGTTGTACAGTGCGCGGCTGTTGCCATCCTTACCGGCCAGCAGAACCTTGCCGTTCACAACGTCGATATTCGCCTGGCGGTCAGCCACTTCATAAAGCGGCTGGCTGTATTCCCAGCGGAATCCGATATTCACCGTAACAGTCGGCGCCAGCTTGTAATCGTCCTGAATAAACAGGCCGTCCAACCAGTGCCGCTGTCCCCACTTGCCGACCACGGCACCGCGCCCCTTGGCGATCAACTGGTTGAGAAGGAAATCGGCGTAAGCCAGATTAGTCACGGTGCCGTCATAACTGAACGAACCGAGTGCGCCGTTGTTCCCGGCGTAGTAACGGTTCTGCCGGAACCGCGTCAACTGCCCGCCAATCTTCAGCAGATGCTTGCCGCGCTGCCAGGTCAGGTTGTCACCATACTGGATCTTGTTATCCACCGTGGAGCCAACCGAAGCTCCGCCGCCGACGCCACTCAGGCCGTTGCCCAACGTGACGCTGCTCAGGCCCGCATAAGGCTGGCCACCGCCGATGCCGAACTTTGAATTGCCATCCGCACCCAGCTTGCCGCTCCAGTCCACCGGGACGCCCTCATCGATTGCTATGCGGGTATAACCCAGACGTACTTCGTTAACGATTGTGGGAGAGAACGCGCGCGTCCACGTCACCACCGCGCTCTGCGTCGGCGCAATGTTGGCGGAAGTCAGGAACACCGGCAACGCCGCAGCGCTGCCGAACTGCTCATAACGACCGATGGACCAGCGCACGCTGATGCTGTCCCTATCATTCGGACGGTAGTCGCTCTTCACATCAGCCTGGTTGTTCTTGAGCGTGCTGGCCGAGCTTGATATGTAGTTGCTGGTAATACCCAAGGTGCCTGTACCTGCGTTGTTGGGAAGCGGATACAGATCGGGGCTGGAAAACAGCTTGATTGCCACCGGGTTCACAATGCGGCTCGGACTAATGATGTTGTTGGCGAAAGTGGCGATTCCATTGGGATCGGCGGGATCCTTAATGACCGGGTTGGTCTTGCTGAAGTCCGACAGGTTGCCGGTCCGCCACGCCGCCGGAGCCACGCTGGCCGAGGCCGGTCCCGAATTGCGCTGCTGGGTACCCTCGTAGTCCATGAAGAAGAACAGCTTGTTCTTAATCACCGGACCGCCAAAAGTTCCGCCAAAAATATTGCGCTTCACAAAACCGCGCTTAATCAGGTTGCGGTTATTAAAGTAGCCGTTTGCATCCAGCTTGTCGTTGCGCAGGAACTCGAAAACGTTCCCGTGATACTGGTTCGTTCCGCTCTTCAGCGTGGCGTTCACAATCGCACCGCCCGCATTGCCGAATTCCGACGAACCATTGCCGGTGATCACTTTCACTTCTTCAATCGCATCCACATTCGGCTGATAGCCCACGCGGTTGTCAATCGAGTCATTTGAATCGATCCCGTCGAGCAGGAAGTTATTGGTCTGTTCGCGGTTCCCGTTCACCTGGGGACGGCTGCCCGAACCCTGGAACTTCGCCGATGTATTCATCGCATTCGGGCTGGTGGAAATCGCGCCCGGAATCAACTGAGTCAGGCTGACGAAGTTGCGACCGTTGAGTGGCAGCGAGGAAAGCGTCTTCGCCGTCAGCGAATCGCCCGTCGCCGTCGATTCCGTCTGCAGCACCGGCGCAAAATCAGTGATCTCGATCGATTGCGACGCTTCGCCGACTTCAAGCTTCAAATCGACGCGGGCAATCTGGTTGACCTGCAGCACAAACGGGCCCACCACAGTCTTCTTGAATCCCTGGCTCTGGGCATTCACGTTGTAGTTGCCCACGGGGAGGAACAGCAGGTTGAAGACACCTGAATCGTTGGTTGTCGCGGCATGCGCCACGTTGGTGTCCACACTGATCGCAGTGACTTTGACGTTCGGAATGACGGCGCCACTGGGGTCGCTGACCGTTCCGGTAATGGAGGCGGTAATTGTCTGGGCCTGTAACGCGCTGCCCATGATTAACAAAAATGCCGCCGCAAGACCTCTACTGAAAGGTTTTATAAGCATAAAGTATTTTCCGGCGTTTGTTACGACAATGTCAATGCGGCGTGGGACGAAGCGGACCTTTTCCGGCGTCGGCTCACCCGTCTTGAGGCCTCCCAGACATTGCCCGCCAGCACTCCCGCCAGCAGAAAATAAACCACCCCGAACCACTCAAAGACAACGAAACTGACCGCTGCCACAATCGCCCCGAAAATCAGCTGGTCCGGGTATTTGGCCGGAGATGTAGGCGGGTCCGTCAGAATGATGAACGCGAAGTACAGGGCCGCCTGCAGATCCGGCGCGCGGAAGATCTCGGCTACTGATCGCGGATTGCCCACAAACGCAGTGATGGTGAACAGCAGAAAGTGGACCCCCAGAAACACCAGCACCAGCGGCAGTTTATTCACGCGGTCGGCGATGAAGATCCCGGTCAGCAGCAGCAATCCCACCGCCCATGGCGCCACTTCCGGCAGCGCCCCCCACCAGCTTTGCCCCGTGTGAAAAATGTAAAAGGTGATCACGATCCCCAGCGCTGCCGGGTTGAAGACGTTAGCCGAATGGGACCGCACAATGTACTTGCTCAGCACGGCAATCACGGCTGTGATGGTCACCACATACCAGGGCTCCTGGGCGCGCAACACCATCGCCACAATAACGGCCGTCAATATCGCCCCACCGGGAAACTCCCAGGCGTTCTTCCGCCGGCGCAGGATGACCATATCGAGGAGGCCCGACGCCCCGCAAGCCGCAAGCAATCCAGGCAACGCCACCCGAAGCCCCTCATGCGGTGCCGCCACCGCAACCAGCAGCACCAGAATAATCAGCAACAGCCCTTTCGGGGTCCTAAAGAACCGCCCACCCAGGCTTTTGACCCTCCCTGAATGCCACCTCGTGCCCCAAAGGCTGATAAAAGCGAAGAGACCGGTGGTGCCGGCGATCTTGTCGCCGCCCTGTCCGCTCAGCGCGGGGCTTTCGACCGGCGGAACCGCCGTTCGCACCTGCGTATTACTGCGAAAGCTTTGTCCATTCGGCCTGCGGAAACCCTGAAGATGCACTAGCAGAATCCCTGCGTCTGGAAGCGCGCCAGTTCCGGCGTTACGATCAGCCCTTCCAGGCCCAGCCGGTCCAGCAACGCCATGCCGTCCTCCGGCCCCAGCACAAACACCGCCGTGGCGATCGCATCACACAGCATTGCCGTCGGCCCCAATACAGTCACGCCGGCGACAGCTGTAACAGGCTCACCAGACCGCGGATCGACAATATGTCGCCCGCGTTCATAATCGCCGGACGTGCAAACCGCCTGATCGGAAACCCGTAACGTTTCGATCAGCTCGCCATCGCGCCGCGGATGCCGAATCCCGACCTTCCAGCCCTCCCCATCCGCATTGCACCCGCCCAGATAAAGGTCGCCACCCGCATCGATCAGGAAATCGCGAACACCCTGCAACTCACGCGAAGCCGTATCCACTGCCATGCCCTTTGCCACCGCACCCAAATCAAGGCTCAGGGGACGGTGCAACGTGACGGTTTGCCGCGCGGCATCTGCCTCCACATCCTGCCAGTGCCCGCCCGTCGGATCAAACGCCCCGCCGGTCTCAGCCGCCACCGCCACCGCAAAGCGAACCGCTTCAAACAGGATCGGCCCCACGCAAACCGGTCCGCCCGGTCGCGCCACCAACCGCATCAGTTCGCTCCCCGCGTCAAACCGTGTGCAGCGGGCCTCAATCTCGAAAAACCATCCGAAAGCACGTTCCATCGCAGCATCCGACCCGACGGGAGCCTGAATAGTCACCACGGTCCCCATCACAGCCACGCTTCGCCTGATCACTCACCGGGCCTTGCCCAGCGCTTCCACCACTCCATAGTAGAAGGCATCGGCACTCTGTGTCGCACCGGAAACCGAGTCCACATCGGGGCTCTGCCGCGCGGAAACCTGCGGCGGCAACTTGTCGATCACCGAACACGAATAGCGCGTTTGACACTCCGCGATAGTAGCCGAAATGATCCGGCCTCCCTCAATCACCACCTGCGACTGAATATCCCCGTGCCGCGACGTCCCCCAGCCCGTATAGGTCCCATCTTTCCACTTTGGCGGAGGAGGAGGAGGGGGCTGAGGAGCAGGAGGCGGTGGCAGTGGTGAAGGTAGTGGCTGTGGCAGCGGCTCCACTTCGACACTGGCCTCCGCCACATCCTCTATCGCCGATGCCTGCGGGGCCGGTGCTACCTTCGCGACCTTCGCCACAACAACCGGAGCCGCGCCTTGCTCCACTGCAACCGGAGCCACCACCGCCTCCGCCACAGGTCGCCGCTCCGCCCGCTCAGCCAGATGATCCGCAGCCGGGCGCGTCCGCACATACCCTGCCGAATAAACCGCGAACACAGCAGCCGAACTCATCGCCACCAGACTGTTAGTGACCTTCCTGTTTGAAGCGCGCGGGGCCATTCCTCACAATTGTATGCAGCAGGCCCGGGCGACAGCGCCGTTATACTGAAACCAACCTTGTGGGGTCTCTATGAACAGCGCGACAAAACGTTTTTTCCTCTCAGTGATTCTGGCATCGGCCAGCCTTTCCGCGCAGCAAAGCACCGGCACTATCGTGGGGACCGCGCTCGACGCCACAGGCGCCGCAGTCGCAGGCGCGGCAGTCAGTGTCACGAATACTGATCAGAATGCGGTCCTCCGCACCGCCGTCACAGATTCCGCCGGCTACTACGTAGCGCCCAACCTGCCTGTCGGAAACTACTCAGTTACCATGGAAGCGAAGGGCTTTAAGAAGACCGTCAAGAACGGCGTCGTGCTCGACGTCAGCGCCACCCGCGCCGTCGATATCAAGTTGGAATTGGGCGACACCGCCACGCAAATCACCGTTGAGGCCGACGGCCTGCAGGTCGAGACGCAATCCTCCACCGCAGCTAACGTAATCGACGGCAACCAGATTCGCGAGCTCTCACTAAACGCCCGGAACTATGAGCAACTCGTCGCCCTGATGCCCGGCGTCACCTACACAGGCACCGGCGACCAGATCTATGTCGGCACCTCCAACCCCCTCACAGGCCAGTCAAACGCCGTTTCGTTCTCCATCAACGGCGGTCGTACCGATCAGAACTCCTGGACTGTCGATGGCGCGGACAATGTGGACCGCGGCGCCAATCTCACCCTGTTGAGCTACCCCAGCGTGGACGCGATTGCCGAATTTAAGGTGCAGCGCGGCCAATACAGCGCGGAGTTCGGTCGCAATGCCGCCGGCTCCATCAACGTGGTGACCAAGAGCGGCACCTCCAAACTGCATGCCACGGCCTATGAATTTTTCCGCAATGATGCGCTCGCCGCCAATAACTTTTTCAACAACGCGAACAAGGTAAACCTGGGGCCGGACGGCACCGCAAGAGTTCCGCCACTCCGCTACAACAATTTCGGCTATAACGTCGGCGGCCCTGTCTACATCCCCGGCATTTATAAACAAACGAAGAAGACCTTCTTCTTCTTCAACGAAGAGTGGCGTCGCGTCATTACCTATGCATCCGTGCAGGGCACCGCGCCCACCGCGGATGAGAAGAAGGGTATCTTCACCGCCCCGGTTTGCACCCAGTCGTCAGGCTCCACCTGCCTTGCGTCATCCAACATAATTCCGAATATCGATCCAATCGCCCAGGCTTACATCAAGGACATCTTTTCTCAGGTGCCCGATGCCCCCGCCAGCCACCTCATCAATCTGGCCCTCCGTAACACCACCAATTTCCGTGAAGAACTGCTCAAAATGGACCACATCTTCAGCAGCAAGTGGGCCTTGCAGGGTCGCTTTGTGAATGACACGATTCCGACCATCGAACCGCGCGGCCTGTTCCAGGGCGTGGCCTTGCCAAACGTCGGCACCACCACCACCAACTCCCCCGGCAAGGGTCTCAATGTGCGCCTCACCGGAACCCTGAGCCCCACGCTGATCAACGAAGCCGGCTACTCCTGGTCCTATGGCGCCATCACCAGCGAGCCCATCGGCCTTGATGCCCAGGTCAACTCGCCCGACATCAAAGTGAAGCTGCCCTTTGCCGTCACACTGGGCCGCATCCCCACCATGAACTTCGGCGGCGTGTCGGCAGTCGGCGGCTTCGGCCCCTATCGCGACTTCAACCGCAACCACAATTTCTTCGACAACGTGACGAAAATCATGGGCAAACACACCATGAAAGCCGGCGTCTCCGTCAACCGCTATCAGAAATATGAGAATGCCGCGGGCAACAATGTCGGCTCTTTCACCTTCTCCACCACACCGCGCCCCGCAGGCAGCGCCGCCACCACCACCATGCAGGGCTGGGCCAACTTCCTGCAGGGCAACTTCTCCAGCTTCTCTCAGGTGGCCCGCGATATCACCCCCGATATCCGCGCCAATCAGGCCGAAATGTTCGTTCAGGACGACATCCGGCTGCGCCGCAATCTCACCATCAACGTGGGTGTTCGCTATGGCCTCTACCGTCAGCCTTACGATGCCGGAGGTTTCCTGAACACCTTCGACCCGAAATATTACGACCCCGCAAAAGCGCCTTCCGTCGATGCCGCAGGCAACCTGGTGGCAGGCACCGGCGACCCGCTCAACGGCTTCATCATCGGCGGCAGGAACTCTCCCTACGGCTCGAAAATCGCGCCCGAAAAATATCTGAACTTCGCCCCGCGCTTTGGCTTCTCCTATGACCCAACCGGCACAGGCCTGATGGCGATTCGCGGCGGCTACGGCATCGTGCATGACGTCCCGGCCATCGGTCGCTACGAAGACCCCATCACGACGAACCCCGCGTCCGTGCAGTCCATCACCATCACCAACGCGAATTTTTCCAACGTGACCGGCGGCACAGTCACCGTCCCCGCGGCCCCGCCCGCCATCACCGCCATCGGTTCGGATTACAGCACGCCTTACACACAACAATGGAGCCTCGGCCTCCAGAAAGCACTTCCCGGGAAAATGATTATTGATGTCGGCTATTACGGTTCCAAAGGCAC
>JBBQDH010000222.1:0-9833 GCA_038319515.1 Bryobacterales bacterium
CTTTGCTGATACTCCCGTCATCATGCCGGGTGCCGGTTCTCGCAAGTCATTCGCGATACCAGCTGTATCGTTCTGAGTTACATATCGGCAGAATCCGGAGCAACTTTAGGGGCATCCACCGAAATACTTCGCAGCAGACGAAGCAAATCTCCCACCCCCTGCGGACCGCGTTGCAGAATAAGATCTGATGCCTTGCGGTTTTCCGCCGCTACTGCTATCACCTCCCTGCGTGCCACGGAAACATCCCGCGGCGCACGGACGCCGAGCTTCACCCGCGTGCGGGAGATCTCAATTACCTCTATCTCAATGCCTCCGCCAAGGATGATTGCCTCACCCGCCCGCCTTCGCAGCACTAGCATATGGATTCCCAGACACCGCCGTCGGCAAGCCGGAAGCGGCCGGCAACGCTCTCAGATGGCAGGGACTGGATACAGCGCTGGTTATGCAGGTTAATGACGATAGGCGCATCCAGATTGGCTTCGACCGTGTTTTCGAATGGCACCAGTAACGCGAGACAAAGCACATCAGCACCAATCGCCAATTCAGTTTCCAGGTCAAAATTCAGTCCCTGCCTGTCTTCTTCAGACAACCGCAGGGTGTAGCCCGGGTCGATTGTTCGAACGGGCAGGGAGACGAAGCAGGTGTCCGGAACCTCAAGGCTCTGCAGGAAGACGAGGGGGCGCTGCGCAGGCACTTCCACCGGAATCATGCGTCTTTCTTCCTCGAACCCCGGCAGGCCAACGGGCAGGTAGAGTTCGCAGCCTGGTGTCCATTCAATTTCGCCCAGGTGAGTGGACCGTATTACCTGGCAGGTTGCCGCGAGTTCAGTCTTTGGCGCGCTGCTCACTGGAGGTGTTCCTGGAACTCTTCGAGGATTCGGAATGCAGCCCGCCTGCCGGATGAAACCATTTCGCCTCTGTACTTTTTCTTGCCATTGAGGATAAAGTCAATTGGCTTTCCCGCCGGATACTCGAAGCTCAGAATGTCCCCTTCTTCCAGATTCATCAGGTCCCGGAGCAACAATCGTGGGCCGGCAAGCACAACCTCAGACTTGAGGGAGGAGGTTCGGATGAGATCCAGGACCCGGGTCTGTTCGAGATCGGTTGATGCGCTCTTTCTCAGAGACCATTGCTGATCGAACTTCTGGCGCATCATCTTGATGATGATCGAGGGCATGGCGATATTCATCATGCCGATCGATTCGCCAATCCTGATCTCAATTGCAACGGCAACGACGGCTTCAGTTGGCGCCAGGATCTGTAGAAACTGCGGCTCTGTTTCCACTGTGTCAATGGCGAAGTCAATTTGGGTTACGAATTTCCATGCTTCCCGCAGGTCTCTCAGAATCAGTCGGAAAAGGCCATCGAGAAGCACCTGTTCAATCTCGGTGATTTCACGCTGGGAACTGAACTGGAGCTTTCCGTCGCCCCCCAGCAGGATTTCAAGAATTGGGAAGATAAGCGAAGAGTTGAGCTCGAGAACTGCGTTCCCGTCATAGGGTTTCAGGCTCAGGGACGCGATACATGTCGGGGAGGGAAGGCATTCCAGGAACTCGGAATAGGAGAGTTGCTCCACACTAACCAGATTGACAATCAGATAGGAGCGCAGATAGGCCGAGAGGCTCGAGACCAGATTGCGCACAAAGTTGTCGTGAAGCTGGTGAATCGCGCGAAGCTGGGATTTCGCGATACGGTCCGGGCGCCTGAAATCAAACAGGGCCGCCCGCTTGGAACCGGCACGCTCGGCTTGCCGCCCCTGAATGTTCTGGAAGACCGCATCGATTTCCTGCTGGCTTAACTGTCTGGTCATGGTGAAGGCGTTCAGCCCAGGTAGTCGAAAAGACTCTTGCCGGAAATCCGCGCCTGCGCCGCGAATGCCGCCGATTGAGCCGTGTTCTCAGCGGAGAGGTCGGTTGCAGCCTGCACGATATCCGTATCGCGAATTGCCGAGATACGGCTCCGCAGACTTGTGTCATGGTTCTCAGCGGCGGACTGCTCCGCGTGAATTCGGTTCAGCGAAATACCGTACGTGGATTGCTGCTGGTTTAGCCAATCGGAGCCGCTCTTGAGCGATTGCAGCGCGCCGGCTGCTCCGGAGACGTCATTGTTCCCCAACGCCGTCGCCAAAGTCTGCAGCGCCACGAGCACATTATCCGCGACCGGGGCGCCGTTCTGATCCCGGTGATCGAAGATCGCGGCTGCGGTGGAGGACTGATACACCGGTTGGCCGGAAGGGTCGGAAATGACGCGTGTCGACGTCTGTAACGTTAGTTTATCCGCTCCCGCAATACTAGCCGTGTTGATTTGATAGGGCGGGGAGAGGTCCTGATCGCCACCGAAAATGTAACGGCCTTCAGTTGTGGTGTTGGCCAGAGAAACAATTTGTTGCTGGATGCTCCGAACCTGAGCTGCGAGAGTCTGACGATCAGCGGTCGTGGCAAGGCTGCCGGCGCCCTGCTGCGCCAGGGTGCGTGCACTTTCTACCAGTGTGATTGCAGTGGTGAGTGCTGAGTCCGCTGCGGTCGCCTCTGCTTCCACCCGCCCAAGGTTGCTGCGCCACGACTGATTCCCTGAGAGAGTTGTCACGAGGCCGACAAGCTCCTGGATTTGTTCCGGGGAATCGGCGGCATCCCGAACCCGGAATCCCGACGATATATCTTCCTGAGTCCTGGTTTGTGCTTTTTGCAGCCTCGACACTCCGTCCAGAAATACGGCGGCGTTAATTGTTGAAGAGATCAAGGTCATTTGATGAGGTTCACCTCGTCGGAAGTCAGTTGGTCGAGAATGGATACAATTCTGGCCGAAGCCTGGTAGGACCGTTGGTACGCGGTGATGTTCACTGCTTCCTGATCAAGCGAGACCCCGGAAATCTGCTGTCGGTTTGCTTGCGCGGAAACGAGCGAAGTGGCATCGGATGACGCAGCAGTGCGCGCGTCTGAAAGCTGTTGTCCGATGCTTGCCGCGAAGCGGCCAAAGAAGGACTGCGGCGCCAGCCCCCCAATCTGGTCGGCTGTCTGTGTCGAAGCAGAGAGCGCGGCCAACTGATTGGCAGTACTGTTGGAGCCGCCACCGACCCCTGTTCCTGCGAGAGCCAGGCTGTCACCCGTGAATCCGGCAACGACCGCCAGTGTTCGCGCAGAATTGCTGCTGTTTGCCGTATCAAAGGCGAAGATCGGTACGCCGGCGCCACCGGAGGGGGTGACGCCTGCTGATAGCAATGCGTTGACCCGGGCCGCGAACCCGGCCGCCAATTGGTTTAATGATCCAGGAACTGAAGAGTCTCCGGCCAGGTCGCGCAGCGGACCATTCTTTAGACTGAGCAGTGCACCCAGTTCTCCTGAATAGGAAGCAGGCGAACCTCCTCCTCCGGTCGACGTGATCTGGCTTCCCGCGGCTGCCGAGGGATCTGCGTGAAGGGCGAACGCCTGATCCCCCAGGACCAGTGGTTGTCGGCCTCCGGTAAGAACTGAAATCGTTCCGTCTGCATTCGGCAGAACGTTGATGTCGGTAAGCGCGGATAGCTTTTCAAGGGCCACTCTCAGGCTGGCGTCTGTTGCCGGGTTCGCCTGCGTCTGGCCGCGTACCGCCACGTTGAGATCCCGGATCTGTTTAGCCAGGCCATTGATCCTCGTTACAGCATCGGCGATGCCGGAATCGACCGTTGTTTTCCGGATGTCGAGGCTTGCGGCGGCGCTTTGGAATGCGGTTGCGACATTTCCCGCAACCGCCACGGCATTTGACCGCAGGGTGCTGTCGTTGGGGCTGACTGACAGCGTGGAGAAGGCCGCACTGAATTGCTGCAACGCCGAGAGAATTCCGGTGTTTCCCGTGATATCAAACACCTGGTTGATGCTCTCCAGGTGATCTGCGGTTGTACGACTGTAGCCGGATTGCGACGCTGCCTGTTGAACGAGCGCGTCCGCCTGCCGGCTTCCCGTCGATTCGAAGTCCACGACATCGGAATTGTAAAGTCCCGGGTGCGTTGGATTGATCGGCCTGATCGTGGCCCGTAAGGCGGCGAAACCGGGAGTCGAAACGTTGGAGACGTTGGTCTGGTCGACTCCCAGTGCGGTGCTGAATGCCTGAAGCGCCGTGGACGCTGTTGCCAGAGATGTAAGCAGCGACATCGGGGCTAGGCTTCCGCCTGGGCCAGAATGGCCTTGCTCACGGCTGCGGCAGGCACCCGGTATGTGTCATTTCGAATAGCTGCAGTCAATTGCTCGATTCTGGAGGCTCTCTCAGCGGAAAGCCGTCCGAGCGCCGCAGAAGGCCCCGATATCCCTACGGTGTCGCCCGGGCGGGCGAGTTGGGTTGTCCGGTCCTCGTTCCGGCCTACCGACGATGGCTGAGCTGCGGGTGCATTTTCAGCTGATCGTAGTGCCGTGGAATCCAACTGCAGTCTCATGTCATTCTCCAGGCTGCCTTAAAGATGAGAGAAGTCACGAACCCCTCGTTTTGACAACGCCCTTTTTAGTCGGGTCAAGGCAAGCTGGTGAAGCTGACAGGCCCTGCTCTCGTTGACGTTGAGTTCCTCACCGATCTCCCGCAGTGTCATTTCACGCGAATATCTGAGCCGGATCACAGCCTGGTCCCGGAGCGGAAGGCGTTTCAGTTCTTCCCAGATGATTTCTGCCCTCTGCCGCTTCATGAGCGAACTCTGTGGTGAACTGTCCGGCGATGCCGGGATCAGCGAATCTGAATCCTCGCTCCCGTGGGGAACCGGGCACCCTGCTGATCCAGTGTTTTCCTTCCCGGCGTTACGGCGCACCATGTCCAGCATCTCTCCCCGAATACGGAACATCGCATAGCCGGCCAGCGGGGCTCCGTAGGACTCTTCAAAGTTCAGGGTGGCCTTCAGGAGGCCGATGTTGCCTGCCTGTATCAGGTCAGACATATCGATTCCGCATCCTCGCGGCAGTCGTGCATGCAATCTGCCAGCCAGGCCACGCACCATTTGTGTCATTTCGGGCGCAGACATCTCCCGCGCGCAGTTGCCGGGAGTACCACTTCGGGCCCCGAGCCGTTCAGTGGGGCGCTCTGGAAGTAGCGCGGTCCGGCTTAGCAGAAGCCCTCCGGTCTCGCCTCTTGAAATCTCTTTCGCCATTCGACATAGAATGAGTGGCGGGAGCAAGGTTTTTTCTCAGGTAAGTTTTCAGCCCTGCCCTTCGCGCCGACGCTTACATGTGTGCCAGGCCCAGAATTGGAATCCTTGATCGGGAAACCTGCTCAGATGCGGGCGCAAGTGTTATCCGGACCTCGAACTTTTCGCCTTCGGTCAGGAAGGAGAGTGCTACACCGCGGAGTCCGCTTGCATTCCGAAACTGGAAGTTTCGGCCGTGAATTACGGTCGGAACGCTGATGGCCATGGGTCCGGTAATTTCCTCCAGTCCATTCTTGATATTTCCGATCATCATATTTGTTATCTCCGCGACAACGTCGAGAACCTCGTCATCGACTGCCGTCTTGGCTTCTGAAGGCGGGAAACCCAGCATTCTGGTGGAAATCAGGCTGGCAAGCGTCGGTGAACAGCAAAACACACCGGAGCCTCCCCAATCGCCTGTTATGCCGACCAGTGCTATCAGACCATTGTCGGAACCTTTAGCGTCACCGGCAAAGCCCACAAATTCCACGGTCATGTCGAGCATCATCGAAAATACTTCGGAAGTCGCTTCCGTCACACTGCGAACCAACAATTCTTCGTCTATCACTTATCTTCCTTATCTTCCTTTGATCGCAGGTTGCCGGGATTCGGGCCCGCTCATAACATTCTTCACCTCTTCTATCGGCAGGAAAGCTTCGGCACCTTAGCGTCCCGCCATGCATTATTTTTTTCATCTTCCTCAAAAAACGCTAAAGGTTTTCGATGTGCAGTCGATATACGTTTAGGAACATGGAAATCAACTGGCTGTCATCCACCGGGTCCGGGCCGCCGGACTTGCATCGCCTGTCTTCAGGAATCACGGCATTTGAATCACTTGCAGCACTGATTCCCGCTGTCCGCTCGCGTTGCCGAGAGGCGCAATCCGAGGCGAGGGCCGCAGTGGTGGTGATTGCGCATGTCACGTCGGATGCCGATGCTGAGCGCCTTTTTTCCCTGCTTGAGAAAAATGTTTTCGCAGTCCCCATCTGGGTCTTTGAGCCGGAAGCGAGGGTTGCCACTTCCGTTGCCTGGATGAAGGCTGGTGCTGCGCATGTTGCCACCGCGTTGGAGGAAGTCGAAGAGCTTGTACGGTGTTGCGAATCCTCGCCGTCAGGCCGGGCTCACTGGAGCAGCCCACTCGTTGGTCGCAGCAGAGCGATCCTTGATCTTGAGTCCGAAATCCGGCTGGTAGCAGGCAGGCGATGTAATGTTTTGATTGAAGGAGAGACCGGAACCGGCAAAGAGGTTGCGGCCAGGGAAATCCATTCCGGCGGCAACCGCAGTCGAGGACCATGGGTCGCCGTGAATTGTGGAGCCATTCCCGAGACACTTCTGGAAGCCGAGTTGTTCGGGCATGCCAAAGGCGCTTTCACCGGCGCCTTTCAGGCACGGGCAGGCAAATTCGAAGCTGCTAATCAAGGGACGATATTTCTTGATGAGATCGGGGATATGCCCCTCGCCGTGCAGGGCAAACTTCTTCGGGTGCTCCAGGAGAGGGAAGTCGAGCGGTTGGGAGGCAATGAGCGTATCAAGCTGGATGTTCGGGTGATTGCCGCTACCAATGTGAACCTTGCACAAAGGGTCCGGGCCGGACTATTTCGGGAGGACCTTTATTATCGCCTCAGTGTTTTCCGGATAGAACTGCCGCCGTTACGAGCCAGAAAGGATGACATCTCATTGCTGGCTCAGCACTTTATCGACAAGATCTGTCGTCAGGAACGAATCCCTGTGAAGTTGCTCGACCGTATCGCCCTGGACCGGCTTTGCATTCATTCCTGGCCCGGTAATGTGCGCGAACTCGAAAATATGATTGAATCTGCCGTAATTGTGAGCGGGAGCAGGGCAACTATCTTCCCCTCCGACCTACGTTTCGGCCCCCCGGGATCTGCAGAAAGGCTGTCGCAGGCCACTATCGAAGAGGCGTTGCCGGAACAGGGTCTGGATTATCAGCAGGCGCTGGAAAACTTCGAGACGAAACTGCTGAGGCAGGCGCTGACACGGACGCAGGGAAATAAGTCAGCAGCTGCGGACCTTCTGGGATTGAAACGGACCACGCTTTCGGCAAAGATGAAGTCCCTTGGTGCGCGAATGCCAAGGCTGGTTGCTTAGAGTACATTGACGATGTAATACCGAAACATGAGAATAGCGGCATGAGGCGGGCGGAAGCGCACCTGAAAAAGCTAGAGCAGGTTCGGCTGAACCGGTTTCGCGGGAAAGGGAGGCGCCTGGTGCGAGACGTAAACCGGGCGCATGTATCGATAGCGCTGGACAGTGGAGCGTCCGATGACACGATCTGCCAGGTGCGGGGGGCTGGGCCGGGCGCGTTGGGGAGTACGCGAGGTGTATGCCTTGTGGGGGACTGGAAAATGCGTTGCACAAATTAAGCGAGATCCTGTCAGTCGCGCAGCTATCAGACCGATCAGGAAGCGGAGGTGGTGGCGCTGGCCTGTAGTGTGGCACCGCAATGGCACAAAAAATGGACCGTCCGACTCCTTGAACGTAGCAGTCGGCGAAAGATTCAGGCCGGCCTGTGTAAAGAGGGAGACGAGACGCCAGATGTAAAAAACGATTGCAAGCGCCGGCGCAGGCTGATGTCGTGTATCGGTCGGATAACCACCGAGTACCGGGAACAGATGTATGGCCTGCCGGAACATCTGTTCCCGACCGTACAGTGCAGCGGAACCGACGGTCTGCATCGGAGAAAAGAGTAAGCAATTGCTCCGGCAGACACGCTCGCCATCGCCGTGCAAACGGGCCGACTCGACCAAAAAGATTACGAATACAAGTGGAACGGGACGCGAACATCTTTGTGGCAGTCAACCCGAAAGGTGCGCACCCGCTTATCGAAGTGACCCTGCGGCGAACCAAATCGGCTGTTGTTTCGTTGGTCCGGAACATGTTGGAAACCGTCTGCGCCGCGGGCGGGACCATTCATCTGGTGCTCAACAACCAGGCGTGATTATCGCGAACTATGAGTGACCGTCCAGCCTGACATCAACGGCGAGTTCAGTAAGTTCCGGTCTGCCTGCGGCTCCGCCCAGGACAGCGAAGCCGCAGTTGAAGACTTCACTGTCCGATACCGGGCGAAACGTTCGGGGTATTGCCAACTGAAACTCAACACCCGGCATACATGCCGACAAAACCGCTCCGCTCACCACATTTGCCAATTCAGCGATCATTGACTCAGACTCTGCCGGAGTTACATCCTCGGGCTCTGCAGGAAGAAACTCCGCCGCCATCCTTGTGGCCAGACGCTGCGTAACAATCAGGCGGAATTCACCGGCATCCGGTTCCTGGCCAGCCGGAGCAGACACCAGAAATTTCACCGCCGCCCCTTGCAATGGCCCTTCCAGCTGACCGATGCCCCGCCACTCCGGGGTAAAGAAATACATTGCTTCGAGTACCTCGGCTAATGCCGGTTCGACTACTTCCCTTACAGCAGGAAATGACGTCATAGATTGCTCTCCTGGATGGACAGCAGCCTTCGCCGGAGCGCCTCAGGCGAAACGGGTTTCGTCATAAACGCTACGACACCGGCGTGCATGAGTTCGTCCGAAATGCCGGGTGAGCGCAGGGCTGACATCACAATGACCGGTGTCAACTTCATATCTTTCGATTCCTGCATTTTGGCAATTAACTCCTGTCCAGTCATCTCCGGCATATTTAAATCCGTGATCACCAGGTCTGGCCGCAAAGCTAACACCTTCTCGAGCGCATCCCGGCCATTCTCGGCTTCGTGGACCTCTACCTCGATACCTGTCATATGCAGGGTGCGCGAAATGTAATGACGCATAACGGGGGAATCATCGACCACCAGTATCTGCATTTTAGGCGCTTCTCCCTATGACGCTTATTCCGGCGGGCACAAATACCTGTTCACGGGCCCCGCCTTTCCGTAGATCGATCCGACCCGAACCGAGATCGAGCCGAACTGACCTTGACTCATTTCCACCCACATCTTCCCGATCAACAAAGATCCCATGCCGCCAAAAAGACTTTTTCAGGGCGAGATAGTTTCGCTTGCCGATTTCGAAATGCGCCGAATCCGCCATCATGCTGGCGCCACCTACTATGCAGCATCGGATGGTATGTTTGCCGCAACCCGCCGCGCTCAGACGCCGGAAGAGCTCGGGAACACCCGTATCCACATAGACAAACGGATTGGCGGCCACCGGCAACTTGTCAATCGCTGAGTCAGGAAGCATCACATGGAGCAATCCCCCGGTCTTGTTCTTCCAGTCGTAGGCGATCAGAGCAATGCACGACCCGAGGGCATAAGTGCTCAGTGAGCCGGCCGGGAAGGAAGCGATCTTGCAGTCGCCCACGCCGACCACGATCTCCGGGCCATTCAGTGGCTGCATTAGAGTTTCCGATAGGTGGCAGGCTGGATGTACTGCAGGGTCTCCGGCAGCCGCAGAAGCGTCTCTGAGTGTCCGGTGAACAGATATCCTCCCGGGTGCAGTTGCCGCACGAGGTTTTCTACCAGTTGATCCCGTGTGGCCTGCTCGAAATAGATCATCACATTGCGGCAGAAGATTACGTCGAATTGGCCGACATGTCCAAATGGCTGCAGCAGATTCAGCGAAGCGAAGCTCACCGTGGAGCGCAAGGAGGGTATCGCAGCGTATACGCCCGGCGCGCCGGATGGAGAGTTGTTGAAATACTTCTGCCGCCATCCGGCCGGCAGTGGTTTG
>JBBQDH010000223.1:0-9810 GCA_038319515.1 Bryobacterales bacterium
GTGACGGATTTCGAAGCGGCATCGCGGCGGTTTTTCGCGGGCGAGAAGAATCCGGATCTGGAGTTGTACTACCGGTATTTGCCGGCGGGTCCGGAGCGACATACGGCGCGGCCGTGGATTGGTGCTCCTGTGGTGGAGCGGAATATCCTGTCAACGTTTCCGTTTCGCGCGATGAAGCTGCATGTGTTTGCGGGGGAGAGCCCGGCGGAGATTCTTTCACTGCTGGATCATCCGAAAGCTTGCGGTGATCGGGCCGGAGCTCGGTTGGCGGCGTGTATTCTGGCGCGTCCGGAAGATCTGGAACGCGAGATTGCGGTGGCGCGCACGGGAATTCCGCGGGCCGCGGAAACAGGCATTGAATGGAAGACTCCGGGGGGCAGCAGCTTTGTGCCGCATCCGCTGGGTACGGACGGAGTGGCGTTTATTTACCCGGGCATTGCAAGCCCTTACCCGGGGCTTGGTTCCGACCTGTTCACGCTGTCGCCGCCGTTCCTGGATCGCTTTGAAACGCTGGCGCGTGGCAATGCCGCGCACTATCTGCATGTGGATGAGATGTATCCTGTCGCGCCGGTGGATGAGGCGCCGTTCTACCGCGACGTGGTGATGCTGGGGCAGTGCGCGATCAGCACGTCTTTGATTTTCACCTGGCTGCTGCGGGAGATGTTCGGGATTCAGCCGAAGGCGGCATGCGGGTATAGCTTCGGGGAAGCGATCATGCTGACAAGCCTGGGTGTGTGGCCGGACCCGACAGAACTGGCCGGGAACCTGGACAGGATACCGACGTATCGGACGCGTTTGCAGGGGCCGATGGATGCGATCCGGGAGCAGTGGGGTTTGGCTCCGGGTGAGCCTGTCGGGTGGGACTCGTGGACGGTTCGGACCACGGCCGCAGTGGCTTTTGCGGCGATTAAACCGGAAAAGAACGTCTTTCTTTGCAATATCAATACGCTGGGTGAAGTGGTGATTGCGGGTGAGCGCGAGGGCTGCAAACGGGCGCTGGAACGCATCGGGGCATCGGTCGCGAGCCCGGTGCCGATTCCCGTGACCATGCACTGCGAGGCGACGCGTGGTGAGTACCGGAATCTGGTGGACATCCACACGCTGACCACGGCCAGCGTGCCGGAGATTGAGTTCTTCACTTCGTCCACCTGTAAGCCGATTGATTTTACGAAAGAGTCTCCGGCGCAGACAACGGCGGAGGGCTACTGCAAGGTTGTTGACTTCCCGCGTCTGGTTCGTAATGTATATGCCAGTGGGCCGAAAATCTTCATTGAGGCCGGCGGGCGACGGAACTGCTGCACGTGGATCGAGAAGATTTTGCGGGATCGTCCGCATTCGGCGATTCCTTGTGATCTGAAGGGTCAGGGCAGTGACACGGCGATGCTGCGGGCTTTGGCACGGCTGGTTTCACAGCGGGTGCCGGTGAATTTGCGGGCGCTGACAGAGACGGCTTAAGCTTCCCGCTGGAAGCACTTTTAATCATAAATGGGGCGGCAGGCCGCGAAGATCAATCGCCGATGATCGCCCGGTGGAGCGTACCTCTGCATAGCAGGCGGTATTCCACTTGAAGTGCGTCGGCGGGTGCTCGTTTGTACCCGGGGTCGCTCAGAAACTGAAGTACGTGCATTCGCGAATCAATCGTCAAAGCGTATTTCTCCGATTCAGCACGCAGGATACCGTGGGGTGAACTTTGGCCTTGCTGCGCCCTTGACTCTCAGGCATAGATAACCTACTCTTAGTTTGTCTATGCCTAAAACCGAGATGCCTTCGGGCGCGCTGGTGATGCTGATTTTGCGGGTGCTTCGTTCGGGCTCGCTGCACGGGTATGCGATTGCGCAGCGGATTCATGCGCTGTCGAGCGAGGTGCTGGCGGTGGAGGAGGGATCTCTGTATCCGGCACTGCAGAAGATCCTGCTGAAGGGCTGGGTAACGGCTGAGTGGGGCATTTCGGAGACGAACCGGAAGGTGCGGTTTTACAGCCTGACGGTGGACGGACGCAAACAACTGAAGACGGAGCTTTCGGAATATGACAGGGTGACGGCCGCGATTCAATCCATATTGAGGACGGCCTGAGATGGGAGAACTGTGGCGGCGACTTCGCTACCTGCTGAATCGGCGGCAGATGGACGAAGAACTGCAGAACGATATGGATTTCCATCGGGAAATGGCGGCGAGAGCGGGCGGCGGGCAGTTCGGGGACACGCTGCGGTTACGTGAGGACTCCCGGGAGGCGTGGGGCTGGATGTGGATGGACCGACTGGGGCAGGACTTGCGATATGCGGGGCGGATGCTGCGGAAGTCGCCGGGATTTACGCTGGCGGCGGTGCTGATGCTCGGGATCGGGATTGGCGTAAATGTCGCGGCGTTCAGTTTTTTCAATCTGATGGTGCTCAGCCCGCTACCGGTACGGGATCCGTTCAATTTGCTGCGTTTCCATCGGCATTCGCCGCAGGCATACGCGTTTGCGCTGCCTTATCCGGAAATGACATATCTGCGTGAACATTCGCGGACGCTTTCGGCAGTGCTGGCAGAGAATACGACACGCATTCCGATGGAGGGGGAACCGAAACCTCTGAACGGTCACTTTGTGACCGCGAATTTCTTCGCCGAGCTGGGTGCGCCGATGTTGATGGGACGGGCTTTCGATCCGTCCGGCGAAGAGCGGGAGCCGGTCATTGTGCTTTTGGAGGGCTTTTGGCGACGCCATTTCGGTGGTGATTTTGGGGCGGTGGGCAGGGTGTTTTTGCTGAATGGCAAGAGCGTCACGGTCATCGGAGTTGCCTCGAAGGCTTTCAGCGGATTGAGCATGGACAAGCCCGATTTCTGGGCTCCTCTGGAACGGCAGCCGTATCTTGCGAGCGGAAGTACGTTGTTGACGAGCTATGAATCGAGCGGCGTGACGATGTTCGGACGGCTGCGGGCGGGCATGAACCCGACAGCTGCGGAGGAGGAACTGCGCGGGCTGGCGGCGGAACTGCGGAAGACGCATCCAAAGGACATTTGGGAGAACGAGACGCTGCCGGCCGAGCCGGGCGGATACGCGAAGAGTCTGATGATCGGGAACCGGAGCGGGACGGGGCGGGAGGACAGGGGCGAACTGTTTCCGGTGGTGGCGCTGATCGTCTCGCTGTGCCTGCTGATTCTGGCCGTGGCATGCGGGAATCTGGGGAGTTTGTTGCTGGCGCGCGGGGTGGCGAGGGAACGGGAGATGTCGATTCGCGTTTCAGTGGGGGCGGGGCGGGCACGGCTGGTACGGCAGTTGTTTACGGAAAGCGTGGTGCTGGGTCTGTTGGGGGCCATGGCCGGTGTTGGATTGGGCTCCGCGGTGTTGCGGGGGCTGATTGTAGTGAGCGGCTCGCCGGAGTGGCTGGATGCGTCACCGGACTGGCGGGTAGTGGTGTTCGCGGTGGTGGCGGGGTTTATCTCGGCTATCCTGTTCGGACTGACGCCGGCGACGCAAGTGGTGCGGCAGAAGCATCGGTCGACGCGCGTGCGGCAGGTGTTGGTGGGGGCGCAGGTGGCGGCGAGTTGCGTGCTGCTGATTGTGTCCGGGTTGCTGGTGCGGGCGCTGGAACATGCGACGTCGATGGACCCCGGTTTCGAATTCCAGCGCGTGATTGCGATCGACCCCGGGCTGGGGACACATGGATATTCGCCGGCGCGGGCACGGGCTTATCTCAATACTTTGCGACAGCGTCTGGGCGAACTGCCGGGGGTGGAGGCGGTGGCGATGACCGATACGGCTCCGCTGGGCAATCATGTATCGTCGGCCCACGTTGAGGTGGACGGGCGATCCACCGACATCCTGTTGAACCATGTGGATGAGAACTTTTTGGGTGCGATGAAAATCCGCATGGTGCAGGGACGAGGGCTTGCGCGGGGCGATGTGAATTCGATTGTGATCGGACAGCGGATGGCGGCGCGGCTCTGGCCCGGCGAGAATCCACTGGGGAAGTATTTTTCGGTGGATGGTGCGGACTCCACGGTGGTGGGAATTGCGGCGAGCGCGAGGCTGGTGAAGCCGGAGGACTCCGATCTGACGGAGCTATATGCGCCGGCGAAGGAAGCGGATCTGCCTTCGATGGGTGTGGTGGTGCGGACGGCGGGCTCGCCCCGTGATGTCGCGCGAGCGGCGGTGGCGATTGCACGGAGTATTGACCCGGAGATCTTCCCGGCGGTGGATCTGCTGCAGGACGCTTATCTCCGCAAGCTGGAGACTGCGCGGAGCGGCGTGATGGCGGTCAGCCTGTTGGGGTTCACGGCGCAGTTGCTGGCATGCCTGGGGATTGTGGGGGTGGTGGCCTACGCGGTGTCGCAGAGGGTGCGGGAGATCGGCATTCGGATGGCGCTGGGGGCGAAGGCTGTGGATATTGTTGTGGTGGTGCTGCGGCAGTTTGCCTGGCCGGTGGCGATGGGGTTGGCGGCGGGGGTTGGCGGCGCAGCGGCATTGTCGGGACTGATGCGGCAGGCCCTGTATGGAATCAGCAATCTGGATCCGGTGGCGTATCTCGCCGCGATTTTGTTTTTTGTGGTGACGGTGGGCCTGGCGGCTTTGTTGCCGGCGCGACGGGCGTTGCGGGTGGATCCGATGCGGGCTCTTCGACAGGATTGATTCTGAGCCACGGCGGCGGTATTCTGATGCAAATGCCGGGCGGCTGTACGCGCCCGATTCCAGACTGCGAACGAATTGGTTTATGACAACTACAACTTTTTCGTGATTGGGTATTCCACCACGGAGCGACCTTCGGACTGTGTCGTTTCATTGGCGACGAATGCGAAAGGGGTCGGTCTGAGTTTTTACAACGGGGCCACGCTGCCTGATCCGCACGGCATATTGGAAGGCAGCGGGAAGCAGAACCGATTCGTGAGACTGGAGGGGGCGGCGTCTCTCAACAGGCCAGAAGTTCAGGAAATGCTCAACGCGGCGGAAGCGCAGGCGGATCCCGGATTTCCCGGCATGGGCGGGACCAGGTTGATTATTCGCTCGGTTTCGGAAAAGCAGCGACCCAGGCAATAGCGGGTGGGGACGCTCAGCGCAGACGGCTGAGCGCGGCTGCCATTTTGTCGCGGACCAGATCACGGAATTCGCCGGCCTGTTTCGCGGTCCAGCCAGCGGAGAGCACGGGCTCCAGCACGGTCATCGACATGGGTTGCCGACGGTCGAACAGCGCGGCGTTCTTGCCGAGGTTGAGGCCGCTGCCGTCGATGACGACCGGCAGAACGGGTACGCCCTGGCGGATGGCAAGCTGAAACGGGCCTTCGGAGAACGGGAGGAGATTGCCATCACGGCTGCGCGTGCCTTCGGCGTAGATGAGGACGGAACAGCCGCCTTTCAGGATTTTGGCGCACTGCAGAAGGGCGCGGGCGGCTTTGCGGGGGTCATTGCGATGGATGGCGATTTCCTTTGACATCACGAGGGTCCAGCCAACCCAGGGGACGCGGAAAAGGTTGGCGCGGGCCAAGCATTTGGCGTCCAGCGGCAGGAAGGAAACCAGGGAGACATCAATGAACGACTGGTGGTTGGCGACGATGACATAGCTCTGGCCGGGCACGATGTTTTCGAAGCCGGAGAGAGTGAGTTTGGGCAGCTGAACCTGGAGCATGGTGCGACCCAGCGCGCGGAGGACGCGGCCGGTTCGGCGGACAAGCGGGTCGCGGTCGAAGAGGCGCACGAGCGCCATGAACGGCACCCAGACAAGGAAGAGCAGGGCGTTGATGGCCCAGATCCAGAGGGAACGCAGATAACGGACGATCATGGTCGGCGTTGTCTTTGAAGAAACATAAAGAGGGCCTGGGCGATAATTAAATCAAACACCCAACATCATGCGGGAAGTCAGTTATCAGACGCCACACGGAATCCGCGTGTCGCGCGTCACCTCCAGGTTACCTTATCGCCAGGGTTTGAGCCGCTACCTGCGCGAGCTCGACAAGCATCGTGGCATCTATCTTTCATCGGGGTATGAGTTCCCGGGGCGGTATTCCAGGTGGGATATTGTAGCGGTTCGGCCTCCTTTGGAACTGGTGAGCTTTGAGCGGGATGTCACGTTCCGGCCTTTGAATGAAAGGGGCGTGGCGATTAATAAGATGCTGGCGAACGTGCTTCGCGAGCATCCGCACTGGGAAGATTTCCGGGAAGAAGGCGGGACGATCCACGGGCGCCTGAAGCCCATGGCGGCGCTGTTTTCAGAGGAAGAGCGCAGCAAGCAGCCGTCGGTGTTTTCGGTGCTGCGGGCGCTGACGCATGAGTTCCGCAATGAGAACGACGACAAGCTGGCGCTGGCCGGGGCGTTCGGATTCGATCTGATTTATCAGTTTGAGCCAATTCCCCTGCGCCTTGAACGGCGCATGAAGAAAGACCTGCAGCTGTTCCTTTGCGACGAGATTATCTACATGGATCGCAAGCGGGAAGTGATTGAGCGATTCGCTTACGAGTTTGAACAGGCGGGTGATTTCGAACAGGGCGGGCTTTCGACGCGGGGTTTGGCGCGGGATGCCGAGACCGTCCCGAAGGCCAGGAAGCGCGCGCCGGGCCCGATCACGAGCGACCACACGAAGGCCGAATACATGGCCAATGTGGAGACCGTTCGCGAGGGGATGCGGCGCGGCGATTATTACGAGGTGGTGCTGCGGCAGACGTTCTCCACGCCGTATTCCGGGAAGGCTTCGGAACTGTTTGAGAGGATGCAGCGGGCCAATCCGAGTCCGTATGAGTTTCTGATTCAGTTTGGCGAAGAGCAGTTGGTGGGGGCTTCGCCGGAAATGTTTGTGCGGGTGGAGGGGCCGCGTGTGGAGACTTGTCCGATTTCCGGGACGGCGCGGCGCACGGGCGATCCGCTGCAGGATGCCAAGAACATCCAGGAGCTGCTGAATTCGGCGAAGGAAGAGTCCGAGTTGACGATGTGCACGGACGTGGACAGGAATGACAAGAGCCGGGTTTGCGTGCCGGGCACGGTGAAGGTGATCGGGCGGCGGCTGATTGAGAGCTATGCAGGGCTGTTCCACACGGTGGACCATGTGGAAGGGATCCTGGAAGCCGGGTTCGATTCGCTGGACGCGTTCCTGAGCCATATGTGGGCAGTGACGCTGATTGGCGCACCGAAGAAGGCGGCGTCGATGGCGATTGAATCGCTGGAGAAGACGGCGCGCGACTGGTATGGCGGGGCGATCGGGATGCTGTCTCTGAACGGAGATATCAATACCGGGATTGCGATTCGCACAACGTATCTGCGGGATGGGTATGCGACGTATCCGGCGGGCGCGACGTTGTTGTACGATTCCGATCCGGCGGCAGAGGAAGCGGAGACGCGCCTCAAGGCCACCGGGTTCTTCCGGCTGCTGGGCGATCAGACGAAGGCGGCGGTGAGTGAGGCCGCGGCGGAACCGCTGCAGATGAAGCTGCTGCTGGTGGATAACGACGATTGCTTTATCCACACACTGGCGAACTATGCGCGGCAGGCCGGCGCGGAGGTGGTGACGTATCGCGCGGGGATGCCGTTTTCGATTCTGGAACAGGTGAAACCGGATTTGATTCTGATTTCGCCAGGGCCTGGCCGGCCGGGCGATTTTGGCGTGCCCGCACTGGTACTGCATGCGGCGCAGGCGGGGATTCCGGTCTTTGGCGTTTGCCTGGGGTTGCAGGGGATTGTGGAGGCGTTTGGCGGCGAGTTGGACGTGCTGCCGTATCCCATGCACGGGAAACCTTCGACCGTGAAGCACTACGGGGTGGGGGTGTTTGAGGGGCTGCCGGAAGAGATTACGGTGGGGCGGTACCATTCGCTCTATGCGATTCCGGAGAAGCTGCCGGCGGTGCTGGAGGTGACGGCGTGGACGGCGGCCAAACCGGGTGAGGAAAGCGTGATCATGGGCGTTCGGCATAGGGAATTGCCGATTGAGGCGGTGCAGTTTCATCCGGAGTCGCTGCTGACGGCGCAGGGCGATACGGGGTTGAAGCTGATGCGGAATGCGATGCGGATTGCGAAGGCTGCGGGCGTGCGGGCGGCGGTCTAGCGGGTGTGGCGGAGCGGCTGAAGCGCCTTCCGGCGCTGGATATGCTTCGCGGAATCGCGGCTTTGTCGGTGGTGCTTTTCCACTTTTACACTTCTTCCCCTTTGCCGGAAGTGCTGAAACTGCCTGCCTGGGCTGACACGGCTTTCCGGAGCGGCTATCTCGGGGTCGACGTTTTCTTTGTTCTCTCCGGTCTGGTAATCGCGGTGACGCTGCCGCGGAAGGGGATTAACTGGGCCTACATCGGCAGATTTGCCTGGCGTCGCTCGGTTCGCCTGGATCCTCCGTATTGGGTCACACTGGCGTTTGCGAGCGTGATTTATTCGGCTCTGGGAAACCCTCCCTCTGCCGCTTCTGTTCTGGCCCACGTTGTCTATCTCCAGGACATTCTCGGATTCGGGAATATTATTTCTCCATTCTGGACGTTGTGCTACGAAATCCAGTTCTATCTGGTGTTGGTGGTCCTGGTTTGGCTGGCACAGCGCTACGGCAGAGTTGTGGGCTGGCTTCTGGCAGTGTTGCCTGTGTTGTGGTCGGTCGCGATCCTCGCGACAGGTCAACACGGGCATGGATGGTTCATTAATCTCTGGTATGAATTCGCGCTGGGGGTTGCCACGACGGCGATGCTTTGGCGGCAGTTGTCATTCAGGGTCTGGGTATTATTTTCCTTCGGAATTCTGGCCCTCAGTATCCCGATCCGCAGCGCGTCGGCGACGACCGCGGCGGCGACCGCGATCATGATCGGACTGGCCGGCCGTGCCGGCTGGCTGGAACGGGTGACGGGCGGGCCGGTTCTGCAGTGGCTCGGGAGAATCAGCTATTCGCTGTATCTGGTTCACATCACGGGCTGCGAGGTGGCCCGGAGAGGCTCGGCCTTTGCACACAACTGTTGGCAGGGAGCCTTCGTGATGGTGATTGCCCTCGCTGCAGTTTTGGTCCTGGCGGAATTATTCCACAGGCTTGTCGAGCGCCCTTCCCATTCGTGGTCCAGAACCATCCGCGTCTTCACATGACGGGCATAGATGAAAACAATTAAGACGGATAATTAATCCTTTTCCTGACTCTAAAGTGCCCTTTATTACAGACACCGGGGTCTTAACTCCGTACATTTGTAGTTGAGGTAACGATAACATGACTCGAAAAGATATCCTCTACAATTCAGCAGTTTTGGGCCTAATCGCGATTGTGGGCGCTTCAATTGCGCAGGCGGGCACAATTCTCGGTTCAGCGGCGAGCTTTGCGGTGCTCGGAGCATCGACGGTCACAAACACGGGTTCGACCACCATCTGGGGAGATCTGGGACTCTCACCCGGGACATCAATTACCGGCCTCGGCAGCATCACGCTCACCGGATCCGTCCACCAGACCGATGGAGCAGCCGCGCAGGCCAGACTGGATGCCCTGACAGCCCAAAACTTCCTGGCAGGGCTACCGTTCACAAGTAGCCTGACTGGCCAGAATCTGGGAAGCGTGGGAACGCTCCAGCCGGGAGTTTATCGCTTTAATTCATCGGCGCAACTCACCGGAACGCTAACGCTGGATGCTCTCAGTAACCCGAACGGTTTGTTCGTTTTTCAAATCGCCACAACTCTGATCACGGCGAGCAATTCGATTGTGAATGTGCTGAATGGCGGCACTGGCACCGGCATTTTCTGGCAGGTTGGAAGCGCTGCAACGCTGGGGACCGGTTCGGTCTTCGCCGGCAATATTGTGGCCCTGCAGGGCGACGCACTGACGACTGGCGGAACCGACTTGTGTGGCAGATTCATCGCTCTGAACGGTGGGGTGACATTGGATCACGACACT